>NZ_JBHXVO010000011.1:0-180193 GCF_042672265.1 Nocardia sp. NPDC127526 | reverse complement strand
GGCTAGCCCCTGCGGGGGTGCGGGGGTGTCCCCCCCCGGGGGTGTGGGGGTGTCCCCCACAAATCAAACACAGCCCCCACATGCCCGGACGGGAAACCCCCACTCCCGCCCGTATCGAAAGGAACACCCATGACGTTTTCGCGCGCCCTCCGCGGCACCTTAACCGGTGTAGCCGCCGCACTCATAGCCGTCTTCCCCGCCACCGTGGCTCCCGTAGCAGCCACTCCCACCCCAGCCCTGCAATCCCCCAAAACAGTCACCCTCAACCTCCCCACCGCCCCCAACGCCCGCGACATCGGCGGCGTCCCCACCCAGGGCGGCAACGGAAAAATCAAGCCCGGCCTGATCTTCCGCGCCGACGCCCTGAGCAAACTCTCCGAAACCGAACAGCAATCCCTCCTAACCGCAGGCATCACCAAGGTCATCGACTTCCGCAGCCCCACCGAAACCGGCCAGAACCCCGACAAACTCCCCGCCTCCATCCCCCTGCAGTCCCTCCCCGTCTACGACCCCGCCAACGACTTCTACGTCTTCTTCGGCAAAGTCGTCCAAGGCGGCCCCGACTACCAGCAGCAGATGCTAGGCGACGGCAAAGCCGCCGAATACATGCGCAACTACTACCGCTGGATGGTCACCGACCCCACCGCCCGCGCCCAGTTCACCACCGCCCTGCGCGAAATCGCCACCGCCCCCGGCCCTGTCCTCTACCACTGCACCGCAGGCAAGGACCGCACCGGCTGGATGACCGCCATCCTCATGCAGACCCTCAACGTCCCGAAGGGCCAGATCTACAAGAGCTTCCTCGAATCCAACGAGAACCTCGCCGCCAGCAACCAGCGCACCCTCGACGGCCTCGTCGCGAGCGGCCGAGTTACCGACCCGTCGCTGTTCGAGCCGGTCCTGGGCGTCTCCGAAGACTTCCTCGACGCCGCCTTCGACCAGGCGACCCAGACCTTCGGCTCGTTCGACGACTTCCTGTCCACCGGCCTGGGCATCGACGCCGCCACCGTCGAGACCCTGCGCTCCAAGCTGGTCGGCAAGTAACCACCCGATTTCCGAAGGGCCGGCGCCCCGTGGGGAGGCGCCGGCCCTTCGCATGCCCGGAGCCGATCCGGTCGCGGAAGCCATCAAGTCCAGCCCGAAATCCCCTCCACACCAGCGGTTCTCGCCACCCGTCCTGCTGACCGACAACCCCGTCTCAGCCACCGGGACTACCCCCGTCCCCGCGATTCCCCCCTGCCAGTGTGTGAACGGCATCACGCAGGCGAGGTCTCACCCATAACCGACCCGAAACCGCAGCCGCCTGCCGATGCGCGAACCCGGCCCGGATGCCCTTGGTCCGGTCCGATGTTGAAAGGAACACCCCTAGTGACGATTTCGCGCGCTGTACGCGGCACCCTCACCGGCGTGGCCGCCGCGCTCATCGCCGTCTTTCCCGCCACCCTCACCCCCGCGGCGGCGGCCCCGGCCATCTCGATCCTCCCCCAGGCCCCGGCCGACGGCGATTTCAGCCTCACCCGCGCCCCCAATGCCCGCGATATCGGCGGCGTGGCCGCCTTCGCCGGCACCATCAAGAACGGCCTGGTCTACCGCACCGACGCCCTGGACAAGCTCACCGACGCCGATCAGCAGAAGCTGATCACCTACGGCGTCACCAAGATCATCGACTTCCGCAGCCCCACCGAGCGCGCCGCCAATCCCAACAAGGTGCCCGCCTCGATCCCGACCCAGTTGCTCCCGGTCTACGACCCGAACAACGACTTCTACACCTTCATCGGCGGCATCATCACCGGCGGCCACGACAAGCAGCAGGACATGCTGGGCAATGGCAAGGCCGCCCAGATCATGAAGGACTACTACAAGCTGTTCGTCACCGACGCCACCATGCGCGACCAGTTCGGCACCGCCCTGCGCGAGATCGCCAGTGCCTCCGGCCCGGTGCTCTACCACTGCACCGCCGGCAAGGACCGCACCGGCTGGATGACCGCCATCCTCATGAACATCCTCGGTACCGATCAGTTCACCATCTTCGACAACTTCCTGGAGTCCAACGACCGCCTGGCGGCCAGTAACAAGGCCACCCTCGACGCATTGGAGAAGCAGGGCCTGATCAAGGACCGCTCGCTGTTCGAGCCGCTGCTGGGCGTGCAGCGCGAGTTCCTGCAGGCGTCGTTCGGCCAGGCGGCCATGTCCTACGGCTCGATGGAACGCTTCATCTCCGACGGCCTGGGCATCGACCGCGCGACCATCGACACCTTGCGCGACAAGCTGATCCAGCGGCCCGGCCTGCCCGGCACCAACTGAGCTTCGGCGACCGCTGCTAGATCAGAATGCCGACGCTGTCTACCGGACGGCGTCGGCATTCGCTTGTCCGCCCCATGTCCGGGACAGGCGTCCGTTTTACATGCGAAAATTCCCATGGTGCAGGAGATCTGGCAGCTCGACGGGCGGCGCACCCGCTCCGTCAGCGCGGAGAACCCCACCGGAGCGCCCGGCGGGGGCGGACGCGCCATCTCCGGCACAGGTGCTTTCGCGGCGGCGGGGCTGGGCCGCGGCTGGAAGGTCTCGCCCTCGATCGATCTCGCGCCGGGTGAAACCGTCACTCTCGCCGATATTTCCGGCCCGGGCGTCATCCGCCACATCTGGCTCACCACCGACCGCGCGCTACTGCGCGACTTCACGCTCCAGATGTTCTGGGACGGTGCGCCCGACCCCGCCGTCGCGGTACCGCTCGGCGACTTCTTCTGCAATGGCTGGCCGCATCTGGCCCTGGTCAACTCCCAGATGATCGTGGTCGCACCGGCGGGCGGGCTGAACAGCTACTGGCCCATGCCGTTCCACAGCCATGCCCTCATCACCCTGCACAACGGGGCCGAGCGCACCGCGCCGGTCTACTACCAGATCACCTACCTCGAGGAGGATCTGCCGGATTCGTCCGGTTATCTACACGCACAGTGGCGCTGCAGCGATCCCCTCGGCGCTCCCGCGGTCCATCCGATCATCGAGGTGACCGGCGGCCCGGGCCGCTACGCCGGCACCTATTTGGCCATCGAACCGCGCGCGCCCGGCTGGTGGGGCGAAGGCGAGCTGAAGTTCTATCTGGACGACGACACCGAATTCCCGACCATCTGCGGCACCGGTACCGAGGACTATTTCGGCGGCGCCTGGAATTTCGATCTCGACGGCATCCAACTGCCCTACTCCACCCCATATCTGGGCCTGGTGCAGGTGCAACCCCGCGATCGCATCTACGAACCGCAGCAGCGCTTCGGAATGTACCGGTGGCATATTCCCGATCCGATCTGTTTCGAGCACTCGCTGCGCGCCACCGTCCAAGCGCTGGGTTGGCGCGATGACGGTCACTACCTGCCGCTCGAGCACGCGCATGTCTCGACGACCGCCCTGTGGTATCAATCGGTCCCGCACTCCCCCTAATGGAGTGACATCCCCCTATACGGGTGATTGCTATTGCGTAAAACGCACCGGGCGAGGACCGCTGGGGTGCATGGTATTTGTATGCGCGCGTTGCTCGTCGAGAAGCCTGGACAGTTCTCGGTCGAAACGGTGCCGGATCCCGCGCCCGGTCCGGGCGAGGCGGTGATTCGGGTCGACGCGGTCGGCATTTGCGGGACCGATATCCATATCGTGGCGGGCGAATTCCCGCCCACGCCCTATCCGATCGTGCCGGGGCACGAATTCGCCGGGGAAGTCGTCGCGCTCGGCGCGGAGGCGGCGGGCGTGCGGATCGGTGATCGGGTGGCGGTGGATCCGTCGCTGTTCTGCGGGCGCTGCCATTACTGCGCCATCGGGCGCGGCAATCTGTGCGAGAACTGGGGCGCCATCGGCGACACCGTGGACGGCGCCATGGCCGAATACGTGAAAGTGCCCGCCGCCAACTGCTATCGGCTGCCCGGGCATCTACCGGCCGCGCACGGCGCCCTGGTGGAACCGCTGTCGTGCGCGGTGCACGGATTCGATGTGCTGCCACGGCGACTCGGCGCGCACTACCTGATCTACGGCGCGGGCACCATGGGGTTGCTCATGCTGCAGTTGGCCATTGCCGCCGGGGCCGCGTCGGTGTCGATGGTGGACACCAATGCGAATCGGCTGGCGGTGGCGCGCACCCTCGGCGCGGACGCCGCGTCCGTCACCGCCGACGAGCTGGATCGGCCCGAGGGCTGGGAGATCGTCATCGAATGCAGCGGGGCGATTCCCGCTGTGGAGGACGGGCTTTCCCGGGTGCGGCGCGGCGGCACCTATCAGCAGTTCGGCGTCGCACCCGCGGCGGCGCGGGCGGCGATCTCGCCGTTCCGCATCTACAACGACGAGATCACCATCATCGGATCGATGGCGGTGCTGCACAGTTTCGGACGGGCCGTGGACCTCATGGGCGAGGGCGTCATCGACGCGGAAACCATGATCACCCACGACTTCTCGCTCGATGAATTCGCCGACGCCCTGCGGACCTTCCGCGGCGGCGCCGGACGCAAAATCCAACTGCACCCGCACCGAGGGGCACGATAGACGGGTAGGGGCCAATGACGGTCGTTGCCGGAGTGGACTCGTCCACACAGTCCTGCAAGATCGTGGTCTGCGATGCCGACACCGGAACGGTGCTGCGGCAGCGGCAGATTCCACACCCGGACGGGACGGAGGTACCGCCCGCCACCTGGTGGGACGCGCTGCGCGCCGCCTGCGACCGGATGATGCGCGATGTGGAGGCCATAGCCGTCGCCGGGCAGCAGCACGGGCTGGTGGTGCTCGATGCCGCCGGCCATCCGGTGCGCGACGCGCTGCTGTGGAACGACACCCGATCCGCCGAAGCCGCCACGCAATTGGTGTCGGAGCTGGGCGGCCCGCAAGCCTGGGCCGACGCGGTCGGCAGCGTGCCCCTGGCCGCCCACACCGTGGCCAAACTACGCTGGTTCGCCGATCACGAACCCGAACTCGCCGACCGCACCTCCCAGGTGCTGCTGCCGCACGACTACCTGACCTGGCAGCTGCGCGGCGGCGACCCGGACACCGTCCCCACCACCGACCGCGGCGATGCCTCCGGCACCGGCTACTGGTCCCCCGCCGCGGGGCGCTACCGCACCGACCTGCTGTCGCTGGCCTTCCGCGGCCGCACCCCCGCGCTGCCCCGGGTACTGAACCCGGCGGAGGTGGCCGGGCATACCCCGGGCGGGCGCGTGGTGGCCGCCGGCACCGGTGACAATGCCGCCGCCGCACTCGGTCTGGGCATCGAGGACGGGGATGTGGTGGTGTCCCTCGGCACCAGCGGCACGGTGTTCACCCGGTCCCCGCGCCCCAGCGCCGACCCCTCCGGCGCGGTCAATGGCTTCGCCGACGCCACCGGGGCGTTCCTGCCCCTGGTGTGCACCCTCAACGCGGCCCGGGTGCTGGATTCCACCGCCGCCCTGCTGGGCACCGACGTCTCCGGCCTCGAGGTCCTGGCGGCCCAATCCCCCGCCGGCGCGGACGGTCTCACCGTCCTGCCCTATCTGGCCGGTGAGCGCACGCCGAATCTGCCGCACGCCACCGGCAGCATTCACGGCCTGCGCCCGCACACCATGCGCCCGCACCATCTGGCCCGCGCCGCCATCGAGGGCATGCTCTGCAATATCGCCGAAGCCTTCGACCGGCTGCCCACCACGCCGCACCGGATCCTGATCATCGGCGGCGCGTCCAAGTCCCGCCTCATCGCCCATGCCGCGGCGACCATCTTCGGCCGCACGGTCGCGGTCCCGCATCCGAGCGAATACGTGGCCCTGGGCGCGGCCCGCCAGGCCGCCTGGGCGCTGCGCGGCGGCCCCCGCCCGCCGCGCTGGCCCGCCCCCGCGGTGACCGAATTCCATTCCCTGGCACCCGGTATCGGCGATGCGATCCGCCGCCGCTACGCCGATATCCGGGACCGCTACTACCCGTAGACGACCGGCGTCTCGGAGAGGTACTCGTCCCAGGTGGCGTGCCGGTGCAGATAGGTCCGGATGGCGTCGCGGGCGATCTCCTGTTTCGATCTGCCCTCCACCATCGCCTGCGCGCTCAGCGCAGCCTCTTCATCCGCGCTCAGCCGCAAAGTCCATGCCACCGCGAATTAATACCACCCCGGAGCCGTTCTGTCCGATTCTCGTTCGTGGCGAGATGGTTAACGCCCGGCGACAGGCTGCACCCGCGTGGATTCTCTGCCTGATCGAGACCGCCGCCTGACACGCTGTTGACCGGAATATCCGCAGTTCTGACGCAGAATGGTGGTGAATCCGCTGATCACGTGGCCGGTCCGATGGGAGCCCGATATGCACGATGACCGCCGATTGCTGGAGGACCGCTTCGGGCGGGTGCTCGATCGGATCGTTCCGGCGATCTATCCGGAGTCGGTGCCGCTGCGGGTGTCCATCTGGGACGCGCCCGATGAACCGGTGCCGGTGGCCGAGGGGCTGGCCGCGCCGCGGACGGCGGTCGAATCCGGGGCGCGGTGGGGTGCGCCGTGGGGGACGAGCTGGCTCACGGTGGAGGGGACGGTGCCCGCCGAGTGGGCGGGGAAGACCGTCGAGGCGATCATCGATCTCGGGTTCGACCGGAATATGACCGGATTCCAGTGCGAGGGGCTGGTTTACCGGCCGGACGGGTCGCCGGTCAAGGGGTTGCATCCGCGCAGTCAGTGGGTGCGGATCGGGTCGCCGGTGGCGGGCGGCGAGCACGTGCTGTTGCACGTCGAGGCGGCCGCGAACCCGGTCATTCCGTTCTTCGCGCCGACCGGGCTCGGGGAGAAGTCCACCGCCGGGCACGAGCCGCAGTATCGCCTGGGCCGGATGGACCTGGCGGTGTTCGACGACGAGGTCTGGCAGCTGGTGCAGGATCTCGAGGTGCTCGGCGAGCTCATGCACGAGATGCCCGACGATCCGGCCCGGCGCTACAACATCGTGCGCGCCCTCGAGCGGGCGCTCGACGCCGTCGACCTCCAGGACGTGAACGGCAGCGCCGCGGCGGCGCGGGCCTGCCTGGTCGAGGTGCTGGCCGCGCCGGCGGTGCCGTCCGCGCACCGGATCTCGGCGGTCGGGCACGCGCACATCGACTCGGCGTGGCTGTGGCCGCTGCGCGAGACGGTGCGCAAGGTCGCGCGCACCACGGCGAATATGACCGCATTGCTCGAGGCCGATCCCGAGTTCGTCTTCGCCATGTCGCAAGCGGCGCAATACGACTTCATCAAGCAGCATCGGCCCGAGGTGTACGCGAGGGTCAAACAGGCGGTGGCGGAGGGGCGGTTCGTGCCGGCCGGCGGCATGTGGGTCGAGTCGGATACGAATATGCCGGGCTCCGAGGCCATGGCGCGGCAGTTCGTGCACGGCAAGCGATTCTTCCTGGAGGAGTTCGGGATCGAGAATCGGGAGGCCTGGCTGCCCGACACCTTCGGCTTCGCCGCCGGGCTGCCGCAGATCATCAAGGCCGCCGGTTCCGAATGGCTGCTGACGCAGAAGATCTCCTGGAGTCAGATCAACCAGTTCCCGCATCACACCTTCCTGTGGGAGGGCATCGACGGCACCCGGATCTTCACCCACTTCCCGCCGGTCGACACCTACAACTGCACCATGCACGGCCGCGAGATCGCGCATGCCGCACGGAATTTCAAGGACAAGGGCCGCGCCTCGATGTCGCTCGCGCCCACCGGTTTCGGCGACGGCGGCGGCGGGACGACCCGGGAGATGGTCGCCAAGGCCGCCCGGATGCGGAACCTCGAAGGCTCGCCGAAAGTGCTGTGGGACAAGCCCGCCGACTTCTTCGCCAGGGCCGCGGCCGAGTACGAGAATCCGCCGGTGTGGGTGGGCGAGCTGTATCTGGAGCTGCACCGTGCCACGCTGACCAGTCAGGCGAAGACCAAACAGGGCAACCGGCGCAGCGAGCATCTGCTGCGCGAGGCCGAGCTGTGGGCTGCCACGGCCACGGTGCGCAAGAACGCCGACTACCCGTACGAGGCTCTGGACCGGCTCTGGAAGACGGTGCTGCTGCATCAGTTCCACGACATCCTGCCGGGTTCGTCGATCGCCTGGGTGCACCGGGAAGCCGAGCAGACCTACGCGAGGGTGGCCGAGGAATTGGGAGCGCTCATCGAGCAGGCTCAATGGATCCTCGGCGGTGAACGCGTGGGCCCCAATGTCTTCAACCCGACCCCGCACACCTGGCGAGGTGTCCGGGCCGGTGCGGCCGCGCCGGTCGACCCGGTGCACCGGTGCTCGGTGGCCGAGCGCCCGGCAGGCGGCTTCATCCTCGACAACGGCCTGCTCCGGGTCGAAATCGACGCGCGCGGCCTGCTGGTCTCGGTCTTCGACCACGAGCACCGGCGCGAAACCCTCCCCCCGGACTCCCCCGCCAATCTGCTTCAGCTGCACCAGGACCTGCCCAACTCCTGGGACGCCTGGGATGTGGACCTCTTCTACCGGAACCGCGTCACCGATCTCACCGACGCGGACTTCGTTGCCGCCGACACGGATTCACCGGATGCCGCGATCGTGCGCACAGGCCGCTCGTTCGGCTCCTCGAAGGTCGAGCAGACCATCGTGCTGCGCACCGGCGCCCGCGGCATCGAGATCGACA
The DNA here is from genome assembly GCF_042672265.1 of Nocardia sp. NPDC127526. Lineage (NCBI taxonomy): Bacteria > Bacillati > Actinomycetota > Actinomycetes > Mycobacteriales > Nocardiaceae > Nocardia > Nocardia sp. NPDC127526. The sequence goes on along the minus strand of NZ_JBHXVO010000011.1, from coordinate 171,604 downwards.
CCAGCATCGACTGGTACGAAACCGAGAAATTCCTCAAACTGGCCTTCCCCCTGGACATTCACGCCGACCGCTACGCCTCCGAAACCCAGTTCGGCCACCTCTACCGGCCCACCCACATCAATACCAGCTGGGAATACGCCAAATTCGAAGCCTGCAACCATCGCTTCGTCCATGTGGCCGAGCCGGGCTGGGGCGTGGCCATCGCCAATGACTCCACCTACGGCCACGATGTCACCCGCACCGTTCGCCCCGACGGGGGCACCACGACCACGCTGCGCGCCTCCCTGTTGCGCGCCCCGCGCTTCCCCGATCCCGAAACCGACCATGGCTCACACTATTTCCGCCATTCACTGACCCCGGGCGCCTCGATCGGCGACGCCGTCCGCGAGGGCTACCGCATCAACCTCATCCCTTCCGCACCCGGCGTGGCCGAGTCCGTCGATCCCCTGTTCACCATCGACAACGACGCGGTGGTGACCAGTGCCGTCAAGCTGGCGGACGATGGCAGCGGGGATGTCGTGCTCCGCGTCTACGAAGCCCACGGTGGTCGGGCGACCGCACTGGTGAGTCCCGGCTTCGACGCCACCGGATTCACCGTCTGCGACCTCCTGGAACGCCCCCTGCCGCCCGGTGATTCCGCCCTCCAGGAACCAGCGGGAGTCCGACTACGGCTGCGCCCGTTCCAGCTCATGACCCTGCGCTTCACCCGGTCCCCCGAGACCAGCTGATCAGTACTCCAGTAGGGCATGCCGCGGTACCACGGGCCGATGTGCTTGCGGGCCTTGGGTTTCTAGCGTCGGGCCATGCGTAAACGGGCCCTAGTTCTGCTGACCTGCATTGCCGCGGTGTTCCTCGCCGCCTGCACGACCGGCTCATCGACGTCGGTCTCCGTACCGCCGGACCTGGTCGCTCGCGGAAATGCGGTGCGCGGTGATCTCGACGCGCTGATCCGCGCGGGCGCTGTCGGAGCCCTCGCCACGCTCACCGACCAGGACGCCACCACCGTGGTGACCTCCGGCCTCGCCGATATCGCCTCCGGGACACCGATTCCCACCGATCCGCCCCAGTACGTCCGGGCCGGGAGCATCACCAAGACCTTCACCGCCGCGATCGTGCTGCAACTGGCGGCCGAAAACCGGATCGACCTCGACCGATCGATCGACACCTACTTGCCGGGGCTGCTCATCGGCGACGGCGTGGACGGGCACGCCATCACCGTCCGCCAGATCCTCGGGCATCGCAGCGGATTGCCCGCGCCCGCCAAGTCTCCGGAGACCGACGAGTTCGAGGCGGCGAAGGACGGCCGCACCTTTACACCCGCGCAGGAGATCGCCCTCGCCCTGCGGTATCCCGCGCAGTTCGCCCCCGGCGCCCGGTTCAAGTACACCAACACCAACTACATCGTCGCCGGGATGCTGATCGAAGCCGTCACCGGGCGCGCCTACCCCGAGGAGCTGCGCGACCGCATCCTGCACCCGCTGGGCTTGTCGGACACCTATCTGCCGGCGACCGGCGAAACCGGTCTGCGCGACCCGCATCCGAACGGGTACACCACCGTCGACGGCACCGCCACCGACGGGACCCGCATCGAACCGTCCCTGTCGTGGACCTCGGGCGCACTGGTCAGCACCGGCGCCGATCTCAATCGTTTCTACACAGCGCTACTGGCCGGACAGGTGGTGCCGCAGCGCCTCCTGCCTCAAATGCTGGACGGCGTCGACATGGGCCGCGGCGACGGCATGTCCTACGGGCTCGGCGCCGGATACACCCAACTACCGTGCGGCGCACAGTATGTCGGCCACGTCGGAAACATCCACGGCTTCACCACCATCTCCGGCGCCACCGCCACCGGCCGAGCGGTCACCGTCACCTACTCCGGATCCCCCACCGCCAGGGATATCGGCGCCCTGCTCACCCACGCACTGTGTGACCGAACATCCGCAGTAGGGTGATCATCGCCGAGCCTCACACCATTTCCGGGTAGATGTCGCCGAAGCGGGCGCCGCACGAGGTGCAGGCCCACTTCGGGGAGCCGGGGCCGATGCAGCATCCGCCCAGCACGATCTCGCCGCGGTCGGCGCGGGCGGCGGCGATCCGGGCGGGGAGGCCGTAGACAATGGGCTTCGGGGTTCTTCCGCAGGTGGGGCACGATGGGGTATCGGATCTATCAGTAGCCATACCGGAACCTCGTCACCGGCGACAATGATCGTTACGGCGAAGTTTGCGTGTGAAGTGGCGTACCGGTGAGTTGCGGAGGCGATCCGATGATGCGGCGGGAGCGACTGGGGGCGGGGACGTTTCGGCGGATCTACGATCCGAGCGAGACCGACGGGGAGCCCTGGTACATCAATGATCACACCGTGGTGCGGGATGCGAGCGGGCGCTGGCATCTTTTCGGCATCACGCATGCGGAGCCGGCGGATCCCTTCGACGAGACGGAATTCGCGCACGCCAGCGCGGAGCACCTGCACGGGCCGTGGACCAAACACGCGACCGCGCTCACGGTGGATCCCGACTACGGCGAAACACATTTGTGGGCGCCGTTCGTGGTGCGCGACGGCGAGCGGTATTTCATGTTCTACGACGGCGGCGGAATCGACCGCACCGCGACGGGAATGAACCTCGCGACATCCACGGACCTGTTCCGGTGGACCCGGTGGCCGGAAGGCCCGCTGTTCCGGGACGGCTACGACGCGCGCGACCCCATGGTGACGCGCATCGGCGGCGAATGGGTCATGTACTACTGCGCGACCAGCACCCCCGAGGGCGGCAATCACGTCGTCGCCTATCGCACGAGCCGGGATCTCGTGCACTGGAGCGAGCGCGGCATCGCTTATACCGATCCGTCGCGCGGCACCGAGGCGGGCAATACCGAGTCACCGTTCGTGCTGCGCCACGACGACCACTGGTATTTGTTCATCGGCCCGCGGCCGGATTACGTCGGTACCGAGATCTTCCGCAGTACAGACCCTTTTCACTTTCGCCCGGCCGATCTCGCGGGTCATGTTCCCGCGCATGCCGCCGAGATCATCAGCGACGGCGACCGGCGGTGGGTCACCTCGGCGGGCTGGGCGCAGGGCGGAGTCGGCCTGGCCCCGTTGATCTTCCCGCACTGATCGATTCTTCCGGATTCGACCGTGGCGCGCGCACGGGACTGGGATTCTGAAAGGGAGTCGAGAATCCACCCATTGCGGGGAGGAAAGCCATGGCACGTATCGGCGTGATCAGCATTTCCGACGGCCGCGACTATGTGCACGGGGGAATCGTCGGATTCATTCGGACCGTGGAGGATCGGCTGGTCGCCGAGTTGACCGCGGCGGGCCACACCGTGGTGCGCGGGGAGGAGCCGGTGGGCAGCAATGAACAGGCGGTCGCCGTGGCGCGGCAGGTGCAGGCGGCGGGGGTGGACCTGACCGTGCTGCACTACGCGGTGTGGGCGTTCCCGCACTTCACCATGCTGGCCGCGGGAGCCTTGCGCGGCCCGCTGCTCCTGCTGTCGAATATCGATCCGGTGCAGCCGGGCATGGTGGGGATGCTGGCGGCGGGCGGGGCGCTGGATCAGATCGGGCGGGCGCACGCACGGCTGTGGGGCGATCCCTCGGACCCGGAGCTGATCGCGGCCATCGGCGTCCGGGCGCGGGCCGCGGCGGCGGTGGAAAGCCTGCGCGGCAGCACTTTCGGGCGGATCGGCGGCCGGCCGATGGGGATGAACACCGCGGTGGCCAATACCGATCAATGGCAGCGATCGTTCGGGATCGATGTGGAGGAGATCGATCAGTGGGAGATCGTGCGCCGCGCCGAGCTCGCCGACGGCGGGGAGGCCAAGGGCGCGCGGGAGTGGCTGGAGCGGTATGCGGGCGGGGTGCACTACGACGGGCGCAAGCTCACACCGGAACTGCTGGAACGCCAGATTCGGTCATATCTGGCCATGCGTGACCTGATCGCGGAATGGCATCTGGACTTCTCCGGCATCAAGGGCCAGCCGGAGCTGACCCAGTACTTCGCGACCATGGATATCGCCGAGGCGTTCCTCAATGATCCCTACGACTGGAACGGGCCCAAACACCCGCACGTGTGCGCCACCGAGGCAGATATGGACGGCGCGCTCACCATGCAGCTGCTCAAGCAGATCGCCGGGACGCCGGTGCTTTTCGCGGATGTGCGGCACTATCACGCCGATCGCGATATCTGGGATCTGTGCAATTCCGGGCAGCACGCCACCTGGTACGCGGCGCGCAGCGACGATCCCGCCGACAATCTCGCGCGCGTGCACCTGTATCCGGAGGTGTTCTTCTTCCCGGCCGGCGGCGCGTCCGTGCATCATCTCGCCGCGCCCGGGCAGATGACCCTCGCCAGACTCACCCGCAAGGACGGCGCCTACCGGATGCAGGTGATGCTCGGCGATTTCGAGACCTACGACGAGGCGACCAATGAGGCGCTCATGAAGCAGTCCACCCGGGAGTGGCCGCACGCCTTCGCCAGACTGGACGCCGAGGCCGGGGACTTCCTGTCGCGGTTCGGCGCCAACCACATTCACGCCGTCCCGGGTGATCACCGCGCCACCGTGCGCACCGCGTGCGAACTGCTGGGCGTCACCCTCGACGAGTTCAGCAGGGCGAGCTGACATGCTGCTCGGCATCGATATCGGCACCTCCGGATCCAAGGGGGTCCTGGTCGGCCGCGACGGCATGGTCGAGCTGAGAGCCGAACGGCCGCACCGCGTCTCGACGCCGCGGCCCGGATGGGTGGAACACGATGCGGAGTCGGTGTGGTGGGCGGATTTCGCGGCCATCGCCCGGGAGCTCGTGGCGGCGGTCGACGACGAACCCATCGAGGCGCTGGCGGTCAGCGGTATCGGTCCGTGCCTGCTGCCCGCCGATGCCGAGGGGCGGCCGCTGCGGCCCGCCATCCTCTACGGGGTCGACACCCGCGCCGGGCTCGAAATCTCCGAGCTGGAAGCGGAATTGGGCGCGGCGACGGTGCTGGAGCGCGCGGGATCGCCGCTCACCAGCCAGGCGGTCGGGCCGAAGCTGCGCTGGCTGGTCCGCAACGAGCCGGAGGTGTGGAAAGAGACCCGCATGCTGCTGATGGCCAGTTCGTTTCTGGTGCACCGGCTCACGGGGCGCTACGTGCTCGACCATCAATCCGCGAGTCAGTGCGTGCCCATGTACGACCTCATGGCCCGCGACTGGGCGGCGGATTGGGCCGCGTCCGTCGCCCCCGGCCTGGAACTGCCCGAATTGGCCTGGCCCACCGAGATTGTGGGCCGGGTGACGCCGTTCGCGGCCGCCGCCACCGGCCTGCCGGCGGGCCTGCCGGTGACCACCGGGACCATCGACGCCTGGGCCGAGGCCGCGGGCGTCGGCGTCCGCGCGCCCGGTGACACCATGATCATGTACGGCACCACCCTGTTCCTCACCCAGGTGCTCTCCGCGCCCCGCCCGCATCCGGGACTGTGGACGACCTGCGGAACCTGGTCCGGCACTTATACTTCCGCCGCCGGGATGGCCACCTCCGGCGCGGTCACCGACTGGCTGCGGGGCCTGACCGGCAGCGATTTCACCGACCTGGTGGACGAGGCCGCGCGGGTTCCGGCCGGTAGCCGCGGCCTGCTGGTCCTCCCCTACTTCGCGGGGGAACGCACGCCGCTGTTCGATCCGGACGCGCGGGGCGTGATCGCCGGACTGACCCTCTCCCACCGGCGCGCCGACATCTACCGGGCCGTACTGGAAGGCATCGGTTTCGGCGTCCGCCACAATCTCGAGGCCATGTCCGCCGCCGGCGGTTCGGCGCGCCGCCTGGTGGCCGTCGGCGGCGGCACCCGGGGCGGTCTGTGGACGCGCATCGTCTCCGATATCACCGGACTGCCGCAGCAGCTGCCCGCCGACACCATCGGCGCGGCCCTCGGTGATGCGCTGCTGGCCGCCGAGGCCCTCGGGATCGACACCGGTTCCTGGAATCCGATCGTCGACACCGTCGAACCGGATCCGGCGGGCACCGCCCACTACGACACGTACTACCGCCACTACCGCGACCTTTACGAGTCCACTCGCGCCACAGCGCACTTCCTCGCCGCCGAACAGCATCGCGCCGCCCGCGGCTGACGCCTCTCTCTCGCACGACGGGTGTGGCCGAGCCCACCCTCCCGATCATGTGGAATGTTTGCTCTAATTCAATTAGAAGGAATATTTCAGATGAAGGGTGTTGCGATATGGCTGTCCTCAACATTCACACCCGCACGCTGCCCGTCTCCGAGGCGGAGGCCGGTGCGCTGCTCGATGCGCTGGCGAGCCCCGCGGACCGGATCTGGCCCGTCGGCCTGTGGCCGCCCATGCGGTTCGACCGCCCGCTCGGCGTCGGCGCGACCGGTGGCCACGGGCCGATCCACTACACGGTCGTCGGCTACCAGCCCGGGCGGTGGGTGCGCTTCCGTTTCGACGCCCCGGGCGGCTGGAACGGATTCCACGAATTCACCATCGAACCCGCCGACGAGGGCGTCGAGCTGCGCCATCTGCTGACCATCGACCCTTCGGTCGGCGGCCGGTTGCAATGGGCGCTGGCGTACCGCTGGATGCACGACGCCTGCCTCGAGGACGCCTTCGACCGCGCCGAACGCGAACTCACCGGCTCCGTTCGCGAACCCGCGCACTGGAGCCCCTACGTCCGCTTCCTCCGCACCCTCGTCCGCTGAACCCGGCTCCGAAAGGTCCTGTGCCATGGCCATTCTCAATATCCACTCCCGCATCCTCCCGGCCGCCGCCGACAAGGTCGCCGATATCGTCGAAACCTTCGGCAGCGGCGAGCACGACCGCATCTGGCCCGGCGCGCCCTGGCCGGTCCTGGCCCTGGACGGCCCGATCGCCATCGGAACCCACGGCTCACACGGCGGCGGGCACTACACCGTGGTCGGCCACCAGCCCGGCCGCTGGGTCCGCTTCCGATTCGAGCCGGGCGTCGGCGAGGGCTTCCACGAATTCACCATCGAACCCCTGGGCGACGAAACCACCAAACTCAGCCACATCACCGTCATGCGTTTGGGCGGCCCGGCGAAACTCATGTGGCCCTTGATGATCCGCTCGCTCCACAATGACTGCCTGGAGTCTCTCCTGGACCGCGTCGAACGCGAACTCACCGGGACGGTCCGCACTCCCCACCGCCCCGATCCTTACGCCCGCTTCCTGCTCCGCATGGGCGTCATGCGATAACAGCGCTGACGCCGTCACGCGCGGTCGAGGGCCTCGGTGATCTTGTTGACCATGGCCGTGAGCACGGGGCCGGGGTGCCGGCGGTGGGGCTGGGTGGCGGATTCGAGGGCGACCAGAACGGTGGTGCGGAAGTTGTCCGCTTCGGCGGGGGAATGGGCGGCGAGGATGGTCATGGCGGCGGTGAGGGCGGGGAGGACGTGGTCGGCGAGGTCGGCCACGGTTCTGCCGGGGAGATGAATGTCCTTGGATTTGGCGGAGAGGACGTGGCCCACCAGGCCGGTGGACGAGGTCAGGGCGATGGAGGCGCGGGAGATGCCTTTATGGGGAGCGCCGGCGGCGGCCAGCAGCGAGACCGCGCCGTAGGCGGCGGTGCGGATGGTGCTCTTGTCCTGGTCGGTCAGGGTGATCGTTGTCATGGACACACTGTCGCGGGCCCGGCTGACACCGGGCTGACAGCGAACTGACATCGACGGAGCGGAAGAAGTAGGACAGGAACTGTCCTATACGTCGGCGACCATTGTCGTATGACGACCTTGTCGCTGCGCACGCTGAACCGGACCCTTCTCCTTCGCCAGATGCTGACCGAGCGGGTCGATATGCCCGCGGCCGATCTGGTCCGCCATCTCGTCGCGGTGCAGGGGCAAGAGCCCAATTGGCCCTATGTCGGTCTGTGGACCCGGCTCGCCGGGTTCCGCCACGATGACCTGGGGGCGCTATTGCGGGATCGAACCGTGGTGCGGTCCACCATGATTCGGCGCACCGTCCATCTGGCGGCCGCCGAGGACTTCCGGTGGCTGCACCCGACCGTCGCGCCGTTCGTGGCGTCGAACCTGAAGGCCGCCTACTTCCAGGAGGCGCTCGGCGGGATCGACCTCGGCGAATTGGCCACCGCCGGAACCGAACTCCTCACCGGACGCACGCTGCTGCGCCGCGACCTGGGGCGGATGCTGGGCGAGCGCTTCCCGGATTCCCCGCATCCGGGTCGTCTCGCGCAGGCGCTCACCGCAATGATTCCCCTGGTCAACGATGCCGAGGCCGGTGCCTGGGGCGGCTGGCGGAATCGCTATGTCGGGGTCGCCCTCGCGCACGAGTGGATCGGGGCTCCGGTCCATACCGGCGCCGATCCGGACACGCTGGTGCTGCGCTACCTGACCGCCTTCGGCCCGGCGACCGTCGCCGATATCCAGGCCTGGTCGGGCGTCACCCGCCTGGCCGAGGTGGTGCGCCGGCTGCGCCCGCAACTGCGCGTCTTCCACAATGACGAGGGCGCGGAACTCTTCGATGTCCTCGATGCTCCGATTGCCGAGGGTGATCTCCCCGTGCCGGTGCGCTTCCTGCCCGCATTCGACAATGTCACCCTCGGGCACCGCGATCGCCGCCGCATCATCAGCGACGCCGACCGCGCCCGCATCACCAAGATCGCGTCCGCGGGCGTGCCCACCTATCTGGTGGACGGATTCACGCACGGCCGTTGGGATCTCGACGGCTCGACCATCCGGATCACGCCGTGGCATCCGCTGTCCGCCGCCGACGAAGCGGCCGTGCGCGCCGAGGCCGAGCAACTGCTCCCGGTGATCGTCCCGGACGAGGACGGCAAGATCCTCATCGATCGGCGCTGACCGCGGTCACCCCGCCAGGTGGCGCTCCACCGATTCGAGCTTGGACGTCAGCATGGCGTCGTGGCCGGGACGGACATCGGCCTTGATCGAGATGCTGCACCGGCCGGCCTCGGCCATCACCGCGTCGGTGGCCTTCTTGATGACGGCGAAGACCTCGTCCCATTCGCCCTCGATCTCGGTGAAGCTGGCCGAGGTGCGATTGGGCAGGCCGCTCTCGCGAATCACGCGCACGGCGACGGCCACCTGCTCGCCGACATCCTCGCCGACGCCGATGGGGGTGATCGAGAATGCTGCGAGCATCGGAATCCTCCTGTGGCCGGGCCGCGGAATCGGGTGGTCGACTCGAGCTTATCCGGACGCGTCAGCGCTCCCGGAGTTCCCATATGTCGAATTCGTCGCCGTAGGCGCGCACCCGATGCGCCGCCTGCCGCAGATCACGGCCGGCGGTGAGCTCGTAGAACAGCTGGAGCACGGCGAAGAACGCGCTGTGCCCGTCCGGCGGCTCGGCGGGAGCGAAGTAGGCGGAGGCTCCCGCGTCCAGGAAGGCTTGCGCGAGTGCGGGTTTCCCGGTCCCGCAACCGGTGGAGATCACCGCGCTGCCCGGCAGGCGCAGATGCTTGCGCACCCGCTTGGGCCCCATGCTGCCGTTGAACGGCTGCTCGGCGGCGATCTCCCCGCCGAGTTCCGGCAGCAGGATCCGGCCGTCCTCGCCGTGGCAGCACAGGAGCACGTAGGGCGCGACCGGGCGAGCGCCGCCCAGCACGGCGGTCATATGCCGGGGCTGGCCGATGGGGTGGTAGTTGACCCGAATCCCGAATTCCTCCAGCGCATCCCGGATGGGCCGCGCGGAGGTGTCATCGATATCGAGCAGATCCACTTCGGTCCACGCGAGCTTGCCGCCGACTATCTCCTCGATATGTGACATCACCATCGCGCCAACGCTACTGGAGCGGCGGCGCACTACCCGCTCACGGCTCGATCAACGCCCGGCGGAGCCGGTCGAGTTCGGTCCCGGAAAGACCGTTGGCGAGCAGCCATTCGGCGGCGCCGCCGTGTTCGGCGTGCAGGTTGTCCAGGAAGCCGCGCATGACGTCCGGGGTGACCGCCAGGATGCCGGTATCGGCGGGCGGCAGACCCTGGTAGGAGGCGAGGCCATTGAGGCGTTCCCGGACGCGGTGCATACGCTCATTGGTCTGGGCATAGTCGTGGGCGATCGCCTCCGGGTGCACGCCGACCGCGTCCAGCAGCACCGCGGCGAGCACTCCGGTGCGGTCTTTGCCTGCGGCGCAGTGGAACAGCACCGAGTGCCTCGCCGGGTCGATGATGAGGCGCACGGATTCGACGATGTGCGCACCACTGCCCGCCAGCAGCCGGCCGTAGAGCTCGGTCAGGTTCACGCGGGTCTTGTCGGGGACGAGATCCCGTGCGGCGAGCGAGGACTGCGGCGATTTGCGGATCGGCAGATTCGCGATGCGCACGTCCGCACCCGCGATCAGGCCGTAGCCTTCCCGTTCCACCTCGTCGGGCAGCCGCAGGTCGATCACGGTGCGCAACCCGAGCGACCCGGTCAGGCGGCTCAGATCTGCTTCAGTGGCCTGCTGCAAGGTGCTGGAGCGGAACACCACACCGAAACGCGTTGTGCCGCCGCCGCGTACGGGGAGCCCGCCCAGATCGCGCACATTGTCGATCTGGGCGAACTCGACCCAGCGGCGCCCCGGTTCGGAGGAGGCTTGCAGGGAGCCCCGGGGCATGGCGTCGGAGACCATCGGATCAGTGGGCACGGCCGGCCGCCGCCTCGTCGGCGCGGGTGCGGCCGCACAGGCCGATCAGGTCTTCGTGCAGTTCGAACCACACGGTGTGGTAGCTGTCCATAATGGGTCGCGCCACGTAGGTGTGGTCTCCCTCGGCAATGCGCTCGACCGCGCGATCCAGGCGATCGAGATAGCGGACCAGGCGGGGGGCGATCTCACCCAGGCGCGCGACCAGGGGGCGCAGGCGCTGATGGGTCTCGGTGAGGCGGGCCAGGACCGCGGCGTCGTAGTCGGCGTCGGCGTGATCGTTGACGGTGGCCGGGTCCTTCATCTGCCAGTCGGTGATGATCACCTTGAGATCGGCGTTGAAGACGCAGAACTCGTCGTAGGCGGCGGCGATGGCGGCCGCGTCGACGGCGGCGCGCTCCGCGGTGAGCAGCTGCTCGAGGCGAGGGCGGCCCTCCGGGGTGAGACGGAAGCCCGCGGGAGTGCTCGCGCACAATCCGGACGTCACCAGATCCGTGCAGCGAGAGGCGATCTCGCCCGCCTCGGCGGACAGGCTGGCGGCCAGATTGTCGGCGTTCACCCGGCCCTTGATACCGACCAGGCGCAGGATATCCAGCTCGGTCACCGGCAGAGCCACGGAAACCTCTTCCTGCTCGGAGCTTTCCGGTGCGCTCGCACGCTCCTCCAGCCAGGCGGCCAGCGCCGCATCCTCCACACCGGCCCACGCGGCCAGCTGCCGCACATCGTCGAGCACGACCTGCTCGACCGGTTTGGCGGTGACCTCACCGGCGAGCACCAGTCCGGCGCCGCCGTCGACGGTGACGGTCCTGCCGGCCAGCGCGGCGACCACGCCCGGCCCGCAGCCGACCACGCAGGGCCGGCCGAGCTCACGGCTGACCAGCGCGGCATGCGATGTGGTGCCGCCCAATTCGGTGACGATGGCGCGCGCGGCGATCATGCCGTGCAGATCGTCCGGGCTGGTCGTGGGCCGCACCAGCACCACATCCTCCCCGGCCTCGGCCCGCGCCTCCGCCTCATCGGGATCGATGACGACAATGCCGGAAGCCAGTCCGGGACAAGCGGATTCACCACGCGCCAACGGTTCTTGACCATCGGTGTCCCCGGAGGCGGGACGCAAAACCTCTCGCACCCGGTCGGCGGTCACCCGTCCCAGCGCCTCCTCGGGACCGATCAGCCCCTCCGCCACCATGGCCACCGCCGCGCGCACCGCGGCCCGCGCGGACCGCTTGGCCGGGCGCGATTGCAGCATCCACAGCGTCCCGGATTCCACGGTGAACTCGATGTCCTGCAGATCGCGCCCATCGCGTTCCAGCAACCGGGTGGCGGCGATCAACCGCTCGTGCACCTCGGGCTGGGTGGCGGCCAGCTCGTCCAGCGGCCGCGGGGTCAACCGGCCGGAGACCACGTCCTCGCCCTGCCCGCCGACCAGCCATTCGCCGTAGACCGGACCGTCGCCGGTATTCGGATTCCGGCTGAAAAGCACGCCGGTGCCGGACAATTCATCGAGATTGCCGAAAACCATGGCCTGCACCGTCGCCGCGGTGCCGAGCGTGTCCGGCACCCCGCGATTGCGTCGATACGTCTTGGCGCGCGCCGAATCCCACGACCGGAACACCGCCTCGATCGCGCCGCGCAGCTGCTCCCACGGATCCGCGGGCACCGCGCCGTTCGCGTCCCCCAGCACCGTCTCCCGGTACTGATGCACGAATCGCTGCCGAGTGTCGTTGGCGTAGACCGTATTCCCGGTCTCGTCCGCGAGGGCCCGCTGCACGGCATCGGTCATGCCGAGATTGAGGACGGTATCCATCATGCCGGGCATGCTGATCGCCGATCCGGACCGCACCGAGATCAGCAGCGGCCGCCGCGCCGATCCGAACCGCCGCCCGGTCCCCCGCTCGATCGCGGCGATGCCCGCGCGCACCTGCGCCCAGATCTCCTCCGCGATGGCTCCGCGCCGCGTGTAATCGGCCCAGGCCGCGGTGGTGATCACGAAGGCCGGCGGCACCGGCAGCCCGAGTGCCCGCATGTGATCGATGCTCCACGCCTTGCCGCCGATCTGCTCCCGCGACAGCTCGCACCGGCCGTCGAGTTCGGCGACGTGCACCGCTGCCCCGGAATCCGCGCTCCCCGTCACAGTGCCGGGTCGCTGCGCCAGCTCGGCTCCCGCGGTCATGTCACTCCTTCGATGTCGTGGATACATCAACACTGATTCGAGCGTGCCGCGTGACCACCCCGGCCCCCAACCCGCATCCCGATCAGCGGAATCCCGCGTCCACCACTCCCGCAACCCCGCGGCGGCGCGCCGGAATGCGAAAACAAAACACGGCACGCCCGGTCAGCGGGATGGCACGGGGAAAGTGGTCATAGCGGATGGTGGGGTGGGGCAGGATGGGCGCATGGATCGGCGGTACGCGGCGTCCATCGGCGGCCCTTCCACCCCGGCCCCGGTCTCGACCATTCCGGCCCTGGTGGGCGAGCGCGCGCGGCGCTATCCGGGTGCGATGGCGATCGCGGGTCCGGCGGGGCGGCTGACCTACGCCGAACTGGCCGAGCAGACCGGGGAGGTGGCGCGGGCCGCGATCGCGTCCGGTATCGAGCCTGGCGACCGCGTGGGCATCTGGGCGCCCAACAGCATTCGGTGGATCCTCACCGCGCTCGGGATGCTCGCCGCGGGAGCCACGCTGGTACCGATCAGCACCCGACTACGCGGGCCCGAAACCGCCGACATTCTGGCCCGCAGCCGCGCCAAGGCGGTGTGCACCGTGCAGGAGTTCCTCGGCGCCGACTATCCGGGCATGCTCGCCGAATCCGGTGCCGGGGTGCCGGATCTGGAACACCTCATCCTGCTCGACGATGCCCTGGGCGCCAGCTCGGCCCACTGGGATACCAGTTCGTGGGCGGGATTCCTGGCCCCCGGCACGGTGGTTCCGCCCGAGGCCGCCCAGGAGCGCGCCGCCGCAGTCGATCCCGATTCGGTGTCCGACATCCTGTTCACCTCCGGCACCACCGGCGCGCCCAAGGGGGTGCTGGCCACCCATCGCCAGACGCTGGAGGTCTTCGCGCGCTGGTCGGATGCCGTCACGCTGCGGCCGCGGGACCGCTACCTGCTGGTGCCTCCGTTCTCCCACACCTTCGGCTACAAGGCCGGCATCATCGCCTCCCTGCTGCGCGCCGCCACCATGGTGCCCGTGGAACGCTTCGACCCCGTCGGCGCCCTGCAACTCATCGAGAGCGAACGCATCACCGTCCTGGCCGGTCCCCCAACACTTTTCAATGATCTCCTGCACGCCCCGTTCCAGGACTACCTGCTCGGATCGCTGCGGCTGGCCGGCACCGGCGGCGCCACGATTCCCACCGAACTGGTCGAACGCGTCCGCGAGGAGCTGGGCGTCCCCTACGTCTTCACCGCCTACGGCCTGACCGAATCCGTCGGCGTGGTCACCGTCTGCCCACCGGACGCCCCCGCCGACCTGGTGGCGGGCACCGTGGGAAAAGCCCTGCCGGACACCGAACTCCGGATCGTGGACAGCGCCGGCGCCGACCTGCCGCCCGGGGAACCCGGCGAAATCATCGTCCGCGGACCGAATGTCATGCTCGGCTACCTCGACGACCCGAACGCCACGCAGGAAACCATCGACGCCGACGGCTTCCTGCACACCGGCGATATCGGCCGCCTCGACGAGGACGGGTATCTCCGCATCACCGACCGCCTCAAGGACATGTTCATCGTCGGCGGCTTCAACGCCTACCCGGCCGAGATCGAACGAATCCTGTTGCAGCATCCGGAGATCCGCGACGTAGCGGTCATCGGCGTCCCGGACGACCGCCTCGGCGAGGTCGGCCGCGCCATCGTGGTCCCGGAGCGCCCGGGCACCCTGGACGCCGCCGACATCATCGAGTGGTCGCGCACCCGCCTGGCCGGATACAAGGTCCCCCGCGAGGTCATCTTCACCGACGTCCTCCCCCGCAATGCCGGCGGCAAGGTCGTCAAAGGCGAACTCCGCGATCTGAAATAGCGCCGACCGGGGCTCAGATCTCCTTGCGCATCTGCGCGGTCAGCGGCTTCATGTAGCCGGAGCCGAGCAGGCGCTGCATCCAGTTCATGGCCTGGGCGTCCTGGCCGATGAGGATGAGCGGCTTGTTCTTGCGGATGCCGTTGAGGATGGTCTGCGCGCACTTCTCCGGGCTGGTCTTGGCGAGCCGGTCGAAATTGCTGGCCAGGGCGTCGCGGTCGCGGTTGGCCGATGCCCTTGCCTTCCAGGCGATCTCCGTCTTGATCATGCCGGGATGGACGCTGGAGACACCCACATGGTGGCCCGCGATGATCATCTCCTGGCGCAGCGCGTCGGTGAAGGCGCGCATGGCGAACTTCGATGAGCTGTAACCACTCTGGCTCGGGCAGGCCACCAGACCGAACATGGACGAGACATTGGCGATATGCCCGTCACCGGAGGCGATGACATGCGGCAGGAACGCCTTGGTGCCGTGCGCGGTGCCCCAGAAGTTGATATCGAAGATCCACTCGAAGTCTTCCCAGCTGACATCCTCGATATTGGCGGTCAGCGAGACACCGGCATTGTTGATGACGATATTGACCTTGCCGAAGTCGGAAACCACCTCGGCGGCATGGGCGTACACCGCCGCGCGATCGGTGACGTCGAGCCGGTAGGCCCGCGCCTTCGCGCCCTCCTTCTCACACAGCGCGGCCGTCTCGGCGACGCTGTCGAGATTGCGGCCCGACAGCGCCAGCTGCGCGCCATTGCGGGCGAGTTCGATGGCCAGTGCACGTCCGATGCCCGCACCCGCACCGGTGATCACGGCGACCTTGCCGTTGAAGTCCTTCATTGCCGATTTCCTTGTCTCGCAGCTGATTACTGGGTCGTGAAGCCGCCGTCGGCAATGAATTCCGAACCGGTGCTGTAGGAGGATTCGTCGGAGATGAGGAACAGCACCAGATTGGCGAGTTCCTCGGGCGTGCCCGGGCGGGCAATCGGCTGGTGTGCGGCGATATTCGCGGAACGCTCGGAGGCGGCGACCATCTCGGTGGCGACAATGCCCGGGTGCACCGAGTTGACCCGGATATTGTCCGGAGCGAACTCCTGCGCCGCCGTCTTCGACATGCCGCGCACCGCCCACTTGGACGCCACATACCCGAGGATGTTGGAGTAGCCGATCAGGCCGCCGGTCGAGGAGATGTTCACGATCGAGCCGACGCCCGCGCGGCGCATGGAGCCGACCACGGCCTTCATGCCCAGGAACACACCGATCTGATTGACGTCGATGACCTTGCGGTAGTCCGCCTCCGAGAGCTTCTCGATCGGGTCCACGTGCACGATGCCCGCATTGTTGACCAGGCCCGAGACCGGCCCGAACGCCGCTTCCGCCCGCGCGACCACCTCGTTCCAGGCCGTTTCGTCGGTCACGTCCAAGGGCAGGAACAGGGCGTGCTCGCCCAGCTCCGCGGCCAGCGCGGCGCCTACCTCGGTGAGCACATCGGTGATGACCACCGTGGCCCCTTCGGCCGCCAGCTTGCGGGCGAAGGCCGCGCCCATCCCCCGCGCACCGCCGGTGACAATGACGTTCTTACCGCTAACCCGACCCATGTCACTCTCTCCTGTTGTCGCACGCGAAAGTACTTCTCGTCATTCCGGCGCGTTTTTGGCCGGAATCCACCGACCGGGTGTGGATCCCGGCCAAAAGCATGCCGGGATGACGAGGGACTTCTCTGGCCATCACGCTCGGTTACCTGACTCGTCGTCCGCCAGATGATTCGCGGCGATATAGCCGAAGACCATGGCGGGGCCGATGGTCGCGCCCGCGCCGGCGTAGTCGTTGCCCATGACGGCGGCCGAATTATTGCCCGCCGCATAGAGACCCGCGATGGGATTGCCCTGCTCGTCGAGCACCCGGGAGTGCTCGTCGGTCACCAGCCCGCCCTTGGTCCCGAGGTCACCGGGGACCATCTCGACCGCGTAGAACGGGCCGCGCTCGAGCGGCGCGAGGGTCGGATTGGGCTTGACCGTCGGATCGCCGTAGTACCGGTCGTAGGCGGAGTCGCCGCGCTGGAAGTCCTCGTCGCGACCGGCCCTGGCGAACACATTGAAGCGCTCGACCGTCGCGGTGAGCTTGTCGGCCGGAATACCCAGCTCGGCAGCCAGTTCGGCCAGTGTGTCCGCCTGCTTGACGATGCCCTTGTCGTAGTACGCCTGCGGCAGTGGGCGTTTGGGGAAGTTGCCGAGAAACAGGTAGCGGTCGCGGAAGTTCTGATCGAAGATGAAATGCGCGGGAATGCAGCCGACCCCGGCCGCCTGCTGCTCGTACATCCGGTGCACCACATTCACATACGGCGCGGATTCGTTGACGAAGCGCTCGCCGAGGTCGTTGACCAGAATGGCGCCGGGCTGCGAACGCTCGGCCAGGCAGAAGAACGGCGGCCGGTTCTCGGGGCTGCGCACCGACGGACCCCACCAGGCGTCGTCCATGAGATCGACTGCGCCACCGGCCTTCTGGCCCGCGACAATGCCCTCGCCGACATTCTCCGCCGCACCGACTGTCCACTCGGTGGACTGCGGGCCGGGAATGTATTGCTTGCGCATCTCCAGGTTGTGCTCGAAGCCGCCGGCCGCGAGCACCACGCCGCGGCGCGCCTTGATGGCGACCGGGCGGCCCTCGTGCTCGGCGCGAATGCCGACGACCGCGCCGCCCTCGGTAATCAGTTCTGTGAGAGGCGTATTCAGCCACACCGGCACGCCCGCGTCCCGCAGTGACAGCCACAGCCGAGCGGCCAGGGCCTTGCCCAGGCTCAGTGGCAGCGCGCCTCTGGCGAGGGCCAGCGCGGTGCGCGCGCCGACCTTCATGGCGGTCTTCTTACCGGCCCAGGTGCGCGCGATCATGTTCAGGTCGTGGAAGTCGCTGACCGTAATGGCGATGCCCTTGGGCGCGGACATGGTCGGCTGATTGATCTTGTGCAGATCACCGCCCAGCAGCCGCCCGTCGATCACCTTGGGCTCGATACTGCGCCCCTGCGCCAGACCCCCCGGGAATTCCGGGTGGTAGTCGGAATAGCCGCGGTCGTAGTCGAACTCCCAGTACCTCGAGCGAGCCCCGAGGTAGTCGAACATCGCCGGGCCGTTGTCCAGGAACGCCCGCTGCTTGGCCTCCGGAACCCGGTCGCCGACAACGGCTTTCAGGTAGGTGCGCGCCATGGTCGGACTGTCCGGCACACCCGCGTCCCGCAGCACCGGGTTATTGGGCACCCAGATGCCGCCGCCGGAGCGCGCGGTGGATCCGCCGAACAGGCGGCTCTTCTCGATCAGGGTCACCGACAGCCCGCGGTAGGCGGCGGTCAGCGCGGCGGTCATGCCCGCGGCGCCGGAACCCACGACCACGACGTCGAATTCGAATTCCATGACAGTCCTCTAGTAGCCGCAACTGGTGAGCATGCCGCCGTCGACGACGAATTCGCCGCCGGTGCAGTAGCTCGAGGCATCCGACGCCAGGAACAGCGCCACCTCGGAGACCTCGACCGGCCGGCCCCAGCGCGGGATGGGCAGTTCGGAGAAGAAGCTGTCGCCGTCCACCCCGGACGCGCCCGCCACGGACGCGGTCATGGGTGTGGCGATGCCGCCCGGGTGAATGGAATTCACCCGGATGCCCGAGTGCCCCAGCTCCCGGGCGGCGGACTTGGTGAGCCCGCGCAGCGCGAATTTGCTCGCGCTGTAAGCGGACAGTCCGGCGGCGCCGACGAAACCCTCCACCGAGGACACGTTGACGATGGAACCCCCGCCGGCGGCGATCAGGGCGGGCGCGGCGGTCTTGATGCCGAGGAACGAGCCCGTCACATTGATGCCCTGCATGGTGTTCCACTCGTCCAGGCTCATCTCGAGGATGCGCTTGAAACGCAGAATGCCCGCATTGTTGACCAGGATGTCGAGCCGGCCGAAGCGGGTGGTGGTCTCGGAAACCGCTGCTGCCCAGTCATTCTCGCTGGTCACATCGTGGTGCACATAGTGAACGGACGCACCCAGCTCGGCCGCGAGGGCCTTGCCCTCCTCGTCGAGCACATCGCCGAACACCACCCGCGCGCCCTCGGCCAGGAAACGCCGCACATGCTCGGCTCCCATACCTCGCGCACCGCCGGTGATCAGCGCGACTTTCCCGTCCAGCTGTCCCACAGGTTCCCGTCCTTTCTCAGCGTTCGAACCGACGCTAAGTCCGGCCGGTCGATGCCGGGCAGGTGTGGTCCCGGCCACTGAGACATCCGAATGACCTGAGGCTATGAGTCCTGAACTATTCCGGTTAGGCATAGCGAGGAGTCCCGGATGAAGTTCTCGATGATCTTCGAAGCGCAGCTGGCCGATCCGACCGCCGAACACGAGGCCGAGGTGCTGCGCGACTGCGTGGAACAGGCGATACTGGCCGATGAGGTCGGCTTCGACACGGTGTGGGCGGTCGAGCACCACGGGCTCAAGTACTACGCCCATATGAGCGCCCCCGAAATCTTCTTGACCTGGGTGGCCGCCAAGACCGAGCGGATCCGCATCGGGCACGGCGTGGTCTGCATGCCGTTCAATTTCAATCACCCGGTGCGCACCGCCGAACGCGCGGCCATGCTCGACGTGCTCTCCGGCGGCAGACTGAATCTGGGAGCCGGGCGCGGCGCGACGACCGTCGAAACCTCCATGTGCGGAGTCGATCCCGACCGCACCTATCAGGAGGTCGAGGAATCACTGCGCATGATCGCCACCGCCTGGCAGGACCCGGAAGCCGAATTCGAGTACCACGGTGAGCTTTTGGACATCGATCCGCATCACCTGCTGCCCCGGCCGATCCAGCGCCCGCATCCGCCGCTGTTCATGGCGTGCACCAAGAAGGACACGCTGAAATTGGCCGCCGATTACGGAATCGGCGCGCTGGTCCTGGGTTTCGCGGGCATCGAGGAGATCGCGGAACTGCGCGGCCGCTACGACGCGGCCATTGCGGCCCGCACGGGCGAGCGGTTCGTCTCCACCGTCGTCAACGATCATTTCGCGGCCTTGTGCCCGACCATCGTGCTCGACGACCGCGAGCGCGCCCAGCAGATCGGCGCGCGCGGCCAGCGGTTCTTCGCCCAGTCCATTAAGCACTACTACGGCGCGGGTCCCCTCCCGGATGAGGCGGTCGACCCCGCCGTGGACGAGGTCGCCGAGATCAAGCGGGCCGCCGAGGAACACGTGGCCTACCTGCACGAGGCCAAGATCCCGGTGCAGTCCGGATCCACCGCCATCTTCAATACCGAGCACGCCTACGGCAATGCCGATGACGCCATCGACTATGTCGAGCGCCTCCGCGACGCCGGGGCCGACGAGAT
Source organism: Nocardia sp. NPDC127526 (assembly GCF_042672265.1). Taxonomy (NCBI): domain Bacteria; kingdom Bacillati; phylum Actinomycetota; class Actinomycetes; order Mycobacteriales; family Nocardiaceae; genus Nocardia; species Nocardia sp. NPDC127526. The sequence continues at coordinate 151,653 of NZ_JBHXVO010000011.1, read as the reverse complement.
CCTGTGCCTCATCCAAATGGGCACGGTGCCGCAGGACGCGTGCCTGGAAACCATCCGTCAGTGGGGCGAGAAGGTCATCCCCCACCTCCGTAACAAGTAGAAGGAATCGAAATGGCTGATCTGACCGGCAAAGTCGCCCTGATCACCGGTGCCGCCCGCGGCCAAGGGGCTGCGGAAGCACGCCTGTTCGTCGACCGCGGCGCCAAGGTGATCATCACCGACGTGCTGGAGCCCGAAGGCAAGGAACTCGCCGAATCCCTCGGCGACGCAGCCCGTTTCGTCCGCCACGATGTCACCGACACCGAGAGCTGGGCCGCCGCCGTCGATACCGCCGTCTCGACCTACGGCAAGCTCGACGTGCTGGTCAACAATGCCGCCATCTACACCATGAAATCGCTCATGGACACCGATTCCGAAGAGCTGGAACGCATTCTGAAGGTGAACCTGGTCGGCGCCTTCAACGGCATCAAGGCGGCGGTCCCGGCCATGATCGCGGCGGGCGGCGGCGCCATCGTCAATATCTCCTCGCAGTCCGGCCTCGAGGGCCTGATGAACCACTCCGCCTACGGCTCCTCCAAATGGGGCCTGCGCGGCCTGAGCAAGGTCGCCGCCCTGGAACTGGGCCTGTCCCGGATCCGCGTCAACTCCGTGTATCCCGGCCCTATCGCCACCCCGATGGTGCCCTACCTGACCACCGGCCCGGGCAGCTTCCCCACCCTGCCGCTGGAGCGCACCGGCCTCCCGGAGGAGGTCGCCGAACTGGTCGCCTTCCTGGCCTCCGACGCGGCGGCCTACATCACCGGCGCGGAGGTCGCCGTCGACGGCGGGCTCGCGGCGGGCAAGTTCATTCCGCGCGGCATGTGACCGGCGCGGCGGGCAACCGATAACGAACGGCCAGTGAGGATCTCGACATGTCCCTGTCTCCCGAATGGCGGGCCTTCGCCGACGCCGCCACGGCTGCCTTTCCGGCGCTCGGCACCGAGGTGCTCGACGCCGCCGAGGCCCGGGCCTTCCTGGCCGCGCGTCGCGCACCCGCCGTCGAGCCCATTCCCGTTGCGGGCGTGGAGGAATGGCTGGTGCCCGGCCCCGTCGGCGCGCCCGAGGTGCCGGTGCGGCTCTACCGGCCCCTCGCGGCCGAGCCCAATCCGCCGATCGTCGTCTTCTATCACGGCGGCGGATTCGTGTTGTGCGGCTTGGACAGTCACGACCGTTTCTGCCGCACCATGGCCAATGAGGCGGGCGTCATCGTGGTCTCGGCGGACTATCGCCTCGCCCCGGACGCCCGCTTCCCAGCTGCCGCGCAAGACGCCTACGCCGCCCTGAGCTGGGTGGCCGACCATGCCGAATCCCTGGGCGGCGACCCGGCCCGCCTCGCCGTCGCCGGCGACAGCGCGGGCGGCAATCTCGCCACCGTCGCCGCCCTGCAGGCCCGGGACAACGGCGGTCCGGATATCGCCTTCCAGCTGCTGCTGTATCCCATGCTGGACCCGGCCTGCGACTCCGGCTCCTACACCGAGAATGCCGAGGGCTACTTCACCACGGCCGCGCACCTGCGCTGGTACTGGCGGCAGTACCTGAATTCGGACACCGACCGGGCCGACCCCAGAGCCAATCCCATGATCGCCGATCTCACCGGGCTCCCGCCCGCCTATATCGCCACCGCCGAATTCGATCCGCTGCGCGACGAGGGCGAGGCGTACGGGCGACGGCTGCGCGACGCCGGCGTGAACACCGAGGTCCACCGCTGGAACGGGGCCATCCACGGCTTCATGTCCATGGCGTTCCACCTGCGGGAAACCCAGCGCGCCAACACTTCCGCCTTCACCGCGCTGCGCAAGGCGCTGTAGCATCGCTACCGTTCATCCGCTTTGAAACACCGGGGATTCTCTTGTCGGTAGCACGCATCACCACCATCACCGCCGCCCTGACCGCCGCGGGCGCCCTGGCCACCGCCGGACTCGCCCAGGCCGCCCCGCGGTACTACGGCACCATTGCGCTCTCGCAGCTCAAGGGCTCCGCCGTCGTCACCACCGATGATTCGAAGGTCGGCGCCGACGCCGCCGCCATCCGGGACTGCGCCAGCTACGACTGCGATATCGTGCTGCACTTCAGCGACGGCTGCGGCGCCATCGCCCGCGGCGCCGACGGCAAGTGGGGCTGGGCCGACGCCGGATCACGCGAGGAGGCCGAGCAGATCGCGGTCGCCGGCCTGGGCCAGAGCGCGCCCGCCTTCCCGGATCTGGGCAGCGCCAGCCCGCGCGCCGCCACGGTCATCGCCTCGGCCTGCACCACGAACGCCGAATAGATCAGCGCTGGTAGCGCGCCTCGTACGCGGCGCGCTCCGCCGCCCGCCGGGTGGCGCGGGCCGGATTCTCCAGATCGGCGGGCAGGCCGTGCTTGGCGAGCCGGTGCGCGCGGTTCATCGGCATGTAGGCGACGATGTAGAACAGCGCGAGCAGCACGGCCAGCAGGATCATGGCGCCGCGCAGCCACAGCTCCCCCGGGAACAGCAGGAACGCCGCGAAGATCGGCGTCAGCGGCACCAGGCCGCGCACCAGATGCCGCGGGAAGGCGAACCTTCCGGTCAGGTCATTGCGCACCCACTCCTGCAGGGAGTCCGGCAGCCGCATGCCGCACGAATAGCCGATCCACTGAATCGGATTGGGGCGCTTCATTTCCGGCTTCCCTTCCCGGTTTCCGGCACCGATCGCCGGGCCGCGTCGTTGACGCGGGTGAGCACGTCGCGCAACTCCTCCAGATCCGCCAGGCTCACCCCGAGCCGCTCCACCACCGCGGGCGGAATCCGCTCCGCCTCGATGCGCAGCGCCCGCCCCGCATCGGTCAGATCGATCACCAGATTCCGCTCGTCGTGACTGTCCCGCCGCCGCGTGATGAGCCCGGCCGCTTCGAGGCGCTTCAGCAGCGGCGACAGCGTCGGCGAATCCAGCTGGATTGCCTCCCCGATGTCCTTCACCGACATCGGCGCCTCACCCCACAGCGCCAGCATCACCAGATATTGCGGATGGGTCAGCCCCATCGGTTCCAGCAGCGGCCGGTAGACCGCCAGCACCGCTCGATTGGCCACCGCCAGCGCGAAGCACACCTGCCGGTCCAGCCGCAGCGGGTCGTCGATGTCCAACTTCACCGGGTTCTCCTCTCACCGTTAGCGCCATAATAGTTAATGCACTAACGATTGGCACGTGAACCGGCAGCCGATCGCGTCACAGACCGCAAAGTACGAGAGCCGATCGCTGAAAAATTGCGAAGGACCGGGCAAGATCAGCGAATCGCCGCGTAGTTACGCGATCTCCACATGTTTCGGTCGCTCGAATGCTTTGATGCACGCAGTGTGCTGACAGATTGCGGCAATCGCCCATCTCAGCCCCGCGCTCGTTCCGATCGATCCGCCGCATTGCGACGACAGGAGATCAGATTCGATGAAGCGTGCGATCCTCGCCGCCGCCCTCACCGCCGGTCTGTTACCGGCCGCCTGCGGCCAGGACCCGTCATCCGGCCCGCAACCCCAGCAGCCGCCACCGCAGACCGTGACCGTGGGCATCAAATTCGACCAACCCGGCCTGTCCATGCGCGGCGCCGACGGCAAACCCGCGGGCTTCGACGTCGACACCGCCGTCTACATCGCCGGCAAGCTGGGCGTACAGCCCGAGCACATCATCTGGCGGGAGGCGCGCTCCGAACTGCGTGAGGACCTGTTGAACTCCGGCGCAGTCGATTTCGTCGTGGCCTCCTATTCCATCACCGCCGCCCGCCAGCAACTGGTCTCCTTCGCCGGCCCCTACCTCATCGCGGGCCAGGACCTGCTGGTGCGCCAGAGCGAACGCGCCATCGACCGCCCCGAAGACCTCAACGGCCGCGTCGTCTGCACCGCCGAGGGCTCCACCTCCGCCGACAAGATCCGCCGCAGCTTCGCCCGCGGCGTCAAACTCGCCATGCGCGACACCTACGCCCAATGCGTCGCCGACCTCATCGAGGGCACCGTCGACGCCGTCACCACCGACGACGTCATCCTGGCCGGCTACGCCCAGGAACATCCGGGCGTGCTGCGCGTGGTCGGGCACCCCTTCACCCGCGAGCGCTACGGCGTCGGCGTCCGCAAGGGCGATATCGACCTGCAGGGCCGCATCACCGCCGCCATCCGGATGATGATCGACGACGGCTCCTGGCGCCGCGCCATGGCCACCCACCTCACCGCCGCCGGCTTCGAACCCTTCCAGCCGCCGATCGTCTTCAACGCGCCCGACAAGGCCGTCAACCCCGGCGACCCCACCACCCTCGACCCGGATCTGGTGCACGCCACCCGCGCCGTGGCCGCCACCTCCAACGCCCGCGACTGGGAAGGCTTCCGCTCCCTCGTCTGCCCCGAGAACGCCGACGCCATAGACGAAATCGTGCTCCGCCACACCCCCCACTACGACAAGCACCTCGGCCCCGAGGTCAAATCCGCGGGCTTCACCAACACCATCACCGGCGTCACCCAAACCGACCCGGACTCCGCGACCTTCGTCTTCCACGAAGCCTTCAGCAACGTCCCCGAGAAATACCGCCACTACTTCAAGGACATCGACTACACCGGCACCATGGTCCGCCGCGACGGCGCCTGGAAACTCTGCTCCCTCGCCGCCGACTTCGTCGAACCCTGAGTCCGGCGGCCCGATAATCGGGTGCACGCCGACGGGACGTGCACCTACGGTGGGTGGCAGTTGAACGAAAGGACGATCCGATGTTTCCCGTCGAGCTGCGCGGTACGCGCGCGCAGACGCTCATGTGGGCCCACGAGCACGAAGTCGAGGCGGCCGCGCTGCAACAGCTGCGGAATATCGCGAATCTCGAGTGGGTCCACGGCGTACGGGTGATGCCCGATGTGCACCTCGGCAAGGGGGCCACCGTCGGATCCGTGATCGCCATGCCGAATGCGGTGTCGCCCGCGGCCGTCGGTGTGGACATCGGGTGCGGTATGGAGGCGGTGCGGACCTCGCTGACGGCGAGTGATCTGCCGGATGATCTGCATTCGCTGCGGTCGCGCATCGAGGCTCTGGTTCCGGTCGGCTTTGCGGCGCACGACGATCCGGTGAATGTGAACCGGTTGAACGCGGAGGTCCATGGGCAGCGAGCTGCCGGGACCACGCTGCGCGCGGGGTGGGATCGATTCTGGAAGGGCTTCGATGCGCTGGACCCGGCCGTCCACGCGCGCGAATCCAAGGCCCACAAGCAGATGGGAACCCTGGGCGGGGGCAATCATTTCTGCGAGGTTTGTCTGGATTCTGAGCAGCGGGTGTGGATCCTGCTGCACTCCGGGAGCCGGAATATCGGCAAGGAACTCGCCGAGCGGCACATGGCCGTGGCGCGAGCCCTGCCGCACAACCAGGATCTGCCGGATCGTGATCTGGCGGTATTCCTTTCCGGGACACCGGAAATGGATGCCTATCGGCGCGATCTGACCTGGGCGCAGGAGTACGCGGCGCGGAATCGGGCCGTCATGCTGGCTCTGGTCTGCAAGGCCGTGCGTGACGAATTCGCCGGTGTAGCCGTGAATTTCGACGATACGATCTCTTGCCACCACAACTATGTGGCGGAGGAGATCATCGACGGCATCCCGATGCTGGTGACCCGCAAGGGCGCGGTCCGGGCGGGCAAGGGCGATCTGGCCCTTATCCCTGGCTCCATGGGCACGCGGTCGTATGTGGTGCGCGGCAAGGGGAATCCCGACTCGTTCCAGTCCGCGTCGCACGGTGCGGGGCGGCGGATGAGCCGGAATGCGGCCAAGCGGCAGTTCACCGTCGCGGATCTCATCGCGCAGACCGAGGGCGTGGAGTCGCGCAAGGACGCCGGGGTCGTGGACGAGATTCCGGCGGCGTACAAGGACATCGATCAGGTCATCGCGGCGCAGGCGGATCTGGTGGATGTGGTGGCGACGCTGCGGCAGGTGCTCTGCGTGAAGGGGTGACGCCCCAGGGGTGTGGGGACTTGGTCCCCACACCCTTCCGCCACGTTCAGCGACGGCGGAACGTGGCCGCCACGCCCGCGCCGATCAGGAGGAACCCGACAATCAGCGCGAATCCTGTTTGCAGCCACTGATACAGCGCCACATGTAGCTCGTCGGATAGCCCGGGTAGGTCGTTGATCAGCCCGAAGGTGTCGTTGGGGAAGATCAGATGAATCAGGCCCGGCAGCACGCCCCACACGAGCCCCGCGGTGACCGTGGCGGCCGGGGAGTAGGCGGCCAGCGCGGCGACCAGCAGGAACAGCGCGGCGCCGAACAACAGCTGGAAGGTCGAGCCCGCGCGATCGGCGAACTCGCCCAGAATGACCCACTGCCGCATCTCGGCCGCGCCCTGTGCGGCGAGCGCGATGCCGAAGGGCGTGACGATCAAGGCCGCGACGGTGCCGCTCACGGTCCGGGAAACCGTTCCCTTGCTGGTGAACTGCGTGCCCGGCGGCGTCCACCCCGCAGGTGACGGGAACTTCTCGGGCATCGTGGCCTCCTGCACCCCCTTGGGACACCCATTGGTCCCCGGACCTCTATTGTCCGTCCGGGCAGGCGATTCCGCGCGATCTTGACGGCACCGCAACCAATGCGCATCCGGTGGGATACGCAGCGGTCTACAGCGTGAGCGGCTGCCCGGTCGGGAGAATGTGCACGGCGGTGTCCGGGACGCGATCGGCCGCGGCGTCGCGGAACAGGTCCGCGCCCCGGCGATCGCCCTTGGTGATGATCCGGTCGCCGAGGGGTCCGCTGGAGAAGGCGTAGTGGATGGGCACGGCGATCCGGGGATGCAGGACGCGGGTGAGGTCGGCGGCCTCCTCGGCGTCCATGACCACCTTGTGGTTGAAGGCGGGGCGGATGCGCAGGCCGTTGACGGGCAGCAGGGCGAGGTCCAAATCCGGGAAACGACCGGCGATTTCGTCGAGTTCGTCGATGCGGAGGGTGTCCGCGCCGAAGTAGGCGGTGTGGCCGTCGGCGCGGAGCACGAAGGTCACCTCCGGGACTCCGTGGCTGGCGGGGGCGGCGATCACCTCGACCGGGCCGAGGCGGGTCGACTGCCAGGGGGCGAGTTCGACGACATTGGTGAAGCCGGCGGCGCGGACCTTCTTGGCCAGGCCGGGGACGACCGCGAAAGGCACGGCCTTGTCCGGGTATTCGACCAGGTTGTCGAGATCGCAGTGGTCGTAGTGGCCGTGGCTGATGACGATGCCCGCGAGCTCCGGCAAATCGGCAGCATTGGCGATGGCGCGGGGTTCGCCGTGGCGGTAGAAGCGGGTTTCGGAGAACCAGGGGTCGGTGAGGATGCGGGCTCCGCCGAAGTCGAGCAGGACGCTGGCGTGGACAACGCGGGTCACGGTGAGCATAAAGGGATTTCCTAACAAGACAGCCGTCTGCTTACAGCTGTCAGTAGACGCTCGTCTTGTTAGGCTGTCAAGGTGCCGAAGGAATCACCTGCCGCCCGTAGCCGTAACCGTCGCGGTGAAGGAGGGCTGCTGCGAAACGAACTTGTCGAGGCGGCCGGCCGGCTGCTCGAGGAGTTGGCGGGGGTGGAGGCGCTGTCGTTGCGCGCGGTCGCGCGGGAGGCGGGGATCGCGCCGCAGAGTCTGTACCTGCATTTCGCGGATCGCCGCGAGCTGCTCACCGCGGTGTACGCGGTGCGGTTCGCGGAATTGCACGAGGTGCTCACGGCCGCGGTCGAGGCCGAAGACGGTGCGGCCGAACGGCTCTCGGCGTTGTGCCGGGCCTATGTCGATTACGGGCTGGGACATCCCGGGCATTACCGGGTGCTGTTCGGGACGGCGGGGATGCCGGGGTGGGAACCCAGTGTCGAGCGGATGCCCGGGTTGACGACGTTCCAGCTGCTCGCCGATTCGGTGGCCGCATGCGGGAGCAAGGACCCCGGAGCCACGGCGGCCTGCGTGTGGGCGGCCATGCACGGGCTGATCATGTTGCGCCAGGATCGGCCCAGCTTTCCCTGGCCGCCGCTGGAAACATTGGTGCGGACCATGGTCGACGCCCACCTCGCCGCAGCGCGATGACCTCACCCGGAGTGCAATGACCTCACCCGGAGTGCGATGACCTCACCCGGAGCGCGAAGACGTGTGCCGGAATGCGAGTCACTTGTCGGTGTGAGTCGTGCCGGGGTGCGAAGTCGCGAGTTGGGGTGCGAGGTTGCGGGCAGGGTTCTGGCTGTCGGTGCGGTGAGGCACGATGGAGCGCGTGACCTCGATCGGAGCGACCTCGACCACGACCACCGGTGATCTGCGGGAAGATGCCGAACGGCTGCTCCGCGAGCTCGCCGGACCGCGGGCGCGGCTGCGGGAGGATCAGTGGACGGCCATCGAGGCGTTGGTGGTGCAGCGGCGGCGGGCCCTGGTGGTGCAGCGCACCGGGTGGGGCAAGTCGGCGGTGTACTTCATTTCGGCGAAGTTGCTGCGAGCGGCGGGGCGCGGGCCGACGGTCATCGTGTCGCCATTGCTGGCGCTCATGCGCAACCAGGTGGCGGCGGCCGAGCGGGCCGGTGTGGTCGCGGCGACCATCAACTCCGGGAATGTCACCGAGTGGGATGAGATCCATGCGCGGGTGGCGGCCGGGGAGGTGGATGTGCTGCTCGTCAGTCCGGAGCGGTTGAACAATCCGGACTTCCGGGATTCGGTCTTGCCGAAGCTGGCCGCGGACGCGGGTCTGGTGGTGATCGACGAGGCGCACTGCGTCTCCGATTGGGGGCACGACTTCCGACCCGACTATCGGCGGATTCGCACCCTCATCGCCGATCTCGGGTCGGATGTGCCGGTGCTCGCAACCACTGCCACGGCCAATGACCGGGTGGTGACCGATGTGGCGACGCAGATCGGCACGGACACGCTGGTGCTGCGCGGGACGCTCGATCGGGAGTCGCTGCATTTGTCGGTGGTGAAGATTCCCGATGCGGTGGAGCGGACGGCGTGGTTGAGCAAGCGGCTGCACGAATTGCCGGGCTCGGGCATCGTGTACGCGCTGACCGTGGCGGCAGCGCACGATCTCGCGGATGTGCTGAATTCCCACGGGCATCACGTCGCCGCGTACACGGGGCAGACCGAGCCCACCGAGCGGGAAGCGCTGGAAGCGGCGCTGTTGCACAACGAGGTCAAGGCGCTCATCGCCACCTCCGCGCTCGGAATGGGATTCGACAAGCCCGATCTCGGGTTCGTCGTGCACGTCGGCGCGCCGTCCTCGCCGATCTCCTACTACCAGCAGGTCGGTCGTGCCGGGCGCGGCACCGAACGCGCCGAGGTGATCCTGCTGCCTGGACCGGAAGACCGCCGTATCTGGAGTTACTTCGCGTCCGTGGCGTTTCCGCGCGAGCACGTGGTGCGGTCGGTGCTCGACGCCCTCGATGCGGATCGGGCCATGTCCACCGCCGCCCTGGAACCGCTGGTGGAGCTGAACCGCTCCCGGCTGGAGATGGTGCTCAAGGTCCTCGATGTGGACGGTGCGGTGCGGCGGGTGCGCGGCGGCTGGGTCGGGACCGGCGAACCGTGGCGGTACGACACCGAACGCTATGAGCGCCTGAGCATTGCGCGCGAGTCCGAGCAGCAGGCCATGATCGACTACCAGTCCACCGGCGAATGCCGGATGAACTTCCTGCGCCGCCAGCTCGACGATCCGGGCCTGAGCGCGGATGCCCCCGGCTGCGGCCGCTGCGACAACTGCACCGGCGCCCGGCAGGACGTGTCGGTCGATACCGCCGACCTCGCGGCCATCCGCGCCCGCCTGGATCGGCCGGGCATCGACCTCGCACCGCGCAAGCAATGGCCCACGGGCATGGCGAAACTCGGAATCTCGTTGTCCGGCAAGATATCCGAGGGTGCGGAAACCGGTCGCGTACTCGGCCGCCTGAGCGACCTCGGCTGGGGTCAGCGGCTGCGCGCGCTCCTCGACGGCCCGGACGGGCCCGTCCCGGACGAGGTCTTCCAGGCCTGCACAATCGTTCTCCGCGAATGGGATTGGGCGCAGCGGCCGACCGCGGTCATCGCGCTGGACAACGCCCGCCACCGCGAACTCACCACGTCCCTGGCGGCCCGCCTGGCGCAGATCGGCCGGCTGCGCGATCTGGGTGTGCTGCAGCTGCGCCCCGATATCCCCCCGATCTCGGCCGCCAACTCCGCCCACCGCGTCGCGGCGCTCCACAATGCCTGGGAGGTCCCCGATCTCACCGCGGTGGACGGTCCCATCCTGCTGGTCGACGCCCTCACCGACACCGGCTGGACGCTGACCATGGCGGCTCGCACCCTCCGGGCCGCGGGCGCGGACGCGGTCCTGCCCTTCGCCTTGGCGACACCGTCCTGAGCGGAGATAGACTCGACAGGGCAGAAGGAGGCGATCATGCCGGAGACCGAACTTCCCGACGCCGAACCCGATCCCCGCGCGCGGTGGCGGCGACTACCGGCCGAACCGGCCGTGTGGATCGAGGAGAAGGCCGTTGAGCCCGGCGCTTTCGCGCACGGCGTGCCCCATGTCGACGAGACCGAGGACTTCGTCCGGAAGTACGGGCTGGGGTTCTAGGCGTCCTTCGCCAGGCCCCGTTCCTTCAGTCCCGCAAGGGAATCCACGTAGCGCAGCAGCAGGCGGGCCAGCTCCAGCCGGTCGTGTTCGGACCAGTCGGCAGTGATGTAGTCGTAGGCGTCGCGCTGATGCTTGCGGAAGCGGGTCATGAGTTCGTGGCCGGCGTCGCTGAGTTCGAGGACCGTGCGGCGGCCGTCCTGTTGCGAGGCGGCGCGTACCAGGTAGCCGGCCTTGATGTTGTCGCTGACCATGCGGCTGGCCACCGAGGGGTCGACGCCGAGCAGCTCGGCGACCATGCCGACGGTGACTTCGTTGTCCTGGCTGTGTTCCAGGACCAGGTTGAGCACCAGGGTGCGGCTCAGGTCCTTGGCCGAGATGGGGTTCTCGACTTCCAGGAGTGAGGTGCGTCGCAGCTTGCCGAACGCCGGGCCCACCGCATTGAGCAGGTCGTCGGCGGTTCGCGGGTCGTTCGGAGTCATGTGCACATGGTAACTGCATGTGAGTTCGAAGATATGTGTTGACACTCAATTGTGTGCATGACAGCATGCATATGTTGATAAGCACAGATTCTATCTCTCGAACGGAGAACTCATGACCACCCTCGTCACCGGCGCCCGCGGCAAGATCGGCCAGGCCGTCATCGCCGATCTGCATGCCGCGGGGCTGCCTGTTCGCGCCGCCAGCGCGGATCCGGCCGCGCTGACCGTGCCGGCCGGCGTTGATATCGCCGAACTGCGGCTCGACGCTGCCGAGACTTTCGGGGACGCTTTGCAGGGCGTCACTCAGGTGTTCCTTTACCCTGAGCCTGCGGGTATCGAGGCGTTCATCACGGCCGCACAGCAGGCGGGCGTCGAACACGTCGCGCTGCTGTCTTCCTCGTCGGTGCTCGGGCCGGACGCCGAGAGCGACCCGCTCGCCATGCACAATCTGGCGGTCGAAAAGGCTTTGGCTGCTTCGGATCTCACGGTTACTGTACTGCGGCCGGACAGCTTTGCCACCAATACCTTTGGCTGGGCTTACTTCATCGGGAATGACATGGCTATCCAGCATGCTTACCCGGATGCCGCCATGGCCGTCATCCACCCCAGCGATATCGCCGATGTCGCGGTCGCTGCGCTTACCGCCGGAGAACTGCGCGGCCGCACCGTGACGCTTACCGGGCCGCAGCTGCTCACCTTCCGTGAACAGCTCGCCATCGTGTCTGACAGTCTTGGGCGCGATATTCCGATGCACGAGATCACCCGCGCCGAAGCCGAAGAGCAGATGGCGCAGCACATGCCGCCTACCTTCGTCGGCTCGCTGCTCGATTACTGGGCCGCCGCCACCATTCGGCCCATGCCTGTTGCAGATACCACCGAAACACTGCTCGGCAACCCGGCCCGCAGCTTCACTCAGTGGGTCCGTGAGAACGCAGATGCCTTCTCCCGCAACTAATTCAGGCCCTTGCTCACCACATCGCCGTGAGTCGACAGCGTTGAGGGCAATCCACCCAGAAACGCTCGTGGCTGTGTTTAATTTGCCTCCGCTTCGCTCCGGCGGGGTTCGGGGCCTGACGGTCTCGATTTTTCCCTCCCTCCGCGCACGCCGGAGCTCCTCCGCTTCGCTCCCCCGCTCCGACGCACGCTCCACTCAGTCCAAAATCGAGACGGCCCCGAACCCACACAGCGAGTCCACCAACTGTCTTCCCTGCCGTTTACTGACAGTTCGCCTGCGGCGGACCAACACACAGGCGCACGGGCTGGTGACCAGACGGGCTGGTGACCCGGACCAGCTGGTGACCCGGACCAGCTGGCGACCCGGACCAGCTGGCGACCCGGACCAGCTGGCGACCGCACAGGTTAGCGACCGGTCGGGCTGGTGGAACCCGATCAGCGGCACCCGATGCACAGCTTCTATCTCCTGCAAGGCATTTCATGTCCACACTCACACGGGTGCTGAGCAGGCATCACCACAACGGGCGACCGTCCGCGTGGTGGTTATTCTCGCCGGCCCCACCGACTCTGCGCCATTCGATCGAGCACTTCCGAATTCAGCGTCGCCCGGCATACAGCTGCTCTCCCACAGGATATTTCATGTTCACACTCACCGATGCCGCTCCTCGCGTGGATCACCATCACAGGCAAACATCCACGCGATAGTCGTCCGCCCCACCGCCATCCGCCCGACAGTCTTCGGGGTCAAGGGGCGGAGCCCCTTGTGGGGGTGCGGGGGCTAGCCCCTGCGGGGGTGCGGGGGTGTCCCCCCCCGGGGGCGTGGGGGTGCCCCCCACAAATCAAACACAGCCCCCCAACACCCCCTCTCCCACACAATCCCGGCATTCACGACTGCTTCCCCTCACCGTCATCCCCCTCATCTCGCTCCAACCCATCGGCCGCACCCCGCCCGTGAAGCTCGCTGGTTCCGCCCGGATCTATGTCTATTCCGATCGGCCACTCCCGAATTCAGCTGCGCTCGGTCCGTAGCTCCTCTCCCACAAGGCATTTCATGTCCACACTTACAACCCCTGAGCCGCGCGTTACGGCGCATGGCCGCTGGGCCGTTCTCGCTGTGGTTCTGTTCGCGTCCATTCTCGATCTGCTGGATGCGACCATCACCAATATCGCTGCGCCCACCATTGCCGCCGATCTCGGTGGCGGGGCGGCGCTGGTGCAATGGCTCGGCGCTTCCTACTCACTCGCGATGGGTGTGCTGCTGGTGGTGGGCGGGCGGCTAGGCGATAAGTTCGGTCGTCGCCGGCTGTTCCTCATCGGCATCACCGGCTTCACTCTCGCCTCCATTGCTTGTGGGCTCGCCTTCGATCCTGCCTCCGTCATCGTGTTCCGGGTGCTGCAAGGTGGTTTCGGGGCGCTGCTCATTCCGCAGGGGTTCGGCATTCTCGCGGCGGTCTTTCCGCGCGATGAGCTCGCCAAGGCGTTCGGTGTTTTCGCGCCCGCCCTCGGCTTGTCCGCCATCGGCGGGCCGTTGCTTGCCGGATTCCTCATCGACGCGGACCTTTTCGGGCTCGGGTGGCGGTCGATGTTCCTGATCAATATCGTGCTCGGCGGGCTTGCCATCGCGCTTGCCGCCAGGCTGCTCCCCCGCGATCACGGTGATCGCACCGTCAGTGTGGACGGTCTGGGGTCGGGGCTGCTCGCCGCCGCCATGTTCGGTGTGCTGTACGGCTTGATCGACGGATCCGCGGATGGGTGGTCGGTCGCGCCGATCCTCTCGTTCGTCGCGGGGCTCGTCTTCTTCGTGCTGTTCGGGCTGCGGCAGCGCAGGGCTGCCAGTCCCCTGATCGAACCCTCGCTGTTGCACAATCGCGGGTTCACCTCGGGTTTGCTGCTCGGCCTCGTGTATTTCGCTGCTACGTCCGGACTGCTGTTCGTGCTGTCGCTGTACTTGCAGGATGTGCTGCACCGCAGCCCGGCTCAGACTTCGCTCGGGCTCGCGCCGATCGCGGCGGGCATCATCGTCGCCTCGATTGCGGCGCATCAGCTCCTCGCACGGCTGGGCCGCAGGCTGGTCGCCATCGGCCTGTTGCTCACCCTGCTCGGCACCCTCACTCTGCTCGCACTCATCACGGTCACCACCCCTACGCCATGGATGCTGGTTGGCCCGGTATTCCTCACCGGACTCGGTCTGGGCGCCTGCTTCGGCAGCATCTACCAGGTCACCCTCGGCGATATCGAGCCGGGCGAATCCGGGAGCGCCAGCGGGTCGCTGTCCGCGGTTCAGCAGTTGGCCAACAGTCTCGGGGCGGCGGCTGTGACCACCGTGTACTTCCACACCACCGGCGGGGCCACCGCGGCGCTGGCCACGGTCGCCGGGATCACCGCGGTGTGCTGCGCGGTGGTCGGGCTGTTGCCCCGGCACGCGCCGGCTCAATCGCACTGAAACACCCCGCGAATTCTTCCGACGCGCGGATGATCGCCCGTTCTGCCTGGCAGGACGGGCGTACTCTGCTGAGGGTCCGCGAAATCGGCGACGATTGTTGGGGTCCGCCATGGCATCCGCGTCATCCAGAATTCCGCCGCTCCCGATCGTGCGCGCCGTCGGACTGTTCCGCGACGGGCTGGCCGCGCTGCACCGGCGGCTGGTGCCGGGGCCCATCGCACTGCTGGAACTGGCGATGACCGGGTTCTTGTCGCAGGCCATCTATGCGGCGGCGGAGCTCGGGATTGCCGATGTGCTCGATAGCGGGCCCAAGCAGCCTGCCGAGCTCGCGCGGCTCGTCGGCGCGGATGAGGACGGGGTGCGGCGGTTGATGCGGCTGCTCATCAGTTTTGACATCTTCACTCAGCGCCGCGACGGGGCGTATGCGCTCACGCCGATCGCGCGGGCGCTGCGCAGTGATGGCGAGGTCTCGCTGCGGGACATGATCCGGTTCTTCGGGTCCGGATTTCATCGCAACCACTGGACCCATCTCGTCGATGCCGTGCGCACCGGACGTCCGGTCGGGGAGAAGCTCGAGGGCATGTCGTTCTTCGAATACACCGCCGCGCACCCGGATCTCGGTGAACTGTTCGATCGGGGCATGACCAGTGTCAGCAGCCTGGCGGTGGAGCCGCTGCTGGCCGCTTACGATTTCGGGCAGTTCGGCACGCTCGTCGATCTCGGCGGCGGGCAGGGCAGCCTGCTCGTGGAGATCATGCGGCGCAACCCGGACGGGCGCGGCGTCATCTTCGATCTGCCGCAGGTGGTGGACGGCTTGCCCGCGCGGATTGCCGAACACGGTCTGGTGGAACGGATTTCGGTGGAGGCCGGATCGTTCTTCGAGGCCGTTCCCAAGGGCGGGGACGCCTATATCCTCAAGCACATCCTGCACGACTGGTCCGATGCCGAGGCGGAGCGGATTCTGCGGACCCTGCGCGCGGCAATGGAACCCGATGCCGTGGCGCTCGTCATCGAGGTGGTGCTGCCCGAGCACGGGCGGCCGCATGCCAGCAAGTTCATCGATCTGGAGATGCTGGTGCAGGCCACCGGACGGGAACGCACGCTGAGCGAATACCGGAAGCTACTGGAGTGCAGCGGCTTCCAGCTCACCCGCAGCGTCGGCACGGTCACACCCGACAGCATTCTGGTGGCGCGCCCCGCGCGGTGACCGGCCCCCTGCGCCGATCACCGCTCAACACCGTGCGATCGCCCGATACCTGATCACACGGCGCGTCCACTCCTCACACGGCCGCGTCCACTGCTCACGCGGAACGCCGCATCCGCGCCTCGACGACCCCGGCCGCCCGGTCGGTCCAGCCATCGGCCAACTGCGCCAACAGAAACCACGCCGCATGCACCTGTTCATCGGACACCTGCTCGGCCGTGCGCAGCAGGTGCACCGCCCGCACGTGCGCGGCGGCCATGCCGTCGATCATCGCCCCGAGGGACTCGGCCCGCGCTGCACCCCTCCGCAGCGCCCGGCTCGCCACCCATTCGTCGATGAAAGTGACGATCCGGGAACGTAGTTCATCGATGCCGCCCGCATCACCGGGCTGATCCCGGCGCGCCAAATGCAATTCGGCCAGGGCCCGGGCCCAGCGGGTCACCGGATGGTCCTCGGCCTGATCACCGATATGACCGCAGAACGCGGCCAGCAATTCATGCCAATCCGGCAGCAGGGGGCGATTTTCGAAGACATTGTCACGACCACTCACCCGCCACTGTGAATTGTCCGGTTCGGGTATGTACATACCTACCTCCACGGCGGTGCGGGCGCACCCGGCGCTCCGCGTGGCGGAAGCCGGACCGCGAGCCCGGCGCGGCAAGGGCGGACCGCGCCGGATCCAGGCATCCGCTATCGGCGAAGGGCACATCTCGATGCGGGCGCCGGGTGCAATTCCAGAATGCGCTGTGAACGCCGTCCGCCCACTGCCCTTTCCATGGCCTTCCGTCGCCCCTCAGCTCGCCGCGCCGACCGACACGCTGAGGAGGACCGGAAAACTCGGGCATATGAAACCGACCGGATTGATCGAAACGCAGCAATCCGACTGGTACGCACTCTATTTGAGGGTTGCTCCCGCCGAATTGCGAGCTAGATTTTGACCAGATCGTCGGCGTGCACGACCGGGCGCTTCATGCTGTCCGGCAGCTCACTGGTCGACCGGCCCTTCATCGACTCCAGTTCATCGCTGTCGTAGGCGGTGACGCCGCGCGCCACGATCCGATTGTCCGGGGAGATCAGATCGATGACATCGCCGCCGTAGAAGCGGCCGTTCACCTCGGTGATGCCCGCCGCCAGCAGCGAACGCCGCTGCTCGGCCACCGCGTGCACCGCGCCCGCGTCGATGTGCACCGCGCCATGGCTGTCGGCGGCATGCCGGACCCAGAACTTGCGGGCGGACAAGCGAACCGGGCGCGCGGCGAAGGCGGTGCCCACACTCGCACCCGACAGCGCGGCGGCGGCATCGGAGGCCGCGGCCAGCAGCACCGGCACGCCGGCGTCGGCGGCCAGCCGGGCCGCGCCCAGCTTGGAGGCCATACCGCCGGTGCCCAGCGCCCCGCCGGTGCCGGCGATCACGCCGTCCAGATCGGCGCTGCTGCGCACCTCCGGAATGAACGTGGCCGAACCCTTGCGCGGATCACCGTCGTAGAGGCCGTCCACATCCGAGAGCAGCACCAGCGCGTCCGCGCCGACCAGGTGCGCCACCAGCGCGGCCAGCCGGTCATTGTCGCCGAAACGGATCTCTTCCGTTGCGACGGTGTCGTTTTCGTTCACCACGGCAATGGCGTGCAGCGACCGCAACCGATCCAGGGTGCGCTGCGCGTTGCGGTGATGCTCGCGCCGGCCGAAGTCACCGGCGGACAGCAGCACCTGCCCGACCACGCGCCCGTAGCGCGAGAACGAGGTACCCCAGGCATGCGCGAGCGCCAGCTGACCGACGCTGGCCGCCGCCTGCTTGGTGGCGAGATCCTTTGGGCGCTTGGACAATCCGAGCGGTGCGATGCCCGCGCCGATGGCGCCCGAGGACACCACCACCACATCGGACCCGGCGCGCATGCGCGCCTCCACCGCATCGGCGAGCTTGTCCAGCCGATCGGTGTCGAGACCGCCCTCGAGGCTCGTCAGCGCCGACGACCCGATCTTGACGACCACACTGCGCGCCGTGGCAATGGCCTGCCGGGCCTCGCTCAGCCCGGACTCCACCCGCGTGATACTCGAACTCACCTGCACCACACCTCAATTCGCCCGCGGGACCGCCGCGGTAGTTCTATTCGTC
This sequence comes from Nocardia sp. NPDC127526, assembly GCF_042672265.1. Taxonomy (NCBI): domain Bacteria; kingdom Bacillati; phylum Actinomycetota; class Actinomycetes; order Mycobacteriales; family Nocardiaceae; genus Nocardia; species Nocardia sp. NPDC127526. The sequence continues at coordinate 133,911 of NZ_JBHXVO010000011.1, read as the reverse complement.
CTCGTCCACCAGGCCACGCCGCACCCGCGAGGCGTGCTTGCGCTCGGCCGCGCCGATGCGCTCGGTCTGATCCAGGCGCGGATCCACGCCGCGGCGAGTCATCAGCGTGTCCACACCGGCGGAGATCGCCGGCTCCCAGTCGAAGTAGTAGTCGCCGATGGTCACCGGCGCGCCGGGCTGCGCGCCCTGCTTCACCAGTTCGTCCTCGACCCCGAGGCGGGCCAGGCGGTCGGCCAGGTAACCCACGGCCTCGTCATTGTCGAACTGGGTCTGCGCCACCCAGCGCTCCGGGCGCTCACCGGTGACAATGAAGCCGCCGGGCACCTCCGGATCCTTGATCACCTTGAATCCGCTGTCGCCCTTGGCGATCGGGCGGATCACCGGACGCGCCGCTTCGGCCTTCGGATGCGCCTCGCGGTACTCGCGGACCATATCGGCGAGCGCGAAAGTCAACGGGCGCAAGCCTTCCCGGCTCACCGCCGAGATCTTGAACACCGGCCAGCCGCGCTTCTCGAATTCCGGGGTCACCATATCGGCGAGCTCATCGGCATCGGGCACATCGACCTTGTTGAGAATGACCACGCGCGGCCGGTCGGCCAGATCGCCGAGGCTCGCATCGCCCTTCAGCGCGGGCTGGTAGGCGGCCAGTTCGGCCTCGAGCGCGTCCACATCCGAGATGGGATCGCGGTCCGACTCCAGGGTGGCGCAGTCCACCACATGGGCGAGCACCGCGCAGCGCTCCAGATGCCGGAGGAAGTCCAGGCCCAGACCGCGGCCCTCGCTCGCACCCGGAATCAGGCCGGGCACGTCGGCCACGGTGAAGGTGGTGTCACCCGACTGCACCACACCGAGATTCGGCACCAGCGTGGTGAACGGGTAGTCGGCGATCTTCGGCTTGGCGGCCGACAGCACCGAGACCAGCGAGGACTTGCCGGCCGACGGGAAGCCCACCAGGCCCACATCCGCCACCGACTTCAGCTCCAGAACGAGATCGCGTTCCTCGCCGTCCTCGCCCAGCAGCGCGAAACCCGGCGCCTTGCGCGCCTTCGACACCAGCGCCGCATTGCCCAGACCGCCGCGCCCGCCCCGGGCCGCGATGTACTGGGTCCCCACCCCGATCAGATCCGCCAGCACCTCACCATCGGTGCTCATGACCACGGTGCCGTCCGGCACCTTCAGCAACAGCCCCTCACCCTGCTTGCCATTGCGATTCGAGCCCTCACCCGGCTTGCCATTCCCGCCCTTGGCATGCGGATGGAAGTGGAAGTCCAACAGCGTGTGCACATTCGGGTCGACCTCGAGGATCACATCCCCGCCATTGCCGCCATTACCGCCATCGGGCCCGCCCAACGGCATGAACTTCTCGCGGCGCACCGAAGCACACCCGTGCCCGCCTTTGCCCGCACGCACGTGCAGTACGACACGGTCGATGAATTTGGACATATCGGTGATCATCCTCCTTCAGGACTAGTCGTCTGCTTTGGGGACCGGGGCCACCCTGCCACCCCTTCCAAGGGGGTTCGGGGGCTTAGCCCCCGTCATCTTTTTCGCACGTCGTGCGAACGCAGAAACGGGCCAGGGTGTTTCTGCACCCTGACCCGCTTCGGAAAGTTTGTGGAGAAGCTCCGTGACGGCGTCAGGCCGACACCGGCTCCGGAACCACGATGTTCACGGTCTTGCGGCCACGCTTGGTGCCGAACTGGACCGAGCCCGCCTCGAGGGCGAACAGCGTGTCGTCGCCGCCACGGCCGACGTTCACGCCGGGGTGGAAGTGCGTGCCACGCTGGCGAACCAGGATCTCGCCGGCCTTGACGGTCTGGCCGCCGAAGCGCTTCACGCCGAGCCGCTGGGCATTCGAGTCGCGACCGTTGCGCGAGCTGGATGCACCCTTCTTATGTGCCATTTCAAACTCCTCGTGCCGGGGTGCGAACCCCTGGTCGGACTACTTGATGCCGGTGACCTTCAGGACCGTCAGCTTCTGACGGTGGCCCTGACGCTTGTGGTAGCCGGTCTTGTTCTTGAACTTGTGGATGCGGATCTTCGGGCCCTTGGTCTGATCGACCACCTCGGCGGACACCGTGATCTTGGCCAGCGCGGCCGCATCGGTGGTCAGCTCGGCGCCGTTGACAACCAGCACCGGCGACAGCGACACGGACGTGCCCGGCTCACCCTCGAGCTTCTCGACCTTCACCAGGTCACCGACCGCGACCTTGTACTGCTTTCCGCCGGTCTTGACGATTGCGTACGTTGCCATCGGTCGGCTGCCCTTCTTTCTTCGTACTTAGTGCTCGGCACTGTTCTCACGCGGCTGAACCCCGGCTGCTGCCGGAAACCGCCGCATGACTGGTCTGGTATTCACCGCCGCCTCAGGCCGATGGCTCTAAATACGAACCGGGGCCCACTCTCTAACAGCACTTACGACCTCAGCGCAGACTGCTGTCACCGGGGGCAGCGACTATCCGAGACTACAGGACATGCCCACCCCCCTCCAAACTGGGGTGAGGAGCCCAACTCGCGGGTGCTCTCAGGGGCTTCGCCCCCGAACCCCCAGCGGAGTTCCCGGGGGCTCCGCCCCCGAACCCCCGGATGACTGCGCGCCGCCGGTGCCCCCGGCGCCCGGCGCACAGCCCGTCGCCGTCGACCGCAGCCCGTCGCCGTCGGCCGCGGCCTACGGCGTGGCGCCTGTCGGCCTGACGCTAGTCCCGGACGTAGTAATCGCCCAGCACCCCGTCATAGGCGCCGTTCGGGCGGCAACAGCGTTTGAAACCGGCGGCCGGAGCCGCAGGGGCAAGGGTCCTGGCCGCCGAGCTTCTCGACCAGCTCCTTATCGTCGCCGATGATGCGGTCGCCGCGTTTGACCTTGGTCTCGCTAGAGGGAACCCCCGGCGGCGCTTGCTGGTCCGTTCAAAAGGACGTCTCGTCGTTGCGATACATGATGGGCTCCTTCGCTCGTCGAAGCCTCGAGCTTAGGGAGCGACTGCCCCGGGGCCAACTGGTTTACGCGCGAATGCCCGCCCTCCCCGGTTGCGGGAGGACGGGCATTCGCGGAGTTCACCTACTTGTTGGCGTCCTCCGGCGCGCCGGCGGGGCGGCCCGCGGTGCGGCGGCGGGGCCGGGCACGCGGGGGCACCTGGGCCGGCGGGATGTCATCGAACGACAGGGCCGGGGTTTCGGGCTTGTCCGCGCTGGAGATCACGAAGACCGCGCTCGTGCTGTCCGCGGCCGGGGCCACCGGCGTACGGGCCACGCGGCGGCGCGGGCGGCGGCCGGACGCGGGGGCGACGATCTCCGGCTCCGGCTCGGCGGCCTGGGTGGCGGTTTGCACCGCATCGGCGGCCTGAGCATCGGTGACCGTGACCGCCACCTCGGCGGCGGCCGTCGATGCCTCCGGGGCGACGACGTCGGCGGCGGCGGCTTCGTCGGCTGCGGTCGGGACGCTCTCCGGTTCGGTTGCGAGCGGAGCGGTTCCGTTGGTTCCGGCCTTAGCGGCGGCATCCACCTCGGCCTGCGCGACGGCTTCGGCCTCGGGGGTGAGCTGATCGGCCTCGATGGCGGCTTCCGCACCCGCGAGCTCGGCGGCGGCCACCGCTTCCTCCGCGGCGGCGACCTCGTCGGCGATGGCGGCTGCTGCGGCGGCCTCCTCGTCGTCGTGGTGGTGGGCGGCCATGGCCAGGGCGACCGGGTGGGCGCGCTTGGCGGCGACCTTCTCCTTGGCCTCCTTGGGCTCCTCGGCCACCGGGGTCTCGGCCGGAGCCGGGGTTTCGGCGGCGGCCGCGCCGCGGTCCTTGCGGCGGCGGCGCGAACCCTCGCGGCGGCCGACGCCCTCCTCGGCGGGAGCCGATTCGACCGGGTAGTTGTGCACCAGAATGCCGCGGCCGTGGCAGTGCTCACAGGTCGTCGAGAAGGCCTCGACCAGGCCGGTGCCCAGCTTCTTGCGGGTCATCTGGACCAGGCCCAGGGAGGTGACCTCGGAGACCTGGTGGCGGGTGCGGTCGCGGCCGAGGGCCTCGGTCAGGCGACGCAGGACCAGGTCGCGGTTGGATTCGAGGACCATGTCGATGAAGTCGACGACGATCATGCCGCCGATATCGCGCAGCCGCATCTGGCGGACGATCTCCTCGGCCGCTTCCAGGTTGTTGCGGGTGACGGTCTCTTCCAGGTTGGAGCCGCCGGCGCCGGTGAACTTGCCGGTATTGACGTCGATGACCGTCATGGCCTCGGTGCGGTCGATCACCAGGGTGCCGCCGGAGGGCAGCCACACCTTGCGGTCGAGGGCCTTGGCCAGCTGCTCGTCGATGCGGAAGCTGCCGAACACGTCGACGCCGTTGTTCTCGTGGCGCTCGACGCGGGCCAGCAGGTCCGGGGCGACGGTGCGGACGTAGTTCTCCACGGTGGTCCAGGCGCGGTCGCCCTCGATGACCAGCTTGGAGAAGTCCTCGTTGAACAGGTCGCGCACGACCTTCACCAGCAGGTCGGGCTCCTCGTACAGCGTCTTCGGCGCGCCCGAGCCGTTCTTGCCCTGCTCCTCGATGGTGCGCCAGGTCTGCTGCAGCCGTTCCACGTCACGAGCCAGCTCGGCTTCGCTCACGCCCTCCGACGCGGTGCGGATGATGACGCCGGCGTCCTGCGGGACGATATCGCGCAGGATCTCCTTGAGCCGCTTGCGTTCGGTATCGGGCAGCTTGCGGGAGATGCCGGTGGAGGTGCCGCCCGGCACGTACACCAGGAAGCGACCGGCCAGGCTGATCTGCGTGGTCAGGCGAGCGCCCTTGTGGCCCACCGGATCCTTGGAGACCTGCACCAGCACGGTGTCACCCGGCTTGAGCGCCTGCTCGATCTTGCGTTCCTTACCGCCGAGACCGGCGGCCTCCCAGTTCACCTCGCCCGCGTACAGCACGCCATTGCGGCCGCGGCCGATGTCGACGAACGCGGCTTCCATCGAGGGCAGCACGTTCTGGACCTTGCCCAGGTACACATTGCCGACCATGGACGCGGACCCGGTGCTGGTCACGAAGTGCTCGACCAGGATGTTGTCCTCGAGCACCGCCACCTGGATGGTGTTCGACGGGTGATCGGGGAAGTGCTTCTCGCGCACCACCATCACCCGATCCACCGATTCGCGCCGCGCCAGGAACTCCGACTCGGTCAGGATGGGCGGACGGCGGCGACCGGCCTCGCGGCCGTCGCGGCGGCGCTGGCGCTTGGCCTCCAGGCGGGTCGACCCGCTGATGCCCTGCACCTCGTCCACCTCTTTGGCGGCGCGGCGCTTGGAGCGCGGTTCGCGCTCGTGCACGACGGTGTTCGGCGGATCGTCGTCGGCGGCCTCGACCTCGCCCTCGTCCCCGCCCTTGCGGCGGCGACGGCGACGCCGGCGACGGCTGCTCGAACCCTCCGGCACGGCGGCCGACTCGTCGTCGTCCTCGGTGTCGGCGTCCTCGCCGTCGGCGTTCTCGGCCGCGATCGGATCCTCGGATTCGGCCTCGGCGTCGTCACCGTCGGAATCGCTGTGCTGTTCACCGCGACCCCGGCCGCGACCGCGACGACCGCGCCGGCGGCGGCGCGAGGTGCCCTCGCCGCGCTGCTCGCGGGACTCGTCGCCGTCCCAGTCGCTCTCGTCCTCGGTCTCGTCGGATTCGGTGGCCTCGGCGGCCTTCTCCTCGGCGACGGTCTCCTCGACCTTGGTCTTGCGGTCGTCGGTCTTGCGCTCGTCGGTCTTGCGGTCGTCGGCCTTGCGGTCCTCGACCTTGGTCTTGCGCTCGGCGCGCAGCTTGCGGCGCGTCTCCTCGGCGGCCGCCACATCCGGCGACAGGAACAGCGGCGCGGCCACCACGGCGGCGGGCTGGAAGGTCACCGGCTCGGCGGCCTGCGGCTCCGGCTGCTGGAACGGGCTGGTGAACAGCTTCGCCTGCCGCGCGCCCGGCGCGGAATCGGCGGCGGTCTCGGCCTCGGCGGCTTCGACCTCCTCGGCGGCCAGTTCATCGGCGGCCCGGTCGTCCCCGGCGGCGATGGCGGCGTCGACCGTCGCCTCGGCGATCGGCTGCGGCGCGGCGGCCGGCTCGACATCCCGCGGCCCGAAGGCGTCGCGGACGGTCTCGGCGACCGTGCGGTCCAGGCTCGATTGCGGGCTGCGCGCCTGCGCGCCCATTTCGGTCAGGTGGGCCAGGATCTTCTTGCTGGTGACTCCCAGCAACTTCGCCAGTGCGTGCACACGGATCCGTTCCGGCAACTGTTCGGCAGCCGGGATGGTGTCCGCGGCCTCCCCTTCGGCATTCACCTGCGATGCTTCCTGCGGCTCTCGATCGGCCACGAAATCTCCCTCGGGCCCCCGGGCGCGTCCCTCGGAGAGTGACGCGGCCGACGCGGGGGCGCTGTTTACTCGGTCTCGCGCCTTGTCAGGGCGCGAGAGCGATGGTCTGTGCGCCGCGCGGCCCGTTATCACCTTGTGTTCGTCGTTCGGGCTAACTGGCCGCATGGCGCCTGGTTGGTTGGCTCAACTCCGCGTCACGAGCGTTCATCCAGCGTGCCGGCCGACAACCGAGTCTTGGAAGTCGTCGAGGGCAGCGATGATCGTCCGTCGCTCCGCGGTGTCAATCGGATATCCCCCTCCACCTGCCGCTAACGGCGAGCGTCGGCGATATCCGTTGCCAGTATCCCACACCACGTCGGGGCGTCGCGCCCACGAACCCCCCGCGTCGGGATCTCACCGGGTCGAGATCGGCCTCGCACCGGCCGGTGCGAGGCCGGGACCTCGGTGCTGTTTCGCCCGTCAGAGGGCGAATTCGGGGAACCAGAGGGAAATCTCACGCTTGGCGGACTCGGGCGAGTCGGAGCCGTGCACGAGGTTGAACTGGGTCTCGAGGGCGAAGTCGCCGCGGATGCTGCCGGGGACGGCCTTCTCGACCGGGTCGGTGCCGCCGGCGATCTGGCGGAACGCGGGGATGGCGCGCGGGCCTTCGAGCACGGCCGCGACAACCGGCCCCGAGGTGATGAATTCGATCAGGGAGCCGAAGAACGGCTTCTCGGCGTGCTCGGCGTAATGCTGGCCGGCCAATTCCTCGGAGACATTCACGAGCTTCAGGGCAGCGATCTTCAGACCCTTCCGCTCGATGCGGGTGATGATCTCCCCGATCAGGCCCCGGGCAACGCCGTCCGGCTTGATGAGTACCAACGTCTGCTCAGTCACGCGCAAAGAGTAACCGGGGTTCCGCCCTGTAAATAATCCTGGCCCCGCGGTCGGACGACCGCGGGGCCAGGGACGAGCGAGGTGGGTGGAGCTGCGGTGGCTCAGGAAGCCATGCGCTGACTCGGCAGCAGACCCGCGTCCATGCGCTTCTTCACATCGGCGCGCAGGAACAGGATGAACAACCAGACCGCCGCGAAGACCACGCCGATGATGAGGATCGACAGGTGGATGAAACCGCCTACCAGCAGCGGGATCTGGAGCGCGAGGTTGAAGCCGATGGCCCACGGCCGCTTCTGCACGCCCGCGCCCAGGATCATGAGCACGGCCAGGCCGGCCAGGAACAGCACCGACCACCAGCGCAATCCCCCGCCGACGGCGGAGACCACCGGCAAGGCGAGCAGCACGGTGATGGCCTCGAGGATGAGCGTCCCGGCCATCACACCGCGGAAGCCCTTCCACGGGTCGGTGGCGGGTGCGGGCACGGGCTGCTGGTCCTCGGTCACGCGGGATCCTTTCCGAAGAGGGAGCGGGCGGCCCCGGCGGTGACGACCGAACCGGTCACCACAATGCCGGCGCCGGAGACCATCTCACCATTCTCCCCTTCTTCGGCGAGGGCGATGGCGGTCTCGATGGCGTCGGCCAGGTCGGCCGCGACCGCCACCCGCTCGTCGCCGAAGCGCTGAACTGCGAGGTTGGCGAGATCGTCGACGGGCAGGGCGCGGGGGGAACCGTTCTCGGTGACGACGATCTCGTCGATGACCGGTTCCAGCGCGTCGAGGATGCCGCCGGCGTCCTTGTCGCCCAGCACCCCGATGACGCCGACCAGTTTGCGGAAGTCGAATTCGGTGGTGAGCGTGGCCGCGAGCGCCTGCGCGCCCTGCGGGTTGTGCGCGGCGTCGATGAAGATGGTCGGCGCGGCGCGCATGCGCTCCATGCGGCCCGGGCTGACGGCGGCGGCGAAACCGGCTCGCACGGCATCGATATCGAGCTGACGGGAGGCGCCCGCGCCGAAGAAGGCTTCCACGGCGGCGAGTGCCAAGGCCGCATTTCGCGCCTGATGCTCACCGTGCAGGGGCAGGAAGATGTCCTCGTACACGCCGCCGAGACCCTGCAATTCCAGGACCTGACCGCCGACGGCCACGCGCCGGGTCAGCACCTGGAATTCCGAACCTTCGCGCGCCACAGCCGCATCCGCCTCGACGGCGCGGCGCAGCAGGACGTCCATGACTTCGGGTTCCTGCTGGGCGATGACCGCGACGGTGTCGCGCGGCACCAGCCCGTCGTCGGGGGCCTTCTTGATGATCCCGGCCTTCTCCCCCGCGATGGAGGTCAGATCCGGTCCGAGGTAGTCGGTGTGGTCCAGCCCGATCGGAGTGATCACGGCGACCTGCCCGTCGATCACATTGGTGGCGTCCCAGGTGCCGCCCATACCGGTCTCGACGATCGCCACATCGACGGGCGCTTCGGCGAAGGCCGCGTAGGCCATGCCGGTGAGCACCTCGAACTTGCTCATGGCCGGGCCGCCCGCCGCCGCGGACTGCTTGTCGATCATCTCGATGAACGGCTGCAGTTCGCGGTAGACCTCGACATAGCGGCCCGGGGTGATGGGCGCGTTGTCGACGGCGATGCGCTCGGTGGCCAGCTGCAGGTGCGGGCTGGTGATGCGGCCGGTGCGCCGGTGCAGAGCGGTCAGCAGGGAGTCGATCATGCGGGTGACCGAGGTCTTGCCATTGGTGCCCGCGACATGGATGGCCGGATAGCCCTGCTGCGGCGAGCCGAGCAGATCCATGAGCGTGGAGATGCGGGTGAGCGACGGCTCGATTTTGGTCTCCGGCCAGCGCTGGTCGAGTTCGGCCTCGACCAGGGCCATTTCGGCCAGGTCCACCGGGGAGGTGCCGCTGGTCAGCGGCGCCCCTTCGGCGTACTGGCGCTCCGGCTCGCCGTTCACTTGCCGTTACCCTTGGCGATCTCCTGCAGCCGGGCGCCGATGCGCTCGACCTCGGAGGCGGCGATCTCCTGCCGGGCCCGGATCTTGGCGACCACATCCTCGGGCGCCTTGCCGAGGAAGGCCTCGTTGCCGAGTTTGGCGGTGGTGCCGGCCAATTCCTTCTGCGCGGCGGCGAGGTCCTTCTCCAGGCGGCGGCGTTCGGCGTCGAGGTCGACGGTCCCGGAGGTGTCGATCTCGACGGTCACCGTGGCATTGGTCAGGCGCACCTCGACCGCGGCGGTGGCGGCGAAATCCTCGGTGGGCACGGTGAGCCGGGACAGGTTGGCGACCTCCGCCTGCTGGGCGAGCAGATCCGCGCCGTCCAGGCCGATGAGCTTGGCCGCGACCTTCTGACTGTCGGCCAGACCCTGATCGCTGCGGAAGCGGCGGATCTCGGTGATCAGCTTCTGGGTGTCGGCGATGCGGCGGGCGGCGGCGGCGTCGGCGGACGCGCCGGAGGCCTGCGGCCAGGACGCGATCACGATGGATTCGCCTTCGGAACCCTCGGTGAGGGCCTGCCACAGCGATTCGGTAACGAACGGGATGGCCGGGTGCAGCAGGCGCAGCACGGCATCCAGGACATTGCCCAGCACCAGGCGGGTGCTCGCGGCACGCTCCTCGGATTCGGCGAACTGCACCTTGGCCAATTCCAGGTACCAGCTGCAGAATTCGTCCCACGCGAAGTGGTAGAGCGCCTCGCAGGCCTTGCCGAACTCGTAGCGGTCGATGGCCGCGTCCACCTCGGCGACGACCTCGTCGAGGCGGTCCAGGATCCAGCGGTCGGTATCGGTGAGGGTGTCGCGGGCGGGCAGCTCACCGGTCACCGCGCCGTTCATGAGCGCGAACTTGGTGGCATTGAACAGCTTGGTGACGAAGCTGCGCGAGGCCGTCACGTGCGAGGTGCCGACGGACAGGTCACCGCCGGGCTGGGCGCCGCGCGCGAGGGTGAATCGCGTTGCGTCCGCGCCGTATTCGTTGATCCAGTCCAGCGGGTCGATGCCATTGCCGCGCGACTTGGACATCTTCTTGCCGTGCTCGTCGCGAATCAGGCCGTGCAGGAACACATCCTGGAACGGCACCTGCTTCTGCTTGGGGTCCTTGCCGGCGGTGATGACCGGGTCGTCGGAGACCAGCATGCCGAACATCATCATGCGGGCCACCCAGAAGAACAGGATGTCGTAGCCGGTGACGAGCACGCTGGTGGGGTAGAACTTGCGCAGATCCGCGGTGGCGTCCGGCCAGCCCATGGTGGAGAACGGCCACAGGCCCGAGGAGAACCAGGTGTCGAGCACGTCCGGGTCCTGCACCCAGCCCGCGGGGGCCTGCTCGTCCGGGCCGAGGCACACGACCTCGCCGCCGGGGCCGTACCAGATCGGAATGCGGTGGCCCCACCACAGCTGGCGCGAGATGTTCCAGTCGTGCATGTTGTCGACCCACTCGAACCAGCGCGGTTCCTGGCTGGCCGGGTGGATCTTCACCTCGCCGTTGCGGACCGCGTCGCCGGCGGCCTTGGCGAGGGCTTCCACCTTGACCCACCACTGCATGGACAGCCGCGGCTCGATGGGCTCGCCGGAGCGCTCGGAGTGGCCGACGGAGTGGATGTAAGGGCGCTTCTCGGCGACCACGCGGCCCTCGCGGGCCAGGCGCTCACGCACGGCGATGCGGGCCTCGAAGCGGTCCATATCGTCGAATTCGGTTCCGGTATCGGCGATCCGGCCGCGCTCGTCCATGATGGTCGGCATCGGCAGGTTGTGGCGCAGGCCGATCTCGAAGTCGTTCGGGTCGTGCGCCGGGGTGATCTTGACCGCGCCGGAGCCGAATTCGGGATCGACGTAGTCGTCGGCCACGATCGGGATCTGCTTCTCGGTGATCGGGTGGTAGAGGGTGGTGCCGATGAGGTGCTTGTAGCGCTCGTCGTCCGGGTGCACCGCGACCGCGGTATCGCCGAGCATGGTCTCCACACGCGTGGTGGCGACGATCACATGCGGCTCATCGTCGTTGAGGGAGCCGTAGCGCAGCGACACCAGCTCGCCCTCGACGTCCTTGTAGTCGACCTCGAGATCGGAGATGCCGGTCCGCAGGATGGGCGACCAGTTCACCAGGCGCTCGGCGCGGTAGATGAGGCCCGCGTCGTAGAGGCGCTTGAAGATGGTCTGCACGGCGCGCGAGAGCCCGTCGTCCATGGTGAAGCGGTCGCGGTCCCAGTCCACGCCGTCGCCGAGGGCGCGCATCTGCCACTGGATGGCGCCGCCGGACTCGCGCTTCCAGTCCCAGACCTTGTCGATGAAGAGTTCGCGGCCGAAGTCTTCCTTGGTCTTGCCGTCGACGGCCAGCTGCTTCTCCACCACGTTCTGGGTGGCGATGCCCGCGTGGTCCATGCCCGGCAGCCACAGCACCTCGAAGCCCTGCATCCGCTTGCGGCGGGTGAGCAGGTCCATGAGCGTGTGGTCGAGGGCGTGGCCCATGTGCAGGGAGCCGGTCACGTTGGGCGGGGGCAGCACGATCGAGTACGGGGGCTTGTCGCTGCTCGCGTCGGCCTTGAAGTAACCAGCGGCTACCCAGCGCTCGTACAGGTCGGCCTCGACATCGCTGGGGTTCCAGCTCTTGGGGAGGGCTTCGGCACGATTACGCGGGTTCTCAGAGGCTGTGCTGGTCACCGTGCGATTCTAAGTGTTGAGATCCAGGTCGCATTCATCGCCGCCGGGATATGGGCGAGTGCGGGTGGCGGCGGAGAGCCGGAGAGCGGAGCTCTCGGCGGATGAGGGACACCGAGAGCCCCGCCCTCGACAGCAAGACTACCGCCGTTCGAAGCGATCTCCCCGGATCCATAAGCAATTCTCAGGTTCGGCCCAAATCGGCCAGGGTAAGCCACAATTCGTTGCATCACCGTTGCGAACGCACAAGATCTTCGGGCCGCACAACCCGCTTGCGGCCGATCTCCCCCCGACAAGCGACCGGCTCCGGACCGGACCGATGATCACTCGGTGATGGATCAGTGAAATCTCAGGGGAATCCCGGTTGCCGGAACCGATTCCGCCACCGACGATGAAAGGGATGAACCCTCCGCTCGAACTCGGCACACCGCGCTCCCCCGCGCCCCGCGTGGTGATTCCACACCAGGTACACGATCTGCGCGGCGATCCGATCGGTGAATTGCGGTATCCCGCAGGCGCGGCGGTGATCATCACGGGCGTGCCCGGAGCCGGGAAGAGCACGGCGCTGAAGAAACTGTTCGGAGCCACCGCCGAAGGGGTCGAGCCACCGGTGAGCGCGGACGGAGCCGTGGTGCTGGACTCGCAGCACTCCCGGAACTCATGGCATCGACGATTGGCCGGAGTGCCCTACCCGCTGTGGCTGCCGATCGTGCACGTCACCCACTACGCGCGGATCCGCAAGGCGCTACAGGCAGCGGACGGTCCGGTGGTCATCCATGACTGCGGCACCCGCCAGTGGGTACGCCGACTGGTTTCCGCATGGGCCGCCGAGTCGCGGCGAACACTGCACCTGATCATGATCGACGCCCCCGCAGAAGCAGCCCTCGCCGGACAAGTATCGCGGGGCCGCGAAGTCGGCCGACTCAGCTTCCGCTGGCACGTCGCACGCTGGCAGCGGCTGGTCGATCTGGCGACAGCAGGCGTCATGCCCCGACCGGCACCCGATTCGGTGGTGATCCTGGATCGCGCGAATGTGCGCGGATTGCAGGAGATTTCGTTCGGGGGTTGACCGAATCCGAGCCGTCCGAGCGCCAGCTGGTCCGGTCATCCCTCCCCTGGCTCAGGGAACCAGCACCTCGAGCGCTCGCGCATGCGCGCGAAACGTCGCGGGCAGCGTCCCCGCCGGATCGCCGTCCGCCGTGGCGGGCGCGCCGGGGGCGGTCAGCTCGATCCTGGACGCCCGATACTGCACCGTCGCCGGATGCTCGATCCGTTTCCCCGACGACAGCGCAGGCAACAACCGCAGCATCTCCAACCGCGACATCGCCCCCACCACCGTCAGGTCCAGCATCCCGTCATCGATGACCGCATCCGGAGTAATCAACATCCCCCCGCCATAGGTCCGGGTATTCCCGACCGCGACCATGACCGCGGGCACCTCGATCACCGTCCCATCCGCATGATCCGGCGACCCGTGCAGCTCGATCCGATACGGCACCGCAAGCTTGCCCATCAGCTCGATGAGCGCAGCCACGGTATACCGCATCGGCCCCTTCGGCCACGTCAATCCATTGGCGCGCAAAGTAACCCGAGCATCCAGCCCAGTCCCCGTCACCGTCGCGAACCACATCGGAGCCTTCGCCCCCTCGGTCTCGACGGTCCCGAGATCAATGGTCCGGGTCCTGCCCCCCAGCACCACGTCGACAGCCGCAGCCGTGTCCTCCGGAACCCCCACCTCACGTGCGAGGTCATTGCCCGTACCGCCGGGCACCAACCCCAGCGGGGTATCCATACCGACCAGAGCCTGCAAAGCCACGCAGGTCAAGCCGTCACCGCCCGCCGAGACCACCGCGTCGGGCCGGCTGCCGGGATCGGCGAGGGCTTCGCGCAACAGCGCCTCGGTGTGCGCGGCGGAATCACCGCGAATCTCGGCGACCTGGATGCCGCGCTCAGCGAACAGCGCACCCGCGGCCAACCCGACCTGCTCACCTTTGCCCTGCCCCGAGTGCGGGTTGGTCACCAGCGCGATGGAACGAATCGTTTTCACGGGATCAGCTTCCCCGGGTTGAGGATTCCGGTGGGATCAACGGCCTGTTTCACCGCACGCAGCACCCGCACGCCCAGATCCCCGATCTCCTCGGTCATCCACGGCCGATGGTCGGCCCCGACAGCATGATGGTGGGTGATCGTCCCACCCGCGGCGACAATGGCGTCGCCGGCGGCGCGCTTGGCCTGCGCCCACTGCGCGAGCGCATCGTCGGCCTGCTTGGCGACGACGGTGAAATACAGCGAAGCCCCGGTCGCATACGTATGCGAGATATGGCACATGACCAGCGCCGGAGTGCCCTGCGCCGTGAGCGAATCCGTCAGCGCGGCAGTGACTTTCGCCTTCAGATTGGCAAGATTCGACCAGCTCGTGGCGGTTTCCAGGGTTTCGCAGAGGATCCCGACGTCCAGCAGCGAATCACGCAGGTACGGCGCGGAGAAGCGACCGTGCTCCCATTCGCGGGCCGGAGTCTCGCCGAGCGCCGTGCCACCGGCAGCCGCGAGCAGGGCATCGGCCTCCGCGCTGCGGGCCGCGACATGCGCCCGGGTGCCTTCGTATGTCGTGACGGCGAGGCAACCGCCGACGGTCGCGCCGCCGATATCGCCGGCACGGGCCAGGTTGAGTCCGGTCTCGGCTTCATCGGACAGGCGCATGACGGTCGGCGCGGCGCCGGCCTGGATCACCGTGCGCAGAGCCGCCGCGCCGGTGGCGAAGTCCGGGAACGACCACGCCTGGTACGCAGTGGTTTCCGGGACCGGGTGCACGCGCAGGGTGACCTCGGTGATGATGCCGAGAGTGCCCTCCGAACCGGAGAACAGTTCCCGCAGATCGGGCCCGGCCGCCGAGGCAGGTGCGCGGCCGAGGTCGAGAGTGCCGCTGGGCGTGGCGATTCGGAGCCGCTGGATCATGTCGTCGAACCGGCCGTAACCCGCCGAGGCCTGCCCGGAGGACCGCGTGGCGGCGAAGCCGCCGATGGTGGCGTATTCGAAGCTCTGCGGGAAGTGCCCGAGCGAAAGCCCCTGTTTACCAAGCAGTTCCTCGGCCTGCGGACCGGTGAGCCCCGCACCGAGAGTGGCGGTGCCGCTGATCGGATCGACCTCGGTGACGGCGTCCAGACGGCGCAGATCCAAGGCGATGACAGCGTCGAAAGCGCCTCGGGCCGGGTCCAATCCGCCGACGACGCTGGTGCCGCCGCCGAACGGGACCACGGCGACGCCGCTGCCGGCGCAGTAGTCCAGCACCGCAAGAACTTCCGCGTGATCGGCGGGGAACACCACGGCATCGGGCGCGTCCTGCACCCCGTCGGCGCGTCGGCGCAACAGATCCGGAGTGCTCTTGCCGCCCGCGTGGCGCAGCCGATCGCGGTGGCCGGCCGACACGTTCTCCGTGCCGACCACCGCGACGAGCCCGGCGTGCTGTTCCGGCGAGAGCGCCGAATCACGCAGCGGCACATCGCCCTCATCGCGACGGGTCACCGGGTCACCGGACACTCCGAATACCTGCGCGAGCAGTCCCCGAATCTGCTCCGGCAGCGGTTTGTGTCCGGACGGGGAGCCCCAGGCGTCCCACACCATACTCGGGCGATCTTGCGGCTCGCCCGGGTTTTCCGTCGATGCGGAGGCTGCTCGTGTGTCGACCATGCGTTACAGTCTGACATAGAATGTCAAGCAGTAACGAACCTGACCCGGAAAGAACCCTTAGCCTCTCCATGGTGGCATCCATGACATCGACCGAACCGTCCTCCGCCGTCGATCGAGCGATCCTCGACGCGGCCCGGGCCTGCGTGGCCGAATTCGGCGTCCGGCGCACCACCCTCACCGAGGTGGCCAAGCGCGCGGGCGTGAGCCGGCCGACCGTGTACCGGCGCTGGCCGGACACCGGATCACTGGTGGCGGACCTGCTGGTGCGGGAACTGCGCGAGATCATCGCCGCGGCAGTGCCTTCCAGCGGGACCGCCCGCGCGCGCCTGGTGGCGTCGATTGTCGGCGGTGGCGCCATGATGCGGCGGAACCCGCTGTTCGCCAAGATCTTCCGCACCGATGCCGAGGTCATGCTGACCTATGTCTTCGAACGGCTGGGCCGCAATCAGCGCGCGCTGATCGGACTGTTCGCCGACGGCATTCGAGAAGGCCAGCAGGACGGGTCGATTCGCGCCGGGGACCCTGAGCGCCTGGCCACCATGCTGCTGCTCATGGCGCAGTCGGCGGTGCAGTCGGCGGGAACCGTTGCCGCACTGCTCGACTCCGATCAGCTCGATTCCGAGCTCAGTTACGCGATCGACCGCTATCTGGCGCCGCAGTAGGCGCTGACGGCCCGCTCGGGCATTTCATACACGCCGTATCCGCACAGAAATCCGCATCGAAAGGTCCCGCTATGACCGGCAATTCGGCCCAGGCCAGTTCGGCGCTCAATGCCGCCCGGCGGCAACGCGAGCTGCAGGCGCTCGGCGATGGCGGGACCATCGACCTGCTGGTCATCGGCGGCGGCATCACCGGCGCCGGCGTGGCCCTGGACGCCGCCGCGCGCGGGCTGCGCACCGTGCTGGTGGAGAAGCAGGATCTGGCCTTCGGGACCAGCCGGTGGAGTTCCAAGCTGGTGCACGGCGGGCTGCGGTACCTGGCCGGCGGCGGGGTGGGGATCGCGCACGAGAGCGCGGTGGAACGCGACATCCTGCTGACCCGCACCGCGCCGCACCTGACCCGGGCCCTGCCGCAGGTGGTGCCGCTGCTGCCGAATATCGGGGCGGCGCAGAAGGCGCTGGTGCGCATCGGGTTCGCGGCCGGTGACGTGCTGCGGCGCACGGCCGGGACCTCGCCCGCGGTGCTGCCGCGATCGCGGCGGGTGGCGGCGGCGGAGGCGCTGCGGTTCGCGCCGACGGTGAAGCGCGCCGGGCTGCGCGGCGGGCTCGTCGCCTGGGACGGGCAGCTGGTGGACGACGCCCGGCTCGTGGTGGCCATCGCACGCACGGCGGCGCTGGAAGGGGCGTCCATCCTCACCCGGGTCGAGGCGTCCGACGTCACCGGGACCACGGCGACGCTGCGGGATCGGCTGACCGGCGAAACCCTCACCGTCACGGCCCGTTCCGTGGTCAATGCCACCGGCGTCTGGGCCGATCAGGTCGATCCGAGCATCGAACTGCGCCCCTCGCGCGGTACCCACCTGGTGTTCGACGCCGCCGCATTCGGCGGCCTGTCGGCCTCGCTGACCGTGCCGATTCCCGGCAGCACCAGCCGTTTCGTCTTCGCCTTCCCCGCCGCGCACAATCGCGTCTACCTGGGCCTGACCGATGAGGAAGCCCCCGGCCCGGTGCCGGACGTGCCGCACGCCACCGAATCCGAAATCGACTTCCTGCTCGACACCGTCAACACGGTGCTGCGGGAACCCCTGACCCGCAAAGACATTCGCGCCACCTTCGCCGGCCTGCGCCCCCTGCTGCGCACCGGCGGCGACAGCACCGCCGACATCTCCCGCGAGCACGCCATCCTCACCTCACCCACCGGCGTGATCACGGTGGTCGGCGGCAAACTCACCACCTACCGCAAAATGGCCGAGGACGCCGTCGACGCGGCGGTCGCCCACGCCGCCCTGCCCGCCACCCCCTGCCGAACCCGCAACCTCCCGCTGGTCGGCGCGGTCTCGGGCGCCTTCCGCGACGGCATCGCCGCCCCCAACCGCCTGGTCGAACGCTACGGCAGCGAGGCCGCCACCATCCTCGAACTCACCCGGCAGCACCCGTTCATGGCCGTCCCCGTGGGCCCGGACCTCGACGTGATCGGCGCCGAATTCGCCTTCGCCACCACCCACGAAGGCGCCCTCGACAGCGATGACATCCTCGACCGCCGCACCCGCCTCGGCCTGGTCGCCGCCGACCGCGCCGCCGCCACCCCCGCCGCCGAAGCCGCCTTCGAACCGGCCTGACGTGTGCCGGTTGCCGCCGCAGCCGCGGCCAGGGGATCAGCCGCCGAAGACGTTGCAGCCGGAGCCGGCGTTGACGCCCTGGCCGACGTGGACGTCCACGTAGGGGAAGACGTCCTCGCCGGGGCCGCTGTGCTGGACGACCTGGAGGCGGTGGGGGCCCTGGGTCCGGGGTGTCCATCGCACTTCGGCGATGCGGCCGGAGGGGCGCGCCCAGGCGAAGGGGATTCCGTTGTCGTAGAACACGACCGGGGTTGTCGGGTCGTCCACGTAACCGTTCACCATGTAGGTGCAGCCGGTGCCGTAGTTGGTGGCGGATCCGAAGCTGATGCCCGGATCCACGCCGACCTGGGTGGCCGTGGCGCCGGCCGGTGCGCACAGCAGGACGGCGGAGGCGGCGAGGGTGGTGGTCGCGGCGGTCAAGAGCACGCCGCGGGGAGTGGCGGCGCGCCGGTTCCTGTCGATCGTGCCCATAGATTCGGTTCCTCATCGGTTTGCCGGAGCCCGGTGCACCGGCACGATCTCTCGATCCTCGCGTCCGCGCCGCCGCCGCGCGGCATATTGGTCAAGTTGGCGAAACGTGTCGCACCGAACGGTCGCGGCGTGCGCTTCGTATGACCCGGGTAGCGCACCGGCCGCGTCGCCGGATGCATTCCGAGCACGACCGGGGCATATTCGGTGGGGTGATCGGATTCTCGGCGCCGCGGTGGAGCGGCCGGTCGATACCGGTCACTATGTTCAACAGTCGCTGCCGGGGGCGGGCTGTGGGACTTATGCTGACTGCGATGTTGTGAGCGCCCGGCTGAGGAGGCGCGGAATGGGGCGGATTCCTACCACGGTGGGGTTGGCGCGCGGAGACGGGCTGGTCGCGCGATTCGGCAATGTGGTGATCTTCCTGGCCGGTGAAAGTCCTTCCACCGAAAGGGTTCTCGGCGCGGCGGAAACTGCCTCCAGCGCCGGCGATCCCGGCGTGGCCATTGCCCAGCGCCTGGCCGCCACCGTCTTCACCAGCGGGTCGGCCCACCCGCCCGCCTTCGGCGTCGTGGCCCCCACCTCCGGCGGCATCCTCATCCTGCTGCGCGGCCCGGTCCGCGCCGTGGTCGACGGCCCCGAAGGCACCCGCCAGCTATCCGGCGTCCGCGCCATGACCTGGGCCGACGAAATCCTCCGAGACCCGGTGCGCCGCCTCACCATTGCCGCCGACGCCCGCACCACCACCGAAATCCCGCACACCGACCTCCGCGCCGGCGTAGCCGCCGCCGGCGGCTTCATCCTCCACGCCCCACCCACCGGCATCACCCCCCACTCCCGCACCACCAGCAGCGCCCTCCCCAAACCCACACCCCCACCCACCGACCCAGCAGCCTCCACCCCCACCCCCGACCAAACCCGCCGCGCCCCCCTCCCCACCCCCTCCCACACCCGCTTCGCCTCCGGCGAAACCCCCGCCCGCCACACCCCACCCACCTCCGCCACCTCCGAATCCCCACCCGAACCACCTGTCACCCGCCCGCAAACCCGCGCCCCCGAACCACCCGCGCCCCAACCGAAAACACCCCCGAGCGCTGCGCCCGCCGCCCGCCACCCGCAGACCACCGCCGAGCCGCCGCCCGCCGGTCCGGAAACCATCGCAGCCGGACCAGAAGCATCCGCCCACTCGAAAGCCAGTACCGCCGGTCCAGCGGCGTCCCGCCGCACAACCTCCCCCGAACCGGCGGAGACACAGGCCATGCCCGCCGACGACCAGAAGAACTTCGGACCCTCCGCCGCCTCTCCACTCGCCCACCGAGATCCACCGTCCAGCGGCCACCCGATCGCCGGATCGGCCGCGGCCCGCGCGGCAAGGTCCTCGAGTGAGCAGGCCGCGGCCCAAGGTGCGGCAATCCTGGCGCGGGGTGGCGAGCCGGGAGCCGCGTCGCCATCCGCACGTCGGGTTCCGTGGTCTTCGGACGATCCGGTCGCCTCGCCGGCCGGGCCGAGTTCGCCGGCCGAACCGGATGTCACCCGGGTTGCTGCGGCCGAAGGTCCGGCGGGCGAGCATGGGGCCGTCCACCCGCAGGACCCACAGGCAGAGGTACCGACCGTCACCCGTGGGCCCAGGCAGCAGCCGCCGACTCCGCCTGCGCCGGAATCCGATCCGCAGGCGGCCGTGCCCACGATCGACCGTGCGACCGGGTCGCCGAAGGACCGGGCGACGCCGGTCTTGTCGGATCCGCCGCCCTACCCGTCGCTCGGCAAGCGGTCGGGGAAACCTCCGCGCGAGGCCACCACCGAGGCGCGGATGCCCGGACCGGTGCCGAGTTGGCCGGGCGAGAAGGCTCCGCAGCGTCAAAACGCCTCTTCCGCATGGGATTCCGAGCCGGGTAGCCCACGCGGGGACGCCGGTCGAGCCCAGGATCCGCTGGGTCCACGCGCGAGCGAGCCCGCGGCGGGAGGGCAGCGCGGCAATGTATCGAGCGGAGGTCGTGGCGAGTCGGAGGTGGCCGGAGCGCCGGCGGCCTGGCCGCACAGCGGCGCGAGCGCAGGTGCTTCCGATTCGGATGCGGCACGGGCACAAGCAACGACGCGTATGGACAATGCGACGCCGGGTGCGGGTTCGTCCGGTGGTGAGGCGGTGGATGCGGGCGGCAGGCGGCTCGGTGATCAGGGTGCGGCACCCGCCATGCCGGGGGCGGATGCGCCGCATTCCTTCGGGTGGCGGCCGAAGATCTCGGAACCCGGTGCGGGTGCAGGCGGGCCGGGCGGGCGCGCGGGCAGGCCGGATCCGGAATCGCAGCCGCCGACGGCCGAGTTCGATGCGGAGGCGGCGGCTTTCGAGGATGTGGCTTCTGGTCAGCAGGCCGCGGCCGGGGGTGGGCGGCCGGCGGCCGCGCAGGCTGTGGCGCCGGGGGCGTTGACCACGTCGGATGGGTCGGTGTATCCGCTGGATCGGCCGTATGTGGTGGGGCGGGATCCGATGATCGATGATGCGGTGCGGCGGGCGCAGGCGGCGCCGATCGTGATTCCGCGGAATCGGCATGTGTCGCGGGTGCATGCGTATGTGTATGTCGAGGGCGGGGTGGTGTTCGTGCGGGATGCGGCGACCCCGGGCGGGACGTTCGTGGCGGCCCCGGGGGCGGCGGACTGGATTCGGGTGGGGCAGCGGCCGATCGAATTGAAGCCCGGGTGGAGTGTCCGCATCGGCCAGCGCATTCTCACTTACCGGGCAGACCCGGGCCGGCGATATCTGGACGGGTGATCACCGGGAACTGGTGGCGGCATTTCGCGAGTAGCGGCCGCCACCAGTTCCCGGTCGGTGATGTTTCAGATCAGGTGCGCACGCGGTCGCGATCGCGATCGCGGTGCAGGCGGACGTAGCGGTAGCGTTTGCCGATGCGGCGGCAGCCGGTGGCGAAGGCCAGGCCGGCGGCGGCGCCCAATGCGGCGCAGGCGATTACGGCCGTGACGGTCGGTTCGTGGCCGAGCAGTATCCAGGAGGCGCCGACGGCCACCACGCCGAGCAGGGCCGCGCTGATGGTCAGGCCGATGGTGGCGGCGAAGCGGGCGCTGCCGCGGCGGAGGGCGCGGGCATTGGATTCGGTGTAGGCGGTGGCGAAGAGCAGTAGCAGGGCCAGGGCGATGGCGGTGACCGTGGTGGTGGCGCGCTGGGTGGTGCGGATGTCGAATTCGTAGGTGGCGGTGGTGGTTCCGCCTCGGGACAGGGTCAGCTCTCCGGTGAGGTCGCCGGCCAGGACGTACTGGTTCACCGGGGTGGGCAGTTCGGCGGTGGCGGGATTGCCGGGCTGCAAGGGTGTGGTCGCGCCGCCGATGCCGGCGCCCAGCACATTCAGGCCGAGTTTCGCCGAATCGGCGTCGGCTCCGGTGATCTCGATCGGCACCGGCTCGGACAGGTCGAGATCTATTGCGCTCACGGCCGGATCGGCGCCCGCAATGCGAACCACACCGGCGGGCGGCGTATTCGGCTCCGCCGCGGCGCCCACCCCGAGCACGGCCGCCCCGCCCGCGACCACTGTGAGCACCGCCGCGGCCAGGAACGGCAGGCGCGGCGACGGCAGGGTGACCACCCGCTGGATCGGCACCAGATCGCCGCGATCCACATCGATCAGCCGAACACCGTTGTGCTGCACGGGTTGTAGCGGGCGCACGCGCACACCCGGTGCGGCGCGGAAGCCCGCCCCCTGCTGCCCGCGCGCACCGGCGTAGGGATCCGAAACCCGGTAACCGCCAGGAGTGCCCGGCGGCACCCGGAATCCGCCCGGAGCTCCCGGGCGGCCGGACGGTCCATTCGGCCTGTCCCCTCCAAGGGGCGCTGCCGGCCGCAGATAGTCCGGGCGGGCGGGCTGGGGTCGCATCGTCGTACCCTGGTGCGCCGCAGGCTGTATCGGGCGCGCGGGACCGGATCGCCGCTCGGCCTCCCGGGCAGGGTAGGGCGCGGCCTGGTTCGGTCCCGATGCCGGTGCGCGGCCCGCTACGGGTGGCGACGCCAGGTTAGGATTGGATGCGGTGCCCGGCAATGGGTTTCGGTTCGGATCGGATGCGGCGCCCGGGGGCGGGGTCAGGTTCGGGTCCGATGTGTCGGCGGGGTGGGCGATCGAAGATGGGGCGGTGGTGCCGTAGGGGTCGGGCAGGGGGCGGGGGGTGTGGGGTGGGCGCGGGATCGGCCGGGGGGTCATGACCGAGCGGGTGGCGCCCGTGGCGGCGGCGACAATGGTGTCCGCGCCTATCACCGGAATGCCGATGGGGGTGAGCCAATGTGCGCCCCAGCAGGAGACGGCGGGTTCGCCGAGGGCGATGCCGAAGGCTTCGGCGGAGTCGTAGCGGTTGACCGGATCGGAGGCGAGGCCGTGCATGACGACTTCGGCAATGGGTTCGGGGACGGTGGGCGCGACTTCGCCGAGCTGGACGGGTTCGCCGTAGGCGTGTGCGAAAAGCACCGCGAGGGCGTCGGCGCCGGGCGGGAAGGGCAGCGTGCCGGAAAGCAGCTGGTAGAGCATGGTCGCCAGCGCGTAGACGTCCGTGGAGGGCGAAAGCTGCTGGCCGCGAACCTGTTCCGGGGCGATGTAGGACGGGGTGCCGATGATCTCGCCGGCCCGCGTCACCAGCGTCTCGTCACCGCCGACGATCTTGGCGATGCCGAAGTCGGTGAGCTTGAGCGTCCCATTGGCCGCGAACATGAGGTTCGACGGCTTCACATCGCGATGCAGGACGCCGTGCCGGTGCGCCGCGTCCAGCCCGGCCGCACAGGACAATGCCACCGCGACCGCCGCCATGGCCTCGAATCCCGCTGTGATGAAACGGTTCTCGACCGTCCCGCCGGGCAGGTACTCCAGGACCAGCAGGCACAGGTCCTCGTGCTCGATGTAGTCGTACACCGGCACCACATGCGGGTGGTCGAGGGCGGCCATCACCCGCGCCTCGTCCACGAAGCGCCGCCGCACCTGCATATCGTCGGCGAACTGCGGCGGAATCTGTTTGATGGCGACCCGCCGGTGCAGCCCGCGATGCGTGCCGGCCAGCACCACCCCGCAGCCGCCGCGCCCGATCTGGCCGTCGATGTCGTATCCGGGCAGCGCGGCGCGCACCCGCCCGATATCGGTGCTGTTGAGATCCTTCACGCTCATCCGACCGCGCCTCCGGGCCGGAGCCGGTGCGTCCCGCCGGGCCCGGTGCGAATGGTCGGCTCGTCCGCCGGATCACCGGTTGGCCTGTGCGCCTGCGGATCCCGCCCGATGGTCACATCGTCGGGCCCGCCGACCGCCGGGCCGAAGACCTTCGAGGCCGGACGGCCGACCGGATACGGAGGCGGCCCGCCACCGGGCGCCACGGCCGGGTCGGGTGTGGTGGCCTGGTAGCCGGGGGCGAGCTTGTGTGTCGCGCCCAGATCGGGAGCGCCGCCGACCGGATAGCCCTGCGCACCCATATTGAGGGCGACGGTCAGGTCGTCGGCCGCGCTCGCCGGATAGCCCTGGGCGTCGAGTTCGCGGGCGGCCGCGAGTTCTTCGGCGTCCAGGCCGAGGTCGTCCTCGTCGCGCGGGGTGGGTGAGAGGTACCCGGCCAGGAAGAAGACGGTGGCGGTGACGCCGGCGAGAGCCAGCCACAGCCCGGTGCCGGGCGCCCACCAGCGGATGACCGAGGCGGTGAAGCCGACCATGAGCCCGATCCCGATGCCGGGCGCCAGCAGGCGCAGCCCGCGCTGCCAGCGGTTGGCGGCCAGCCGGTGCCGCGCCACGGTCAGGGCGGCGTCGGCGATGGCGAGGGCGGTGAGCACGGCCAGGATGATCCCGAACAGCCCGTATATCGACACGAGTGAACCGCGCACGTCGATGACGGTGCCCACGCTGGTGATCGGATCGCCGTCGGCGCCGATGAGCGTCAGATCGGAGCCGATCAGTCCGGTGGCCTGTCCGCCCAGCCCGGCCGGGTCGAGGCGATAGGTGAGCTGCTCGGTCTTGCCCGCGGCGACGGTCAACTCGACCGAGGTCGAATAGGAGAAGAAGTTCAGTCCGAGCACATGCCCGGCCAGGTCCACCCGGCGGATGGTCACCGGGTTCGCGGAGCCATTGGTGATCTCCACCGTGACCTCGCTGACCTTGGCGGGGTCCAGCCGCACCGGATTCTGCGCATTCGCCCCGGCAATGGCGCGGCCGTCCATGGTGGCGGTCGCGCTCACCGAGCCCTCGGCCGCGGCGGGACCGGATCCGAACAGCGTTGCGGCACCGAACAAGCCGAGCACGGCGAGGAGCGTGACGATTGTCTTCCGGAGCGGGCGAAGGTGACGGCTGATCATCGGGGCCTCCGGGCGGGCAGGTGGGATACCAGGCGGTGGCCGTAGAACCAGCCGCCGATGAGCAGGAAGAACAGCAGCACGGTCGCGGTCGCCGCGCCGCCGCCGACCCGGCTGACCAGCACGACATCCAGGTCGGCGGCGAGTTTCACACCGCATTCGGCGGTCACCTGGTGATGCCCGATCTCGGTGGACCCGGTCGGCAGCGTCGCGTCGAAGACGCCGTCGGAGCCTGCACGGGTGTCGGCGACCTTGGTGTCGCCGATCGAAAGTCGCACCTGCGCACCGGGATCACAGCCGCGGCCGGTGGCGGTGACCTCGGTCCCCGGTGTCGCGGCGGGCGGATCGAGCTCGAGGCCGGTCGTCACCGCCGGGTTCGGGAAGACATCGTTGTTGCCCGGGCTCGTCGGCTCGCCCTCGGGCCGGTCGGTATTCGGATCCGGTTGCGCCGGTTGACCGCCGGGATTCGTGATGTCACCCGGGTTTCCAGAACCCGGATTTGTCCCGGGATTCGTGCCGGGGTTCGTGCCCGGATTGGTTCCGGGGTTCGTGCCCGGATTGGTGCCAGGGTTCGTCCCACCGTCGGTGCACTGCCCGTTCGACGGCTTCACACTCCCGTCCGGGCACTTCTCCGGCGCGACCGGGCACTGCCCGTTCGAAGGTTTGTCACTCCCATCCGGGCACTTCTCCGGCACGGTCGGGCACTGCCCGTTCGAGGGCTTCACGCTGCCATCGGAGCAGTACTCGATGGGCTTGGGGCACTGGCCATTCGACGGCTTCACACTGCCGTCCGAGCAATACTCGATCGGCTTCGGACACTCACCGTTCGACGGCTTCACACTGCCGTCCGAGCAGTACTCGATGGGCTTGGGGCACTCACCGTTCGACGGCTTCACACTGCCGTCCGAGCAATACTCGATCGGCTTCGGACACTCACCGTTCGACGGCTTCACACTGCCATCGGAGCAGTACTCGACCGGCTTCGGACACTGACCATTCGACGGCTTCACACTGCCGTCCGAGCAGTACTCCACCGGGTCCGGGCACTGCCCGTGTGACGGTTTCAGGCTCCCGTCCCAGCAGTACTCCGGTGTGGTTCCGCCGCAGGACGGCTGGCCCCAGTCACCGCATTGCGGCGTCGAGCCATTGCCCTCTCCATTGCCCTCCGGGGTTCCGCAGGTGGTTCCGCACGGTTGCTGCTGGGGTTGCTGGCCGGGGCCGTCCGAGGTTCCGGAGCCGTCGCCGGGATTCGGGTTCGAATCACAGCCGCCGCCACTGCAGTCCCCGCCGCTGGTTCCGGGAGAGGCGCCGCCGTCCTGGGTTCCGCCGTCATAGGTTCCGCCGCCGGTATCGGGTTGCGCCGGAACCGGGGTGAGGGGTGCGCTGGTCGCGACCGGTGAAACTCCGCCGGCGGGAGGCAGATTCGCCGGCAGCTCGGCCTGCGCCGACCCATCGGGGCTGGTGAACGATAGCGCCGGGACGGTGATGGCGGTGTACGCCGCGCCGAGGGCCGCGGGCACCGCCAGGGCGAGCAGGGCGGCGAGGAGCGCGATCATCCTGGCG
Source organism: Nocardia sp. NPDC127526 (assembly GCF_042672265.1). Lineage (NCBI taxonomy): Bacteria > Bacillati > Actinomycetota > Actinomycetes > Mycobacteriales > Nocardiaceae > Nocardia > Nocardia sp. NPDC127526. The sequence goes on along the minus strand of NZ_JBHXVO010000011.1, from coordinate 107,778 downwards.
GTGCGGTTCGAATACCGCTCGCCGCGTATCGGTTTCGCCTGCCGGTGGGAGCTCCCGGCACGCCGACCGTATTGTGCACGTGTCATCATCCGGCGTGACCTCGCTCGTTCGATGGTAAGGCCGGGAACCCCCGCTGCGGAGACTTCTCACCCAGCCTTTACCTGCTGGACGCCAACCGCATTGGACCCCCGGGCCGATTGGGAGACTGTGCGAAACCGTCGCCTCGTATATCGCGCCCGGGGCACGCCGTGTTCATGCGCGACGAGAGCCGAATCCCGGGGGGCATACGATCCAGTGGCCGATACCGCCTTCGCCACCGAGAGGACAATGGTCGTCATGCATCGTGCCGCGCCGAAAGCCGATATCGACGAGTCAGCCCTGACGGTCTCCGCCCCGAAGACCGAGGCCGCGGGCGTCAAGGCGGTCACCGTGGCCCTGGAGCGGGCGGTGGAGGAGATGGGCGTGGTGCGGACCGCGCGCACGCTGGCCCGGGTCAATCAGCGGCACGGTTTCGACTGCCCGGGCTGCGCCTGGCCGGAACCGACCGGTATGCGCAGGCCCGCCGAGTTCTGTGAGAACGGCGCGAAGGCCGTCGCCGAGGAAGCCACGCTGCGCACGGTCACGCCGGAGTTCTTCGCCGCGCACTCCCTCGACGAGCTGTCCGAGAAGTCCGGATACTGGCTCGGCCAGCAGGGCCGCATCACCCATCCGATGGTGCTGCGCCCCGGCGCGGCCCACTACTCCCCCATCGACTGGGCCGAGGCCTACCGCCTCATCGCCGACACCTTGCGCGGGCTGAGCACCCCCGACGAGGCCGTCTTCTACACCTCCGGCCGCACCGCCAACGAGACGGCGTTCCTCTACCAGCTGCTGGTCCGCTCCTTCGGCACCAATAATCTGCCGGACTGCTCGAATATGTGCCACGAGTCCTCCGGCACCGCGCTGACCAGCTCCATCGGCATCGGCAAGGGTTCGGTGACGATCGACGATTTCAAGAAGGCGGATCTGATCATCGTGGCCGGGCAGAACCCGGGCACCAATCATCCGCGCATGCTGTCCGCACTCGGCGAGGCGAAGGCGCACGGCGCCACGGTGGTCGCGGTGAATCCCCTGCCGGAGACCGGGCTCATCGGGTTCAAGGACCCGCAGACGGTGAAGGGTCTCACCGGCGGCATCACCATTGCCGACGACTTCCTGCAGATCCGCCTCGGCGGCGATATGGCGCTGTTCCAGGGCCTGGCCAAGCTGCTGTTCGAGGCCGAGGACCGCAAGCCCGGCACGGTCGTCGACCGCGTCTTCGTCGACACGCACACCGCCGGCTTCGACGAGTACGAAAAGCACATGCGCGCAGTCGATCTCGGCGTGGTCGAGGAGGCGACCGGCCTGACCCGCGAGGATCTGGACCGCACCGCCCGCCTGCTCGCCGAATCGAACAACATCATCATCTGCTGGGCCATGGGGCTCACCCAGCAGCTGCACGGCGTGGCCACCATCGAGGAAGCCACCAATCTGCTGCTCCTGCGCGGCATGATCGGCAAGCCCGGCGCGGGTGTGTGCCCGGTGCGCGGCCATTCCAATGTGCAGGGCGATCGCACCATGGGCATCTGGGAGAAGATGCCGGAGACCTTCCTGGCGGCGCTGGACGACGAATTCGGCATCAAGAGTCCCCGCGAACACGGCTGGGACACCGTGCATGCCATTCGCGCCATGCGCGACGGCCGCGCCAAGGTCTTCTTCGGCATGGGCGGCAATTTCGCCTCCGCCACCCCCGATACCGAGGTGACCGAGGCGGCGCTGCGCAGCTGCGAGCTCACCGTGCACGTCTCCACCAAGCTCAATCGCAGCCATGTGGTGCACGGCCGGACCGCGCTCATCCTGCCGACCCTCGGCCGCACCGATGAGGACGTGCAGGACGGTGTGCGCCAACAGGTTTCGGTCGAGGACTCGATGTCCATGGTGCATCTGTCCACCGGGCGGCTGAAGCCGGTGAGCGAGCACCTGCGCAGCGAGGTCGCCATCGTGTGCGAGCTGGCGGCGGAACTCTTCGGTCCGGGACATGCGGTGCCCTGGGCGGATTTCCGGCGCGATTACGACAAGATCCGCGATGCCATCGCCAATGTCGTGCCCGGGTGTGCGGGATACAACGACAAGGTGCGCGGCCGCAATGGCTTCGAGCTCCCGCACCCTCCTCGCGACGCCCGCGAATTCCGTACCGCCAGTGGGAAAGCCAATTTCGCGGTCAACGAGCTGCATTGGCTGCCGGTCCCCGAGGGGCGGCTCATTCTGCAGACGCTGCGCAGCCACGATCAGTACAACACGACCATCTACGGTCTCGACGATCGCTATCGCGGGATTCACAACGGCCGGCGGGTGGTGCTGGTCCATCCGGAGGACATCGCGGCTCTCGGTTTGGTGGAAGACGAACTGGTGGACCTGATCTCGGAGTGGACCGACGGGGTCGAGCGCCGGGTGACGGGCTTCCGCGTGGTCGGCTACTCCACGCCGCGCGGCAATGCGGCGGCCTACTATCCGGAGACCAACCCCTTGGTGCCGCTGGATCACGTTGCGCTGCGGTCGAATACGCCGGTGTCCAAGGCGGTCACCATTCGCATGGAACGGCACGTCCACACCGCATGAGCAGAGTCACCGCCCGCCGACCCACGCTGCGCATCTCCCCCACGGGAACGGTGCGGCGGCCCGATACCCTGGCCGTCGAGGAACCCCTGGAGATCCGCACGCGCGGGGAATCCCTCGCCGTCACCATGCGCACGCCCGGGGCGGACATCGATCTGGTCCACGGCTTCCTCTTCAGCGAGGGCATCATCACCTCCGCCGAGGACATCGTGACCGCACGGTATTGCGCCGGTACCGACGAGAACGGCCAGAACACCTATAACGTGCTCGACGTTCAGCTCCGCAACCCGGTTCCGGTCACCCCGCGCAACTTTCTGACCAACAGCTCCTGCGGCTTGTGCGGCAAGACCGCCCTCGACGAGGTCCGTACGCGCACTCGTTACCCGCTGCCGGAGGGTGTTCCGCTTCTGGAGGTCGATACGCTCGCCAAGCTTCCCGACGAACTCCGTTCCCGCCAGCAGGTTTTCGATGCCACGGGCGGGCTGCATGCGGCCGGGCTGTTCACTGTCGACGGTGCTGCGCTGGCCGTTCGGGAGGATGTCGGGCGGCACAATGCCGTGGACAAGGTCATCGGGTGGGCGCTGCGCGAGGGACGGCTGCCTGCGCATGATCTCGTGCTCATGGTCAGTGGGCGGGCGTCTTTCGAGCTGGTCCAGAAGGCGGTGATGGCGGGTGTACCGGTGCTCGGTGCGGTGTCTGCGCCGAGCTCGCTGGCGGTCGACCTGGCGGCTGATTCGGGGCTCACGCTGGTTGGGTTTCTTCGGGGCGCGAGTATGAATGTGTACAGCTCGGCTGAGCGGCTGGCGCTGTGATATGAGGGCATGCCTGCCGGGAAGTGGTGGCGGAGTATTGCGGTGCGGATAGCTGGGGGCTGTGTTTGATTTGTGGGGGACACCCCCACGCCCCCGGCGGGGACACCCCGCACCCCGCAGGGGCTCGCCCCCGCACCCCCACAAGGGGCTCCGCCCCCTTGACCCCCCTTTGGGGATGGTCCCGCCCAGTGACGTGGGGTGTTTCGGGGTGGGCGGGAGATTGCTACGCTGCGCGATTAGAACACGTTTCAATCTGTTGGGAGTTGTCGTGGCAGTGCAGCCTCGTGATGTGGTCGAACAGTACGTGAAGTTGGTGGCCACGGGGCCTACCGAGGAGATTGTGGCGTTGTATGCCGCCGACGCGGTGGTGGAGGATCCGATCGGGAGTGAGCGGCGGCACGGGCACGAGAAGATTCGGGAGCTGTATACGGCGCTGGAGAGTCTGGAGCGGTCCACCGAGCTGCATGCCGTGAAGGTGAACGGGAAGCATGCTGCCGTGTCGTTTACGCTGGTCACGGCGTTCAACGGGCAGCGGATGACGCTGTCGCCGATCGATGTGATGGAGTTCGACGAGGATGGCAAGATCGTGCTCATGCGGGCCTACTGGGGTCCCGAGGATCTGAAGATGGAGCAGATCTAGCGCGGGTGCTTGTTACCGCCCGTCGCGCGAATTACCGTGATCACACAGCGATTCGGCGATGGGCGGAGGGCCGATGCGGATCTCGTTTCGCGGCACCGGGGACGGCATCAATGTGCGCATGCGGCTGGAGGTGAATCGCCGCCGCTGGCTCGCCCTGCTCATCATGCTGGGCATCCTGGCCGCACAAGGCTTCGTCGTCGGCCTCTGGGCGGTGTTCGCACCGGAGTCCTTCTATGACGACTTCCCGGGCTTCGGCACCCGATGGGTGAGCCCCGACGGGCCGTACAACCACCATCTGGTCGGCGATGTCGGCGCGTTCTTCCTGGCCTTGGGCGCTATCGCGGCCTTCGCCCTGTACCACCGCGACAGCATGATCGGGCGAGCCGCCGGACTCGGCTGGCTGGTCTTCAGCGTCCCCCATTTCGTCTACCACGTGACCCACCGTCCCGACGCCATGAGCACCGCCAGCTACACGATCAGCCTCATCTCGATCCTGGCCCTCGGAGCTCTCGGCGCGGCCTGCCTGATAGTCGCACCCCGCGAACGCCATCCGGTCCCGGAACCCGCCCCGATGAACATCCGTTTCCCCCGCCGCCCGAACACCGAAACTTCTCGCCGCCGCGGCCCGTCGAACCGCTGAATTCTCAGCTGCCGCACCGTCGTAACAGGTGAGGCTTCCCGTCCGATTCCCGGATATCGGAGTAAAGGTTCAATGGCGAACCACGGGGGATCACCGTCGATCCCCAGCACTGGGCGCGATCGGCACCCCCGACCGTCACCATCTCCGCGACCACCCGAACCGGCCGTCGGGTCCGAAACCGACGTGACAGCACCTTGCCGGCATCCCATAATGTCGGCGCGTCGGTTTCCGAACGGACGCACCAGGTTCGAGGGGACGGTACGCCGATGGTGGTCGACGACGCATGGAACAGCGGGGCACCCGGTGCGAGGGGAGGGCGCGGTGATCTTCGCCCGCTGCGGAAACCGGCGGTCGCCTCGATCGCACTGCTCGGAGTGACGGTCGCATTCTCCCTGTTCACCGCGATCGCGAATGCGTTCGCGCTCGCGGATTTCGAGAGCTATCAGCCCACCTCGGCGGACCACAGCAAAGAGTGGCGCACGAACGACCGGCTGGTCGGTCTGTGGGCGCTGGCATTCATCGCGACGGGAATCGCCTTCCTCATCTGGTTGTGGCGCGCCCGCCGCAATGCGGAGACGCTGTGCGCGGCACGGCATCGGCGATCCATGGGATGGATACTGGGCGGCTGGTTCTGCCCGGTGGTCAATTTGTGGTTCCCGGCAATAATTCTCGCCGACGTCGTACGCGCCAGCGATCCGCGCACCCCGGCCGACGCGCCCACCCTACGCGGGCGACCCGGCGCCGGACTGGTCACCGCGTGGTGGGCGGCGCTGCTGGTGCACTGGGCGCTCGCCTGGCTCGGCCTGGCGCTCAGCATCCCGAAGTTCGAGGTGCACACGAGCGGCGACGACGTCGTGTTGACCCGTGCACCGCTGGGCGGCTGGTATCTGATCGTCACCGAGTTCGTCGCGACGGGCGTCCTCGCCGTGGCAGCGATCCTCCTGGCTCTGATCATCGTCCGAGTCGGCCGGTGGCAGCGGAATCGAAGTGGGGCAGTTGCCGATCCGGTCTCGCTCAGCACGCCGATCTCGCTCGGCAAGCCGGTGCTGCCGCCCGCGGCCGGCGCCGGAAAGCCGAGGACCGGTGGCGTCGCGGTCATGGTTGTCATCGCGGTGCTGGTGACGACCGGCATCGTCCTCGGTGTGATCGCCGCCTACGGTTTCCGCCGCGATTCCGGTGACGAGGCATCCTTGTCCGCGCCGACCTCGACATCCACATCGACTTCCTCGGTGATTGCGGCCACGACGACACCGGTACCGCTGGAATCCCGGCAGCGGATCGCCGACCTGTTTCCCGGGCTCGTTCCGGCCCCGGGCCTCGGGCCGGATGGACGCGGGTATCTGAACGCGACGTGCACATACTCCACGTACAACGGGATCGACCGGGTCGCCTGCTCTCCCCAGGACGGCGGCTTCGACAGGCTGACCTACGGCGTGAACTGCGATGCGAACGGCGCGCTCTATCGCGAACCGCCCTACAGCCAGGAACTCGACGATCGTTTCTTTCGGACCGAACCGTGGCAGCGAGCGTCCGAGTCCGGCTACTTCCGCGTGACGCTCCAGAGCGTCTCCGCTATGGAGCACCTCATAGCCCATTTCGACGAGATGCCCCGTGCCACGTGCAAGCTCTGGTTCCGCTGGTACCAGCACAAGGGCGAGGATGTCATCGCTCAGGTGTGGCCGGGCGTGCCGCTCTGACCAGCGCCTACGTATTCACCGGGCGCAATTTCCGCGAGCCCGTCACGTCCGGCGGGGCTGTCTCGTCCAAGGGGTAGCAGCACACTCCCGGATCGAAGGAGACCGCCATGGGCGTCACCCGTATTCCCGCCGTCACGCCGAAGCAGGCCGGACTGCTGACGCGAATGACGTACTGGTACAGCAAGCGCCGGTTCGGGGAGGTGCCGGAGCCGTTCGCCGTGCTGGCGAATCATCCGAAGCTCATGCGTGCCGCCGGGGTGCACGAGACGCTCGTCGAGCGTGGGTCGACCAAGCTGGCGGTTCCCATCCGCGAGATCGCCGTGTACTACGTGGCCCGCACTGTCGGCTGCTCGTGGTGTGTGGACTTCGGTTCGATGCTCATGCGCTTGTCCGATCTGGATCTCGATCGGCTGCGGCATATCGACGACTATCAATCCTCGGACCACTACAGCGAGGACGAGCGCGCCGCGATCGCGTACGCCGAAGCCATGACCGCGACTCCGCCTACGGTCACCGACGAGCAGGTCACCGATCTGAAGAAGCGGTTCGGGACCGAAGGCGTCATGGAGTTGACCTATCACATCGCGCTGGAGAATTCGCGCGCTCGCAGTTATCACGCGCTCGGCATTACCGATCAGGGGTTCAGTCAGGACTCCTGCCGGGTGCCCTGGGCGGAATAGCGGAGGGCGACCGAATGCCAACGGCCCCGCGATATTTCGCGGGGCCGTTGGACCGTGCGCCCGGATGTCCGGGGGAAGGCGGCTCAGCTGAGGGCCTTGCGGGGCAGCAGCAGGGCGGGGACGATCGCCAGGGCCAGCACCAGCACGGCCCAGCCGTAGGTGCCGCGGAAGGCGTCCGCGAGGGGTTCGGCAATGGCCGCGCGCTCGACGGTCCGGGCCACCGAATCCAGTGTGGCGCCGGGGACTTCGCGCGCCATGGCGGTGGTCAGCAGGACCGAGATGGCGGCGATGCCCACGGAGCTGGCGACCTGCGAGATGATGCTGAGGGTGGTGTTGGCGGCGGGCATCTCATCCTTGGGCAGCGTCCGCGCCGCGGTGGTCATGGTCGGCATGATGGTCGCGCCGACGCCCACACCCATGACCGCACCGGCCAGGGAGACCGCCCAGTAGGGGCTGTCGGCATGGATCTGCGTGGTGATCAGGCCGAAACCGAAGGCCGCCAGTGAGATTCCGCCGAGCACGATCCGACCGGGCGGGATCCTGTCGATCAGCCGGCCCGCGACCTGCATGGTGATACCGGTGGCCAGCACCTGCGGAATGCCGAGCAGACCGGCCTCGGTGGCGGTGGTGTCGCGCACCAGCTGCCAGTACAGCGGGCCCAGCAGCATGGAGCCGAAGTACGCGCCGTTGAACAAGGTCAGGGTGGCGGCGGCCGAGCGGAATGCGCGGTGGCGGAACAGGTTCAGATCGAGCAGCGGATTCTGGATGCGCAGTGCGCGCAGCACGAAGGCGATCACCAGTGCCAGGCCCGCGAGCGTGGGCGCCAGGATGGACGGCCGGGTGAAGTCGGCGTGTTCACCGCCGGTGGCGACACCGTAGATGAGCAGGGCCAGGCCCGGGGACAGCATGAGCAGACCGGGCAGGTCCAGGCGGCGGCCGGGCTGCGGCTGCTCATCGGCCAGCACCCGCACCGCGCCGATCAGGGCGACCGCGGCGATCGGCAGATTGATGAAGAAGGCCCAGCGCCACCCGGCATTGTCGACCAGCCAGCCACCCAGAATGGGTCCGGCCAGCGGCCCGACGAGCACCGGGATGCCGAGCAGGGCGGTGGTGCGGCCCATGTGCTTCGGGTCGGCGGCGCGCATCACCATGCTCATGCCGACGGGCATCAGCAGTCCGCCGCCCAGGCCCTGCAGCACGCGGAAGGCGATGAGCGACGGGGCATTCCAGGCCAGTCCGGCCAGCAGCGAGCCCAGCGTGAACAGGATGATCGCGGTGAGGAAGGTCCGCTTGGCGCCGAATCGGCCCATGGCCCAGGCGGTGAGCGGGATGACGGTGGCCAGGGCCAGCAGGTAGGCGGTCGACACCCAGGCGATGGTGGACAGCGGCACGTGGAAACTGGCGGCCAGCTGGTTCAGGGCCACATTCACGACGGTGGTGTCGAGAACCGACATGATGCCGGCCGCGATCACCACGGCCGCAATGGCATTGACGGAGGGTGCGGGACGGCCGGTGGTCGTCACCTCCGGGGCCGGAGCGGAGATCGTTGTCATGCCGATGACGTTATGAACCGGCCGCCCGGTACCGCCTCTGTCGAATGACCTGGTTCGACCGGATCCGGCGGACCCGGTCATTGCCGCGGCCGAACCCGGTCATCCGACAGAGGCGACCGGAATACCCGTCTCCCTAGCGTTTCCGGCATACCGATACACCGCCCCGATGGGAGATCCCAATGTCCACCACCACCCCGCTGCGCCTGGCCGTCATTGTCGCCAGCACCCGCGACGGCCGCTTCGGCCCCACCGTCGCGAACTGGTTCACCGCCCGCGCCACCGAGCACGCCGGATTCCAGCTCGACGTCATCGACGTGGCCGATCATCCATTGCCCGCCGTGCTCAGCGCCCACCCGGACCCCGCCTTCCACCCCCTGCGCGAACGCCTGGGCGCCGCCGACGCGGTCGTCGTGGTCACCCCCGAGTACAACCACAGCTACCCGGCCTCGCTGAAGACGCTCATCGACTGGCATTACGAGGAATGGCGCCTCAAGCCCATCGGCTTCGTCTCCTACGGCGGTATGGCCGGCGGCCTGCGCGCGGTCGAGCACCTCCGCCAGGTCTTCGCCGAACTGCACGCCGTCACCGTCCGCGACACCGTCAGCTTCCATGTGGCGTGGGACCGCTTCGACAACGACGGCAATGCCCTCGACCCCGACAGCGCCATCGCCGCGAAAACCATGCTGGACCAGCTCCTGTGGTGGGCTTACACCCTGCGCAACGGCCGCGCCGCCCGCCCGTACACCCACTGACTCCCCCCGCCCCCGCCGAGCCGCCCGCCGACCTCATTAGAGTCGCTAACCGTGCTATTCGGTCGTGCCGACGAGACCGCCGTCGTCGAAGAGTTGCTGACCCGGTCCGCCGCCGGCCACGCCGCCACGCTGGTGCTCCGAGGCGAGGCGGGCATCGGCAAATCCGTCCTCCTCGACCACGCCGCCCGGCTGGCCGCCGCATCCGGCCACCGCCTCCTCCGAGTCAGCGGCACCGAGGCCGAACGCGACCTCGCCTTCGCCGGCCTGCACCTGCTCCTCGGCCGAGCCCGCACCGACCTCACCGCGCTCCCCGACGCCCAAGCCACCGCCCTGCGAGCCGCCCTCGACTCCGGAGAAGCCGAGCACCCCAACCGGTTCCTGGTAGGCGCAGCCACCCTGACTCTGCTGGCCCACCTATCCGATCGAACTCCCGTCCTCTGCCTGATCGACGATGCCCAATGGCTCGACCGCGCCACCCTGGACACCCTGCTCTTCGCAGCCCGCCGCCTGGACGCCGAACCGATCGCCCTGCTCTTCGCCGTCCGCGACGACCACCTACCGGAACTCCACGAACTCCCCGGCGCCACACTGCCTTTGGCCCGCTTGGCCGAAACAGCGGCAGCGACCCTGCTCAACGCGGCCCACGGCCCCCTCCCCGCCGCCACCGCGACCTGGCTACTACGCGAAGCGAACGGCAACCCCCTCGCCCTCCAGGTCCTCCCCACCCTCCGCCGCGCCGACCGCATGTACACCTCCCCCTTCAGCGCGAAAACCCCCACCCCGCACCGCATCCAACGCGCCTTCACCGACCGCATCCTCGCCCTCCCCGCCACCACCCAGGATTTCCTGCTCATCGCCGCCACCGACGACACCTCCGACCCCGCAGTCATCCTCTCCGCCGCAGCACACCTCACCGCACACACCGCGCGTCACACAGATCCGGACGCACCCGCGCACACGAATACGCATCACACAAATCGGGCAGCCACCCACCTCAGCGACCGCCACGCAGTAGCCGAAACCGCTCCTCGAACCGCTGCGGATGGCCCCGGCCATCTCGATGTGAACCACCCGGATCCAGAGGTCGGCTCTACGCTCCGGATAGACGCCGAGAACGCCACACATGTGAAGGCCGACCAGCCGGGCACCGAAATCGCCACACCTGTTGAGGCCGGCCGGGTGGGGACCGAAATCGTCGGCGTGGAGGTAGGGGGCGCGGCACAGCGTGAGGCGGCTCGGGCGGACTTGGCGCGGGCCGAACAGGCCGGGTTGATTCGGGTGGAGGATGGGCGGATCGTGTTCAGCCATCCGCTCGTTCGGGCCGCTGCCTATGACGGGGCGACGGCTGCTCGGCGGCGGGAGGCGCATCGGGTGCTGGCCGGGATGCTCGATGCGGTCGCGCATGCCGATCGGCGGGCATGGCATCTCGCTGCTGCGGCGGAGGCGCCGGATGAGGCGGTGGCCGCGGCGCTGGACGAGGCCGCGCGGCGGGCGCTGGGGCGGGGCGGGCTGGTCGAGGTGACCGCGGCCTATCGGCGGGCGGCCGATCTCAGCCCGGATCCGGTGGCGCGGGGACGGCGGCTGTACGCTGCCGCGCGGGCAGCGGCCGAGGGCGGGGATCTGGATGCCGCAACGGAATTCGTGGAGCGGGCGCTGCCGCTGACCACGACGCCGGTGGCGCTGGCGGGGCTGTCGGAGTTGCAGGCCGAGATCGCGCTGGCGCAGGACCGGCCGCAGGCGGCGCAGCAATCGCTCGGCACCGCCGCTGCTTTCGTGGCCGCACAGGATCCGGAGTTGGCGGGCAGTCTGTTGTTCCGGGCGGCCGAGGCGGCCTGGAGTGCGGGGGATCTGGCGGCCGTGGCGCATACCGCGGCCCGGGCCGAGAGTTCGGGGCTGCCCGGGGCCGATCGGGTGCGGGCGCTGGCGGACCTCATGGGCGGGCTCAATCCGGGGGCGGACGTGGATGCCGGGCAATCGATTACGGCGCTGCGATTTCTCATGTCCGGCATCGCGGACGATCAGCTGCGGGAGCGGGCGACGGCCGCGCATTGGCATCTGCTCATTGCGGATATCCCGGCCGCCCGGGATCTTTCGGCCGCGCTCGCCGATGACTGCCGGCGGCGCGGGGCGGTGGGTGTGCTCACCCGGGCGCTCCAGTTGCAGGCGCGCACCGAACTCGTGCTCGGCCGGCTCACCGCCGCGAGCGCCGCCGCCACCGAGGGGTTGGGGCTGGCCGCCGAGAGCGGGCACCGGGCCAGTCTCATCTACCAATCCACCACTCTCGCATTGCTTGCCGCGATCCGCGGCGACGAACGGCAGTGCGCGGAATTCACGGCCGAACCCCTGGAACGCTATATCGCCCCGGCCAATGTGCACGCCATCGCGGCGCTGAGCCTGCTCGATCTCGGCATCGGCAGACCCGACGCCGCTGTGGACCGGCTGCTGACCGTCCTGTCCGGAGCCAATCGGCACGGTGCGATCGCGAGCATTCCGGATCTGGTCGAGGCCGCGCATCGCACCGATCGTCTCGCGGAGACGCGTGCCGTCTTCGACTGGTATCGGATCTGGACCGATCATGTCGGCCAGCCGTGGGCGCAGGCCATCGCGCAGCGCTGCCTGGCACTGCTGGCCGACAACGATACTGCCGAAACGCATTTCACCGCCGCCCTGCGACTACACCACGCCCAGTCCGAGTTCGCCTTCGACCGCGCCCGCACCGAACTCCTCTACGGCGAATGGCTGCGCCGTCATCAGCGGCGCGCCGAGGCCCGCACCCATCTGCGCGCCGCGGCGGAAACCCTGCGCCGCCTGGGTGCGCTCCCATGGGCCGAACGCGCCGAGGGCGAGCTGCGCGCCACCGGCGAGACCCGCGCCACCGCGCCCACGGTCGATGTCCTCGGCCGCCTCACCCCGCAGGAACTGCAAACCGCCCAGCTGGCCGCAACCGGCTTGTCCAACAAGGACATCGGCGCGCAGCTGTTCCTGAGCCCGCGCACTGTCGGCTATCACCTGTCCAATGCGTATCCGAAGCTCGGCATCACCTCCCGCCGTGAACTCGCGGCGATCTTCCGGGACTTCTGATGTGAAACGAGAACGGCCCCGCGATTTCTCGCGGGGCCGTTCTCGTAAAGGCTGGTGGTTACGCCGACTTCTCGCGGCGCTCCGGGCCGGACTGACGCTTGCGCGGCACGATGGTCGGGAGCACGTTGTTATTGACCGTGTCCTCGGTGACGACGACCTTGGCCACGTCATCGCGGCTGGGGATGTCGTACATGACCGGGAGGAGCACCTCCTCCATGATGGCGCGCAGGCCGCGGGCTCCGGTGCCGCGCAGGATGGCCTGGTCGGCAACGGCTTCCAGGGCGTCCTGGGTGAACTCCAGGTCCACGCCGTCCATTTCGAACAGGCGCACGTACTGCTTGACGAGGGCGTTCTTCGGCTCGGCCAGAATGCGGACCAGGGACTCCTTGTCCAGGTTGGTGACCGAGGCGACGATGGGCAGGCGGCCGATGAACTCGGGGATCAGGCCGAACTTGATCAGATCCTCGGGCATGACGTCGGCGAAATGGTCGGCGGTGTCGATCTCCACCTTGGAGCGCACCTCCGCGCCGAAACCGATGCCGCGCTTGCCGACTCGATCCTGCACGATCTTCTCCAGGCCGGCGAAGGCGCCCGCCACGATGAAGAGCACGTTGGTGGTGTCGATCTGAATGAATTCCTGGTGCGGATGCTTGCGGCCGCCCTGCGGCGGCACCGAGGCCTGGGTGCCTTCCAGGATCTTCAGCAGCGCCTGCTGCACGCCCTCACCGGAGACGTCCCTGGTGATGGACGGGTTCTCCGACTTGCGGGCGATCTTGTCGACCTCATCGATGTAGATGATGCCGGTCTCGGCGCGCTTGACGTCGTAATCGGCGGCCTGGATCAGCTTCAGCAGGATGTTCTCGACATCCTCGCCGACATAGCCGGCCTCGGTCAGGGCGGTGGCGTCGGCGATGGCGAACGGGACGTTGAGCATCTTGGCCAGCGTCTGCGCCAGATAGGTCTTACCGCATCCGGTGGGGCCGAGCATGAGGATGTTGGACTTCATCAACTCGACGGCTTCGCCACGGGAATCGCGGCCCTTGTCGCCCGCCTGAATTCGCTTGTAGTGGTTGTACACAGCCACGGCGAGCGTGCGTTTCGCGGCGTCCTGCCCGATCACGTACTGCTCGAGGAAATCGCGGATTTCCGCGGGCTTGGGCAACTCGTCGAGTTTGACCTCGCTCGATTCGGCGAGTTCCTCCTCGATGATCTCGTTGCACAGATCGATGCACTCGTCGCAGATGTACACCCCCGGTCCCGCAATGAGCTTCTTGACCTGCTTCTGGCTCTTTCCGCAGAACGAGCACTTGAGCAGATCGCCGCCATCACCGATGCGCGCCATCTCCTGGGTCCCTACTTCCTTGTCCGCGTGCAACCGTCTGTCCCCGGTTGTCGGCGAAGTGCCTTCTTCGAGCGTAAGCCGTGACCCCCTGAAGCGGATCCGGCGATGCGGCGGGCAGAGCCGACAACCACGAGCAAAGGTCCCTAGAGTGACCGTACCCGCTTCCCGCGACCGAGGTCGACAACTTGGGCACGTTTCTCACCGGACATGTGCGTGGACTCACCCCTGCCCGGGTGGCGAGGACGCACCCGCCCCGCCACCCGTAGCCCTCACTTCTGGGCGCTGAGCTTGCGGTACTCGAACACCGTGTCGATGATCCCGTACTCCGCGGCCTCGGCGGCGGTGAGGATCTTGTCGCGATCGGTGTCCTTGCGGATCGTGTCCGCATCTTTACCGGTGTGGCGAGCCAGCGTGGTCTCCATGAGACGGCGCATGCGCTCGATCTCCGCGGCCTGGATTTCCAGATCGGAGACCTGCCCCTGGATGCCGCCCGAGGTGGACGGCTGGTGGATCAGCACCCGGGCGTTCGGCAGCGCGGCGCGCTTGCCGGGCGCACCGGCGGCCAGCAGCACGGCGGCGGCCGAGGCGGCCTGACCCAGGCAGACGGTCGCGACATCGGCGCGCACGTACTGCATGGTGTCGTAGATGGCCATCAGCGCGGTGAACGAGCCACCGGGCGAGTTGATGTACATGGTGATGTCGCGATCCGGATCAAGGGATTCCAGCACCAGCAGCTGCGCCATGATGTCGTTCGCGGAGGTGTCGTCCACCTGCGCGCCGAGGAAGATGATGCGCTCCTCGAACAGCTTGTTGTACGGGTTGGACTCCTTGACGCCGAAGCTCGAATGCTCGACGAAGGAGGGCAGGATGTAGCGCGATTGCGGCATCTGGGCGGCCGACCCGGCGGCGGCGAAGGTGATGCCCGCGGACCGCGGGTCGATCATGTTCGACATGTGCGTCTCCAAAAAGTCTCGTGGATGGGCGTGATCAGTTGGCGCCGTTGGCCTGGCGCGCGTGCGTGATCACGTGGTCGATGAACCCGTACTCGAGCGCTTCCGTCGGCGTGAACCAGCGGTCGCGGTCGGCGTCCTGGGTGACCTGCTCCACGGACTGACCGGTGTGCAGCGCCTGGAGTTCGTTCAGCTCACGCTTGGTGTAGGCGAACTGCTCGGCCTGGATGGCGATATCGGCCGCGGAGCCGCCGATGCCGGCGGACGGCTGATGCATCATGATCCGCGAGTGCGGCAGGGCGTAGCGCTTGCCCTTGGTGCCGGCGGCGAGCAGGAACTGGCCCATGGAGGCGGCCAGGCCCATGCCGTAGGTCGCGATATCGCACTCGGCGAACTGCATGGTGTCGTAGATGGCCATGCCCGCGGTCACCGAACCGCCCGGGGAGTTGATGTAGAGCGCGATGTCCTTGGTCGGATCCTCGGCCGTCAGCAGCAGGATCTGCGCGCACAGCTTGTTGGCGATGTCGTCGTCGACCTGGCTGCCCAGGAAGATGATCCGATTGCGCAACAGGCGCTCGTAGACCGAATCACCGAGGTTCAGACCAGCAGTCTCGGATGCCATGCGCACCCCTGCCTGATTGATTGTCACGGATACCTGCCCTCTCTCAACGGCTCGGTTAACAAGCCCCTACTGATTCGCTGACACAAACCCTAACGAAGCAGGGCGGCACCGAACTCCCGGTACCGCCCTGCTTCGCTCATAGCGCAAAACTTACTTGGCGTCGGCCTCAGCGGTGTCAGCGACCTCGGCGAGCTCCTCGGCGGAGACCTCTTCGGCCTCCGCGGCCGGGTTGCCGAACATTTCCGCGGTGTCCACCGCATTGCCGGCGGTGTCGGTGACGGCGGCCTGGACCACGACACCGGCGAGGGCCTTGCCGCGGCGGACGTCGGCGAAGACGGCGCCCAGCTGACCGGCCTGCTGGATCTGCTGGATGAACTGATCGGGCGACATGCCGTAGCGCTGCGCCTGGAAGATGATCCGCTCGTACAGCTCGTCCTGGCCGACCTGGGTGTTCTCCTGCTCGGCGACGGCGTCGAGCAGCAGCTGGGTCTTGACCGACTTCTCGGCCGACTCCTGGGTGTCCTTGTTGAACTCCTCCAGCGAGGAGCCCTGGGCCTCGAGGGCCTCGGCCAGCTTGGCCTCGTCGTGGTCGAAACCGTGGACGGCGTCGTGCTTGACGGCGTCGACCTCGGCCTGCACGACCTTCTCCGGCAGCGGGATCTCGACGGTCTCGAGCAGCGCCTCGAGCACCTTGTCGCGGATCTGACCGGCCTGCTCGACCTTCTTGACGCGCTCGACGCGCGACTTCAGGTCGGTCTTCAGCTCGTCGATGGTGTCGAATTCGCTTGCCAGCTGGGCGAACTCGTCATCGGCCTCGGGCAGCTCGCGCTCCTTGACCGACTGCACGGTCACGGTGATGACGGCTTCCTTGCCCGCGTGCTCGCCGGCGACCAGGGTGGAGGTGAAGTCCTTGGACTCCTCCGCCTTCAGGCCGATCAGGGTCTCGTCCAGGCCCTCGATGAGCTGGCCGGAGCCGACCTCGTGCGACAGGCCGGTGGTGGAGGCCTCTTCGACCTCGACGCCGTCGACGGTGGCCGACAGGTCGATGGAGACGAAGTCGCCGTTCTCGATGGCGCGCTCGACCGAGGTCAGGGTGCCGAAGCGCTGACGCAGCGAGGTCAGCTGCTCCTCGATGTCGGCATCGGTGATCTCGATCGGGTCGACGGTGACCTTGATGTCGCCGAAGGCGGGCAGGGTCACGTCGGGGCGGATGTCGACCTCGGCGGTGAAGGCCAGCTCCTGGCCGTCCTCGATCTTGGTGATCTCGATCTCCGGCTGGCCGAGGACCTTCACCTCGGTGGCGATGACGGCCTCGCTGTAGCGCTTGGGCAGCACGTCGTTGACGACCTGCTCCAGCACGGCGCCGCGACCCAGGCGGGCCTCGAGGAGCTTGGCCGGGGCCTTGCCCGGGCGGAAGCCCGGAATGCGGACCTGCTGCGCCAGGGCCTTGTAGGCCTTGTCGAAGTCCGGCTTCAGCTCCTCGAAGGGCACCTCGACGTTAATCCGGACCCGGGTCGGGCTCAGCTGCTCGACGGTGCTCTTCACGGACATGCTCCTTGTTCGTAGTTCATGGTTGACGGCTAGTTCCCCCCTAACGCATCCCGACCAGGTTAGTTGACGGGTCGCGGACACCGGTAACCGGTCAGGGCCCAGGGCAGCGCGGCGGCTGACGCACTGCTCAGCCGCCCTGGTACAGCGCTTATGGATCCGGCGGGAGGGTCCGGGTTTCCAGCTAACCGACCTTGACGGCGTCGGTGACGAAGACCAGCGTCTCGTTCGGCTTGATGCCATTGCCGCCCGCGCCGTAGCCGAGATCCGGCGGCACGATCAGCAGCCGGCGCGTGCCCTGCTGCACGCCGATCAGGCCCTGATCCCAGCCCTGGATGACCTGGCCCGCGCCGAGCGCGAGGGGGAAGGGCTTGCCGCGGTCGAAGGAGCTGTCCAGCTTCTTCTTGTCCGACCAGGTGACCAGGCTGTAGTTCATGGTCAGCTGCTGGCCGGCCACCGCGCCCGGGCCGGAGCCCGCGACCAGGTCCTTGACGATGAGCTGCTCGGGCGGATCGCAGTCGTCCGGAATGGTGATCTTCGGGTTCTCGCCGAAGCCGCCGTCGACCTTGATGTCCTCGGCGGTGCACTCGCGGCCCTTGCTCTGGGCGGCGGCCGAGGTGGTGGCCTTGGCCGAGGTGGTGGCGTCCGACGCCGAGTCGTCACCGCCGCCGCAGCCCGCCAGTACCAGCGCCGCCGCCGCGATCGTGCCGATTGTGCCTGCCAAGCGCATTCCCGCTCCTCACCGAGTCCCGGACTGCCGCAGGGTGCGGCACCGCGCCGAACCTACACGTGTCGGGGTGCGAGGTTGGGAATTGGGTTGCGGTGCTGGGCCGATGCGATGAATCTGAGCTGATGCTGTTGACGATCACCTGCACCCGTCCGCAGGGGGCCGCGTGGGTGGCCTCCGATCTGGGGTTTCTGCTGCACAAGAACCCCGCGCGGATACAGGGATTCGAGCAGTCCTACGGCACCGCGCGGGTGCTGTATCCCGAGGCCGGGGACGAGCGGTGCACGGCGGCGCTGCTGCTGGACATCGACCCGGTCCGCCTGGTGCGCGGAAAGTCCAAGAGCGCACCGGAATTCAGCCTCGGCCAGTACGTGAACGACCGCCCCTACGCGGCGTCGTCGCTGCTGTCGGTGGCCATCTCCACCGTCTTCGGCACCGCCCTGCACGGCCGCTGCAAGGCCCGTCCGGAGCTCGCGGAAACCGCGCTGCCGCTGCACCTCGCGCTGCCCGCGGTGCCCTGCAAAGGCGGCCCCGACCAAGTGGTGAAGATCTTCGAACCACTCGGCTGGACGGTCACCGCCACTCCCCTGCCCTTGGATCCGGCCTTCCCGGACTGGGGTGAATCCCATTACGTCCGACTGGAACTCACCGGCGTACAGCGCCTGTCCGAGGCCCTCTCCCACCTCTACGTCCTGCTCCCCGTCCTCGACGGCAGTAAGCACTACTTCCTCGACTCCGCCGAGATCGACAAGCTGCTCCGCTTCGGCGAAGGCTGGCTCGTCGGCCACCCGGAGCGCGCCTGGATCGCCCGCCGCTACCTGGCCCGCCGCCATTCACTGGTGCAGGCCGCGCTGACACGGCTGGCGGAACTCGATGACGCCGAGCCGGAAGAACTGGGGATCATAGAGACCCTGCCGGAGGACATCGACGACACGCCCGAAGCGCTCGGCGACGCACCGGATGGACCGCCCGCGACGGCCGAACGGCTCACCGCAACTTCCAAGGCAGGGGCCTCGGTCGCTCCGCCCAGCGCCCCTGATACCTCCGGAAACGAGTCGCCTGCTGTGGCGTGCGGCGCTGGAGCCGCGGGAGCGGCGAGTCCCGTCGAGACCGGGTTCGTGGCCGATCGGGCTGGTGTGCGCATGCCTTCGCTGGCTGTGCTGCGGCGGGCGGCTGTCGTGCAGGCGCTGCGGGAGGTCGGGGCGAGCCGGGTGCTCGATCTCGGGTGTGGTGAGGGGGCCTTGCTGCGGGAGTTGGTGGCGGAGCGGAGTTTTGCCGAGATCGTGGGGGTCGATGTGTCGATGCGGTCGCTGCATATCGCCAAGCGGCGGCTGCGGCGGTTGCCGGAGTGGCAGGCGCGGCGGGTGACCGTGCGGCAGGGGGCGCTGACGTATACCGATGCGTCGCTGCGGGGGTATGACGCGGCGGTGCTCATGGAGGTGATCGAGCATGTGGACGAGCCTCGGCTGCAGGCGCTCGGGCATGCGGTGTTCGGGGCGGCCGCGCCGGGGGCGGTGATCGTGACGACGCCGAACGGGGAGTACAACTCGCTCTACGAGGGCATGGCGGCCGGGGCGTTCCGGCATGCGGATCACCGGTTCGAGTGGAGCCGTGCGGAATTCGCGCGATGGGCGGAAGGGGTCTGCGAGCAGTACGGGTACGCGGTGCGCATCGAGCCGGTCGGGCCGGTGCATGCCGAGCTCGGGGCGTCCACGCAGATGGCCGTGTTCACCAAATCGGTGAGCGGCGCGGAGAAGGGGGTGGCGTGATGGCCGAATTGCTGGTTCCGGAATTGTCGCTGGTGGTGCTGGTCGGCAGTACCGGGTCGGGGAAGTCCACGTTCGCGCGCAAGCATTTCCGGTCGACGGCCATTGTGTCCTCGGATGCCTGCCGGGGGATCGTGAGCGATGACGAGAACGATCAGGCCGCGACTCCGGAGGCGTTCGCGCTGCTGCATCACATTGCGGGAGTGCGGTTGCGGCGTGGGCTGCGCACGGTCGTGGACGCCACCAATGTGCAGCCGAAGGCGCGGCAGGCGCTGATCGAGCTGGCTCGCGATCATGACGTGCTGCCGGTGGCGATCGTGCTGGATGTGCCGGACCAGGTGTGCGTCCAGCGCAATGCGAATCGGCCCGATCGCGCGGATCTCGGCCCGCACGTGATCCCACGGCAGCAACGGGAGCTGCGGCGCAGCCTGAAATACCTGGAGCGCGAGGGCTTCCGGAAGGTGCACGTGCTGCGCGGGGTCGAGGAGATCGACGCGGCGACCATCGTGAACGAGCGGCTCTGGAACGACAAGCGCGAGCTCACCGGGCCCTTCGATGTGATCGGCGATGTGCACGGCTGCCGGTCCGAGCTGGAGACCCTGCTGGGCGAGCTCGGGTACGAGCTGGCCCGCGACGGTTCCGGGCGGCCGGTGGACGCGCGGCATCCGGAGGGCCGGACCGCCGTATTCGTCGGCGATCTGGTGGACCGCGGTCCCGACACCCCGGGTGTGCTGCGCCTGGTCATGGGCATGGTGGCGTCCGGAAACGCCCTGTGCGTCACCGGGAATCACGAGTTCAAGCTGGTGCGCGCCCTGGACGGCCGCAAGGTGAAGGTCGCGCACGGCCTGGCCGAATCCCTCGCCCAGTTGGAGGCCGAGGACGGCGACTTCCGCAAGGCGGCGCACGAGTTCATGCGCGGCCTGGTCAGTCACTACGTGCTCGACGGCGGCAAGCTCGTGGTCGCGCACGCGGGGCTGAAGGAGGAGTACCACGGCCGCGCCTCGGGCCGGGTGCGGTCCTTCGCCATGTACGGCGAAACCACCGGGGAGACCGACGAATACGGGCTGCCGGTCCGCTATCCCTGGGCCGACGACTACCGTGGCCGCGCCCTGGTGCTCTACGGGCACACGCCCATGGCCGAGCTGGCGTGGGTGAACAACACGCTGTGCCTGGACACGGGTGTGGTGTTCGGCGGCAAGCTCACCGCCCTGCGCTATCCGGAGAAGGAACCGGTTTCCGTTCCGGCCGAACAGGTCTGGTACGAACCGGCCCGCCCGCTGCAGTCGCCCACCCCGCAGCGTGATCCGGGCGTGCTGGATCTCGACGATGTCATCGGCCGGCGCGTGGTGGAGACTCGCCACCTGGGTCGCGTGGGCGTCCAAGAGGATTCGGCCGCCGCCGCGCTCGAGGTGATGAGCCGCTTCGCCACCGACCCGCGCTGGCTGGTCTACCTGCCGCCCACCATGTCGCCGTGCGCCACCTCGGCCTTGGACGGCTACCTCGAGCATCCGGCGCAAGCCTTCGAGTACTACCGCGCCGAGGGCGTGCGGACCGTGGTGTGCGAGGAGAAGCACATGGGCTCGCGCGCGGTCGTGGCCGTGGCCCGCTCGGCCGAGGCCGCTCGCAGCCGCTTCGGCATCGAGCACGGCAGCACCGGCGCCGTCTACACCCGCACCGGCCGCCCCTTCTTCGACGACGCCGCGCAGACCGAGACCCTGCTGTCCCGTGTCCGCGCCGCCGCCGAGCAGGCCGGTCTGTTCGAGGAACTCGGCACCGACTGGCTACTGCTCGACACCGAACTCATGCCCTGGTCGGCCAAGGCCATGGGCCTGCTCCGCACCCAGTACGCCGCCGTCGGCGCGGCCGCCCGAGCCTCCCTCGACGCCGCCGCCGGGGTCCTGGCCGCCGCGGCCGATCGCGGACTGGACGTGGCAGACCTCGCCGAGCACACCGCGGCCCGCCGCACCGACGCCGCGGCCTTCACCACCGCCTACGGCCGCTACTGCTGGCCCACCGAGGGCCTCGACGGCATCCGCCTGGCCCCGTTCCAGATCCTGGCCGCCCAGGGCGCGAACTACGCTGTCCGCGAACACAACTGGCACCTGGAACGCATCGACCGCCTGGTCACCGCCGACCCGGACCTGTTCACCCCCACCGGCCGCCTGCTGGTCGATCTGACCGATCCCGACAGCGAAGCCGCGGCCACCGCCTGGTGGACCGAACTGACCTCCGCCGGCGGCGAAGGCATGGTCGTCAAACCGCTCGCCTCCCTGGTCGCGGGCACCGCCACCCGCAGCGGCCGGCCGGTCCAGCCCGGCGTGAAATGCCGTGGCCCGGAATACCTCCGGATCATCTACGGCCCGGAATACCTACGCCCGGCCAACCTGCACCGCCTCCGCCAGCGCGGTCTGGGCGCCAAACGCTCCCTGGCCCTCCGCGAATACGCCCTCGGCCTGGAAGCCCTGGACCGCTTCGTCGACAACGAGCCCCTCTGGCGCGTCCACGAAGCCGTATTCGCCGTCCTGGCCCTGGAAACCGAACCGGTCGACCCACGCCTCTGAGGCAGTCCCGCACGCCGCCCCCGAACCCGCCGCCCATCACCCACAGACAGGCGCCTGTCACCTGTGACCCGTAGACCCGCCACCCGTCATTCCGGCGCGCTCTTGGCCGGAATCCACCCCGCCCGTCGGCACGCCGCGGGTGTGGATCCCGGCCGAAAGCGCGCCGGGATGATGATGCCGATTTCCGGGCCGACGACCTAGCCGACTCGTGGACCGACAACCCGGCCGATTCCCAGGCCGACTCCGGGCCGACAACCCGGCCGATTCCCGGGCCGATGACGAGGGGCGACTCCAAGGGTGGGGTCGCGGGTCAATCCTGGGGTGAGAGGGCCTGTTCGGCGAGGTGCTGGGTGAGGCGGTCGAGGAAGGGGCGCTGGCCCTTGCCGAGTTTGTCGAGGGCGATGTCCGGGGTGAACCAGGCGGCGCGGTCGATTTCGGGGAATTGCTGGATGCGGCCGGAGCGAGGTGGCCATTCCATGTCGAAGTGGCCGGGGACGATCTCGGACGGGTCCAGGTCGGCTTCGACTGCCCAGACGGTGACCTGCTTCTTGCCGCGGCCGCTGCCGTATTGGACGTCGCCGAGGGGCGTCCAGTCGCCGGCGGGGACGGGGAGGCCGAGTTCCTCGGTGAATTCGCGGCGGGCGGCGGATTGCGGATCCTCTTCGGCGGGTTCGTATTCGCCCTTGGGAATGGACCAGGCGGAGGCGTCCTTCTTCGCCCAGAGCGGGCCGCCCATATGGCCGAGCAGTACTTCGAGGCCGGATGTGCGGCGGAACAACAGGACTCCCGCGCTGTACCTGAGGCTCATGTTCGCAGTCTGCCCGGTTCCACTGACAGGCGCACACTCGGGGCGCTACAGTGAGCGACGTTGCGGCAAACTGGTCGGCCGGATCAACTCTGGATAACCGCCGGATAATTTCCGTCCGTTTTCGCATGCCCGAAACTCTTTCGCTAACTGAGCTTTCCACTAGGCTTGCTGGCTGGGCCGGCTGGGAATTCGGGGTTTGAAGCTCCTGAGCGTCCCGACAGTGACACACCTGATGACGGATGGGATACCGCATGGAGTTCCGCAGCGCCACGACGGCAGCCGCCCTGGTGATCGGCGCACTGACCGTGGCAACCGGATCGGCGAATGCCGAGCCCGAGGCCCCCGAAACCCCAGAGCACATCACGTACTCGACCAAGCTGGTGGACAAGACGGTCGTCACCACGCTCAAAGGCGGAACCTTCGAACTCTCGCGAGCCCTGGACAGCCAACTCGAAGCCGGCGGCGGCGAGCGGCTGATCGAGAAGAACGGCGTGCTCGTCGCACCGGACGGCACTCCCGCCGACCCGGCCGCCGTGGTGGATGTCGTGGACGTGAAGGACGGCGAGGGCAATGTGCTGCTCACCCTTCCCCTCGAATTCAATCTGGGACCGGTCCCCATCCCGGTGAAGTCCGAGGTCGACAAGGACGCCACCGTCCTGTCCATCACCCCCGACAAGCCGTCGGACGCGGACCTCACCCAGCCGCTGGCCGTGAAACCCGTTGCCTCGCAGCTGGAGAACCAGCGCGCCCTCAATGACTTCACCACCCAGTTCGGCCTGGCCACCACCATCGGCGGCTTCGTCGGCACCGCCATCGGCGCGACCATCGGCTGTATCGTCACGCTGGTGGCGGGCTGTATCCCCGGCCTGACCACGGGCGCGACCGCGGGCGGCATCATAGGCACCATCGCCCTGGGCGGCCCCACCCTCATCGCCTCCGGAATCGACCTGCTCACCACCATGAACGCCGCCGACGGCACCACCAAGTGGGCCGAGAAGCCGAAGGTCACCACCCAGGCCCCCCAGCCCGAACAGCCCAAGTAGCGGCTGGCCCGCCGCCGCGGAACCGCCTGCCGCTCAGTCTTCTTCGTAGACCACGTGGTAGCGGCGGGTGTGGCGGTTGAGGGCGGCGGGGTCGAAGCGGCCACCTCGGCCGACTTCGGCGCGATGCTCGATCAACGCCTCCACCACGCATTCCCAGCCACCGGGCGAGGAGATCTGGACGACCCGCGGCGGCGGCGTCGAACCCGGGCGGATGGCGTGCGGAACACCGTGCGGCAGCAGGACGAACTGTCCCGCGCCCACGGTGTGCACACGGTCGTCGAACTCGACCTCGAGCACACCGTCCAGCACGTAGATGCACTCATCGGCCACATGATGGGTGTGCCGCGGAACCGGCTGGGCGACAGTGACTTCCAGTACCGAGAACAGCCCGTCGGTGTCCTCGGAGCGGGCCTTGACGCCGAAGGCGGGCGGAATCGGGATGCGCCCCGGCCGCACCGCGCCCTTCTCCAGCGTGAAAAACCGTTCCGGATCACCCCATTCGGCGGGATCGCCCTGCCCGAGGTGATAGCGCATCCCATGCCGCTTGCCGATCTCATTGGCCTTGTCCCAGTCGCGATCTCCGGTCCAGTCGCCGCTCTGACGGGCCTCGGTGATGTCCTCCAGATACCGCTCCCAGCCACCCGGCGCCGACAGCTGCAGGGCATGCACGATCGAGCCGTCGCCGCCGAGATTGCGCATGGCGTGCGTGACTCCGCGCGGCACCAGGAAACACATTCCGCTGGTGATCCGGTGGGTCGCGCCGCCGAAGTCGACGCCGAGCTCGCCATCGACGACATAGACGAATTCGTCGAACGTGTCGTGCACGTGCGCGGGGATGTCACCGCTCCCCCGGTTCTCCATCAGCGTGAACCGCCCTTGGGTGTCGTCGATACCCGCTTTGATCGTCGTCCACGGCGGCAACGGCACCCGGGTCGGGCGGGAAGCGCCGGGATCGAGCACGAAGAAACGGTCTTCTGACATGACAAACCCTTCAATAAACGGAGTCGGATTCCGGTTCCGTCAGCCTGCCCGAGCCCGATCCCGATGTCAATGCCACGTATGCTTCCGCCATGCCGACGCCGTCCCGCCGACCTCGCGCCGACGCCGGACGTAACCGCGCACGCGTCCTGGAGGTCGCCGCGCACCTGTTCACCGAACGCGGCGGCGAGGTCCAGATGGCCGACGTCGCCCGCACCGCCGGAGTCGGCATCGGCACCGTCTACCGCCACTTCCCGACCCGCCAGGCCCTGGTCGAGGCAATCGCCGAGCAACGCTTCCTCGAAATCCTCGGCTTCGCACGAACAATGTGCGAGAAGGCAGCATCCGGCCGCGAGGCCGTGCGAACCCTGCTGGAGCACATCGGCCAGGTGCACGAGGACGGGCGCGCACTGTCCCGGGTGATCGAATCGACACTGGGCAACACCGCACCACGCGGCCCGGTCCAGGCCGAACTCCGAGAACTGGGCGACACCTTGATCGCACGAGGCACAGCCGACGGAACCCTGCGCCAGGACGCGACTTTCGACGACCTCTACATGCTCGTGGGAGCCCTCGCCACCGTCGCCCGGGCGAACATCGGCGACTGGCACCGCTTCATCGACATCACACTCGCGGGCCTGGAACCCCGCACGGATCCGGCCTCCCCATGATCACGCCCGGCCGCACGAGAACCTGTTCCGCACGACCCCTACCCGATCCCCTACCGTGGGGCTGAGCACACGGGCACGGAGAGGGGTGCGGACACCATGCGCAGAACGATGGCCAGAGAACTCCACCGCGATGAAATCGATCTGTACGAACCGGTCGGAACAATAGATATGGCGCTCAGCCGATTCGGCGCCGCCGACATCCACGGCGCCATCGACGAGGTGGCCCGCGCCGCCGCGGAACTGGGCGGCGACTACTTCTGGGTGGCCGAGAGCCTGGGCGATCACATCGTCGCCGAAGTCTTCCGGCGTCCGGTTGAGCGCCGATAGCCCGCAGATCCGGGGCAGCGAGAATCGAAAGATGGTCGGGGTGACAGGATTTGAACCTGTCATTTATCACGATCTTGGTAGCAGTATGACGTGCCGAAATGTCTTGTCTGCCAGGTAGAATGAGATGTGATGATGGTGACCGGGAGAGACACGAACGGTCACGTTTTGACCCTTGTTAGGCAGAGATTAGGCACGAATATGGCACAGGCGAAGCGATCGTTCGGCGCTCCTCGTAAGACTTCCTCCGGTCGGTGGCAGGCGCGATACACCGGACCGGACGGTCAGCAGCACAAAGGCCCGCGCACCTGGGAGTCGAAAGACGACTGCATCGGGTGGCTGTCGGAGGAACGCAAGCTGATCGAACTTGGCGTGTGGACGCCCCCGGCGGAGCGGCAGCGCGCCGAGGAGGCAGCAAAGACCGCGCACGTGCTCACTGTGCGCCGCTACTGCGATACCTGGCATGAGGAGTCGGAGAACCGGCTCAAGCCGCGCACGCACAAGCTGTACCGGGGCTACCTGGACAACGTGATTTTTCCCGAGCTGGGAGACGTGCCGTTGGACGAGTTGACGTTGCCCCGGGTGCGGGCCTGGTTCGCCAAGCTGGACCGGTTCCCGACGCGCAACGCCAATGCATATTCGCTGCTGCGGACGATCATGCGGCAGGCGGTGGAGGATGAGTTGATTCCGGCGAATCCGTGCCGGATCAAGGGGGCGGGGTCGAAGAAGCGCACGGTGGAGCCGATTGCGTTGTCGGCGACCGAGATTCGACAGCTCGCCGACCACATGCCGGAAAAGTGGCGAGCACTGGTGCTGGTGGCCGGTTTCGGTGGGTTGCGGTGGGGTGAGGTGAGCGCGTTGCGGCGCGGTGACTTCAAACTCACCGGTAAGGACTGCGAGGTGGCAGTGGCGCGTGCTGCGGTACGGATCAAGAAGGACGTGATCGTGGGAACACCAAAAACCAAGGCCGCGCTGCGAACGGTGTCGTTGCCTACTCCGCTGCGGAAAGTGCTTGCGGCCCATCTGGTCGCGCATGCCGCTGGCGGTCGTGATGGATTGGTCTTCCCGTCCGATCGTGGCGAGGTACTGCACGCGAACACGATTCGAAAGCAGTTGAAGAAGGCTGCCGACAAGCTCGGATACCCGGCATTGCGGTTCCATGACTTGCGGCACTCGGCGGCGACGTTGTTCGCACAGCAGGGCGCGACGCTGTCGGATCACATGGCGTTCATGGGCCACGCCAGCGTGGCGATGAGCCAGCGCTACGTCCATTCCAGCGCCGCGCGCAATCGGCAACTGGTCGCCAAAATGTGGGCTGCGTAACACTTTCCGTACCGCCCCGCCCGATCGTCGCAGGTCGCGCGGGGCGTCCGCGTATCTGACTGGTCGTGACTGACAGAATCATCTCGAGACAGCAGTTGACCCGCGATATTCTCATTTCCAGAACGCAACAGCGTTCGATTCCGGTTAAGGCATGCTCCGCGCGTGCGAGATTCTCCAGGCTCACACCTATGCGCGCACCTTTGACCCTCCCAGCTGCAAGGACAACTAAATATGGCAAACATGGCACGCACCTACCCTCGCTACGTCTCACTCGAAACAGCGGCGGAACAGTGGGGTATTTCCGCACGCACTCTGCGGCGTCGCATCTCGGACGGCACCATCACTGGTTATCGCGTTCCAGGCACTCGTGCTGTTCGGGTGGACTTGAACGAACTCGACAGGCTCATGAAGCCAATGCGGTAACTCCGTTGAATTGTTCCTTCGGTTCGTTCATTTCGATCGTTCACAACTGAATAGGGGTTGCCATGAGTAGACGGGAATCGGAAACGTTTTCGATCGTTCCGCATGCGGTGTTGGACGCGATGGCCGAGGGCAAGGTGTCGGCGCAGGCGGTAGCGTTGTATGCGGTTATAGCGCGTCATGCGGGTCGTGACAGCGGCCAGGCGTGGCCGTCTCGCACCACGTTGGCACGGGCGCTGGGGTGGAAGAAGGCCGATTCGATTGACAAGTACCTGAATCAACTTGAGGCGGCAGGAATTCTCAAGGTGGCAGCGCGGTACGGCAACCGAGCCGATGCGGTTTCCGACGTGCGTGATGACGTCCACCGAGGCCGCCTCAGCAGCCTCTACACCCTGCTGATACGCCACGCTCCCTTGCCCGCCGACAGGGGTAAGGGTCACCCCGCGCAGCGGACAAGCGTTACCCCCGAGAACAAGCAAGGGGCTACCCGCTGGCGGGGGTACAAACAAGAATTCATTCAACAAGAATCAAAAACCAGAGGCGCGCGGCCCGCCCCAGCGGGGGCGCGGCCCGCCGAGCTGCCGTCGTGGCTGATGTCGGTGAAGCAGCCCGAGGATGCTTCTCCGTTTTCACCGCCGAAGCGACCCTTGCCGAGCAACTGGCAACCCAAAGCCGAAGAACAAGAACACGCGCAGCGTCTAGGGCTCAACTTCGGGGACCTGGTGCCGCAGTTCCGGGAGTTGATGGCAGGGCATGAGCGTTCCGAATGGGATACGACCTTCGAACTATTCATCAATGATGTTGCTGCGCAGCGAAACCCGGCGACGCTGCCGATGAGCGCGTGAGCCCAGTACAGGACATCCCTTCCTGCCGGAAGTGTCCCCGACCCCACAAGAGAGCACCAAAATGCCCGAAGATCCAACGTGCCCGCTCCCGGCTCGCATCCCCAATGACCGGCGGGGCTGGCTCACATTCACCACCGAACTCTCAGCACCGTTGCAACGCGCCGAGGACACCACGCACGCAGCTGATTTCGATGCGTGTCCGCGTGACCGCACGCGTCCGGCGACCGAGACGGAGAAGGCGTTGCTGCGGGCACTGGGATTGCGATTGCCCGAAGACCAGCCCGGTGCAACTGAAGCCGCTCGGCTGCTCACGAAAGTCGAGTACCTCGCGCCGACCTTGCGCCGCCGGACATGGCCCGCCTTGGCTGAACAGAACCCCGATTCGCTGACTACCGATGGAGAACAAGAATGAATGCCGATGACGCCGTGAACGATCACGCCGCAACCGATTCCGACGCCCTGAATGCCTTGCAGAGCCACGAAGACGGTTCCGCCAACCATCCGCCCACCCCCACTGACGATAGCGACGCTGACAGCAACGCGAGTGACAACCCGAATGCCGAAGCGGCGAAGTGGCGACGCAAGCTCCGCACCACTGAAGCCGAACTGGCCACCGTGCGCGAACAACTCGGCCGATACCAGCGCGCAGCAATCGAACTGGTAGCAGCGAAGTATCTAGAAGTGCCTGCCGATCTGTTTGATATCGGCCTTGTCGATATGGCCGCTCTGCTGGACGAGAACGGCGACCTAGACGCCACAAAGATCCACAACGCCGCCGAGGAGCTGCTGGCGAAACGCCCTCGTTTGGCAACCGTTGCCCGCCGAACTGGCGTGCGTCATCCAAATTGGGGACAGGGGCAAACCGGGGAAGTTCGCAGAAGCGGCGGCTCATGGAACAAGCTGATCAGCGGCTAGCCAGGGATCATCTAGCCATGTTCTGACAAACCACCGATAATCGAATCAGAACTGCGCGCTACGAAAATTGTTCACAGTTCCCAGCGTTCGCCTTTGATGGCAAACGTCCGAAGCTCCGAGAGCCGGACGAACAGTATCCACGTTCGTTTCTCGGAGCTTTCTCATGTCTCTTTCTACCGTTACCGGCGCTGCCATCCTCAATCATGCACAGATCGAGGAAAGCCTCGTAAAGCCGCTCGAATCCACTGCGGCAATCGCCTTGTGCTCCACCATCGTTCGCACGCCCGGCGCATCGGCGCTGCGTATCCCGATCACCGCTGCCACGCCTACCGCGTCGTTCGTCGCTGAGGGCGCGGAAATCCCTGTCACCGACGCCGATTTGGAAGAGCTGGTGCTCACGCCGCGCAAGCTAGCTGGCCTGAGTGTCATTACGTCCGAACTTGCACAGACCTCCACGCCTGCCGCTGCTGACATTGTCGGCGGCGGGCTGGCGAAGGACATCGCGAAGAAACTCGATATGGGCGCATTCGGGAATCTGCCCGCCCCCGCCCCACCCGGTCTCGCCGCCCTGTCCGGCGTGAAGGCCGTGACCGCGCATGTATCCGGCGGCAAGATGACCGATTTCGATTGGGCCGCAGAGGCGGAAAGCCTGTCCGCGATCGCTGGCGGGAACATTACCCACTGGGTAGCCGCTCCCGATGCCGCCTTGCTGGTGGCTACAACGCCCCTGGGCGGCACGGGCGGGCTCATGCCAGCCTTGCAGCCCGATCCGACGCTGCCGACGCGCCGCCAGGTGCTGGGACGGCCGTTGATCGTTTCCCCCGCCGTCGCGCCACGAACCATTTGGGGAATCGACAACAGCCGCAGCTTCCTCGCCATTAGCGAGGAAGTGACGCTGGAATCCGACCGCAGTGTGTACTTCACCTCCGATCGCATCGCCATCCGCGCGAAACTGCGCGTCTGCTACGGCTGGCCCGAACCGGCGACCGTCGTGAAGATCACCATCCCGGAGTAGCCAAATGAGCGACACCACAACAGTTTCCAACAGCTCGTCGGTGCTCTGCCGTGTCCGAGGACCGCACCTGATATTCGACTCTGCCAGTAACAGCCACATCGGCGCTGACGGACTCGTGCGAGTGCGCCCTATGACGGCAGCGAAATGGGCTCGGCGTGGATGGGCGGACATCGTTCCCGACAACTCCGAGGGGCATGCGGAGAGCAAGACCGAAGCGGCTTCCGCAGCGCGGAAGAAGACGGTTCGAACCACTCGCCCCTCAGTAGTAGCAGCACCCAAACGACCCACAGCCCCAGCCGCACAGCGAGACCGGGACTGACCAGGGGCAACGCCAAATGCCGGGCTATGGGAAGCCCCATGGCTCCCATTTATTGGGCACCGGGTCGCTCTGTTGTTTCTACCGGGTACGGCATCCCAGGCCCTTTTTTCGGGTCAGGTGAGGACACGCGATACCCGGTGTCCCGGAGGCTATCGAGCGTCGGGGCGCGGGTCTCGCATCGACGCCGGCCGCTCTTCGGGGAAGAACGCACCCGGCACCGTTGCGGGGATCTTCCGGCGCTGCTTCCGAACGGCAGTGTCGAGCTGGTCGAAGCGCTGAAGCAGCGCGATGCCAGCCAGCACGGTCTGGCGATGGGACTCCATCGCATCGTCGAAGGACACGGCAGGGTCTTCGTACCGGAAAATCCTGGCAATGGCATGCATCGCATCGTTGCGGGCCGCCGACCATGTCTTGATCTCGGCGACCACCTCACGGAAGGCTGGATCAACCTCCACACCCGCACTGTTCTTGTGACCAACCAACTTGCCGCACAACGTGCCGACCGCAGAAACCGCGATCGAGTCCGTACCCACCAGATGAGCGAGGCGACTCGCGAGCCTGTCCCCGATCAGGGAGTCGAGAATCGCGATCGCCTCGAGGTGGTACCCCTGGCTCAGGCAGCGCTCGACCCTGTCGAATGCGTCGGCGTAACGACGCCAGCGCTTGTTGCCGAGCCCGTTCCCACGCGACTTCTCGCGCATGAGATCAACCATTGCTCCCCCTTTGTACGGTGTGTTCAGCGGTCCGACCCTACCGTGAGATACCTTTGGTTGCTTGCGATCTCATCGCCGAAGCTATGAGCCTGGCTGGTCGTTGTGTCGCTCGCTTCGCCTGCTGATGGCTGCACGGATCAACGCCCGAGCCGCCTCACCCGTGACTGATTGACTCGCCAAGGTGTCGAACGCTCGCCCGTACAACGCGACCTCCCTCGGTTGCGTCACAGTCAATTCGGCGGTGTGTGCCTCGACCTTCACCATGCGGTTGTCGAACATCACGAATCCTTCGAGGACCACGAGCGCTTCGGCAGTCAGCGGAACGATGCCCAGCGTGACGCGGGGCATTCCGATGATCGTCTGAAGTCGGTCGAGCTGGCCTCGCATCACGTCGTCATCTCCGACTGTCGTATACAGCGATGTCTCGCCGATGAGGAAGTGGAACTGGTGGCCTCGCCTGTACAGGACTTGTTGCCGCTCCATGCGCTTGGATACCCCGGCATCCAGGTCGTCAGGTAGGCGGTAGAACTCGATTACTCGTCTCAGCTTGGCCTCGGCGTACTCTGCGGTTTGCAGTAGTCCGGGGATGATCTGCGGCTCGTAGTTCCGGACGAGGGCCGTCTCGGCCTCGAGCCTCAACGCCAGTTGTTGGCCGCGCTTCACACCTGTTCCGAGTAGTCGCCGCCACTCGAGCCATGCGGAGTCGATGTTGTGGAGGCTGGCAAGCAGGTCGGGTAACTGCTCGTTCGCGTCGCAGTGGGAACAGTAGGCGCGAAGGTCAGCTGTTGAGGGCCTAGCTTTTCCATGTTCGATGCGCGAGACCTTGGACTCGTGCCAGCCCTCACGGGCGGAAAGCTCTCGGCCGGTGATTCCGGCATCACGGCGGATCTCCCGGAGCCGCTTGCCAAGAGCCTCCCGCGCCTCCTGTACCGAATCGGTCACTACTGGCTAGTCACCGGAGATTCGTCGATGTACTCCCGATACGGCGTCGCTACGGCCAACAGCCGGTCCTTCACGCCACGGCAATACGTCGCGATCCTCGGATCGGTCGTAATTGCAACGCCAGCTGGCCGCCCCGCCTGGTCAACCAGGTTGAAGGCAACGCGACTGCCGTCGAACAACCACCAGTCATCGCCAGGCACATCGGCTGGATCAACGAGATGCCTTGGCAGATAACGGATGTCCTCGCCCGCCTCGACGTTCTCGCCGGTGACCGACAGCAGCCACCGCTGGTAGTCGCTGTGCGGAACAGTGACAACCCGGACACGGCTAACGGCGACGCCGCGGCCCGTCATCTCCCGGATCATGTCGGTCCAGTCGGACTTGTCGTAGTCCGGCGGCGGCTCACCGTCGAGGAATCGCCGGAGCGGCTCGTACTCGCTCGCGACCGCGTAGGTATCGCGAACTTCCATGTGGTAGGCCGACTCTCGGCATTCGTGAAACAGGTCGTCCCAGTCGTCAACGCCGCGAAATTCCACCGAAGTAGATCCTCTCAGCTCTCGGAACCTCGATCGCTGTCTCGAAGTCTTCCATGGTCAGCTGCTCAAGCGTTCCGCTATCGGTGATCGGCCGTCCCGACAGGATGAAGGACCCCCTGCCTGTATCGGTCATCGCCGTCGCGATGAAACCCTCCTCCCCCACGAATCCGAGCAGCGCGTGCGGAATCTCGATGGTTTCAGGGCGGTCGGTCCTCCAGCCCTGGACGACAAAACTCCGCCGATCAGTGGCGTACAGGGTGGGGCAGTTCTTCTTATCAGAGCCACACTTACCGAGGAAATTCAGATGCATGATCCCAGCCTCCGGCTGACTACTTGCGTGTATTTGGACTAGCGACCTCTATGGTCCTCTGGCCCTGCAAATATCGCTAGCAGATGCATCTAACTGCGCAAGTATTCGCAAGTTCGTAGACATCGGTGCAGGCAGATTCGTAGCGTCGGTTCATGGCGTTCGGGGCTAGTGCAGTCGTCCTAGCCCCGGACTGCCTTGCCAGTGTGGGCCGTCTGCCGGGGAGAGATCGTGAAGCGTCAACTACCACAGCGGAAACCAGGACCGTACCGCTTCATGGCGTGGACGGTTCCGATGCTGTCCGTCGAACTGTTGGCACGGTTTGCCGATGCCGTGGACCGCCGGGCTGCTGAGGCTGCCGAGAAGAGCCGATCACGGACATGGGGCTGAGATGGCTTATCAGCGAAGGGTCTACGAGTTCCCCGGCGGCTTCCTGGAAACCAACGCCTACGGGGACGAAGACGACTCAGGGGTCTATCTGGAGTTCTTCCGGTCGGATGACGACACCAGCGACAACGACGAGCGACCGGAGGCGGGACATGCGGTATAAGCCAACGATTCTCGGCTATCTCCGGACCGACATCAGCGGAATGGCATTGCTGTGGGATCAGTCCCAGATCCGCAAGCGAGCCGATCAACTCGGCTACGACTTTGCCGACATGATCGTCTACGACCCCCGATTCGGTCGGCCACCACTGGCCCGGCTGAAGGCACAAGCCACCCGGTTGCATGCTGAGGCCGTAATCGTGCCCAGCGCAGACCATTTCGGCGGGGAGATTCCGGTCGATCTGATCCGACGGGTGGATGTAGTCACGGTGTCGCCGGAGGAAACCTACGCACGGCGCGCTGTGCCACCGCTTCGCGACCTCCCGCCCGCACAAGCAGACGGGGCGTAGCCGGTGATCGTTGATCCATTCAACAACCCGGACAGCCCGTCAGGGCGCGTACAGGACTGGATCACTCACAGATTCGGGCGGTTCATCGCGGCGTACGCCGTGGTGTGTGTAGCGACCTGGCTTACCGCTGGATCATGGTTGACGATTTTGTCGGCGGTGGTGGTCATCGCGTTCTGCATGTCGTTGTCGGTCGCCCTCGTGCACAGCCAGTTCACACGTATCTGTGTGCTGTGCATGCGGGAAGTGCCCGTGGATGCCGCCGAGCGCGCCGAGCGTCGAAGATGGCTGTTACGGGTCTGGCACATCTGGACTGGCTTCGGTGCCTTGCCGATTGTGGCTGTGCTGGCGGTCATCCCGCTTCTGATCTCCGGACACCTCCCCGCCGCTGTCCGCAGCGTGGCTCTTGCGCTCCTGGAACTCTGGGGAATCGCTACGGCAAGTTCGCTTCGCGTCCATCACCGGTTACGGCCGTGGTGCCCGTACTGCCGAGATTGGGGAGAAGACGGCGACATCAAAAAACCGTCGCCCGATCCGGTCAACCATGACGTTCTGACCACCTAGACCACTCCGACGCTCGGGCACCTGGAAGGGGGTGGACCGTTGGCCGGACCGTAGCAGCGGAATCCGCTGCCCTTCTGCACTTCACATAGCTATTGGCACACTTTGGCTATGGGCAGACCCCGGCAGCCGCAACCGCGCCGGGGGTCTGCCGTGCGACGAGAACCGTCTCCGGTCGGATCGAGGCTGCGTCCTCCCTGACAACGGCTTGAAGACGGGTGGCGGCGCGTCGGGTGGCGATCACGGCGGCCGTGGAGCGTTCAGTTCATAGGATCCCTGCGTGACGGATCCCGCACAGATCACCGACGAGCAGATCGCAGCAAAGTGGAGCGAAATCGGGCCATTAATCGAGCAGGCGATGCAACGAGTAGGTGCGATGAACGAGTTTCCAGTCAAAGCAGGTTCTTCACTCGCTGGGGACGATCGTGCCAGCCAGCCTTATCAGGTGTCACACACCGTTCGCTGCTGCATCCATGCGGGAGTGGATCACCTGCATGCGCTGAAGCGTCAAGTTGTTGACGCAAGTGTCCTACATACGATGGCACCGTTCAGCCTCGCGCGTGGAGCGCTCGAGAACCTTTCCATCGCCTACTGGATTCTGCGCCCGCAACGGCGGGATGAGCGAGTGGCACGGACACTCCGATGGCATGCGCGGAACGTTAGGGATGCCGAGCATGCGAAAGCTCCACGGGGCCTTCCCAACAGCCTGTCCGAGCCGTACTTGCTCAAGATCGAGGAAGTCGCCGGTAAGCGCTCTGGCATAACGGCAAAGGTCCGTGACGGGTACAAGAGCTACGACGCCGTGAAGTACTCCCAAGACAATGCTGTAGCCGCTGGATCAGTCTTGTGGGCCTGGCAGCTCTGCTCGGGTTTTGCTCACGGCCGCCCCTGGGCCATCCTCGGTGCCTCAGACCGCGAAACGTACCCAACCTCTGATCCGGATGTGGTGAACCTCCGGCTAAGTGCAAATCCTGTAGCGGTACAGTTCGTGGCACTCGAAGCGCTTCACCTGTTGACCGATGTCCTGCACACGTACGACCAGCGCGCAGGCTCGCATCTGGAGCAGATCGTCATGGCCTGAGTAGCCCGCAGCGCCGGGCCGGACTCCTCCCTCGGCGGTATGAGATCGGTCACCAACGGAGTCAGGCACGGAGCCGAGGGATGGGATCGCGCAGCGATTGAACCTGCTGTGCGGTCTGGCGATCAGGCACGAATCTGGCACAGGCATCTGTAGGCACTTATAGAAACGAGTCGGCCCCTGAACATACGCAATGCTCAGGGGCCGTTTCGTGTCTCAACCACACGAGTCGGGGTGACAGGATTTGAACCTGCGACCCTCCGCTCCCAAAGCGGATGCGCTACCAAGCTGCGCTACACCCCGTTAGGCATCCCGAGGGATCAGAGCGGGTGACGGGAATCGAACCCGCACCATCAGCTTGGAAGGCTGAGGTTCTACCATTGAACTACACCCGCAGGCCGCACACCGGCGCCGCCGGTGTCGCATGCGTTGAGCACTGTACCGAACCTCACTCGCGGAATGCCAATCGGGCCCCGTTCTCCCATGTCGCCGCCGGTCGGGCGGGCGAAACGGCGCGTCGCTCGAGACGCGCGGAAATTGGGTGTAACACCGGCGGGATCTGAGCGATCAACCATCCGATCGCCATTCGCGAGGTTACGGGAACCTGTTCTGAATCAGGGGTTTTCGAAGCCGGGTGGCTTGCTAGGATCCTTTTTGTCCGGACGGGGGTATCTGGAAAGGGGGCGGTGAGCGTGCACCAGTGGTGTAGCCGACCGCGAGGCAGTGAGTTCCAACCGAAGGGCGCGACCGGCGCTGCCGGCACCGACACCACCCGCGCGAGGTGAGTGGGATGCCGGTGCGAATCGATACCCGAACCTCGGCCGTAGTCGCGGCCACCATCCGGGAATGGGTGCGCGCGGTGCATCCGGCCTGGAACGGCGACGGACCCGAACTGTCTCCCGACGAACTCGAAACCATCTTCGCCCGCATCATCGACGAGCTCCTGGAACTGGCCGGGTGCGAACCGTTTCCGGTGCCCGCCGCCCGCGCGGTCGGCCGCACGCTGGCCGAGGCGCCGTTCGACCGGACCCGCATGCTCGCCCCGGCCAGCCGGGCGCTGCTGGGTCTCGCGCCGGGCGATCCGGGCTCGCTGATCGCCACCCGCTGGCCGTTCGTGGCCAGTCAGGCCATCGACAGCTATGCCGAGGCGCTGCAGCAGCGGGCCCTGGCCCAGCAGGAGCGCAGCCTGTCCGAGGCGGTGTCGGTGCGGGTGCAGGAGATCGCGGCGCTGCAGACCCGGCTGCGGCACGAGGCCACCCATGACGCGCTCACCGATCTGGCGAACCGGTCGCTGCTGCAGGAGCGGGTGCGGATGATGCAGACCGATCCCGCGCGCGGGGTGGGGCTGCTGCTCATCGACCTCGACGATTTCAAGGCGATCAATGACGGTTACGGGCATTCGGTCGGCGACGAGGTGCTGGTCACCATTGCCCAGCGGCTGCGCTCGACCTGCCCGCCGGAGACGGTGATCTCCCGCTACGGCGGCGACGAATTCGTGGTCGCGCTGCCCGCGCGGCGCAATACTCTGGGCGAACTGGCCATGCGAGTGCTCGCGGCGCTGTGCGAACCGGTGCCGACGGCCGCGGGTCCGGTGCCGGCCTCGGCGAGTGTGGGCACCGCCTTCTGCCCGCCCGGCCGGGACTGCGATTTCTCGGATCTGCTGCGCAGCGCCGATCGCGCCATGTACTCGGCGAAGACGGCGGGCAAGCGCCAGTTCGCGGTGTCGGAACTCGACGCCGAGGAGGTCGATCCAGGGGGGCGAGGCTCCCGCTTCGCGGCGGTCGCCGGATGACGGCAGCATAGAGCAATTCGTCAGCAAACTACGCCGGGTAGGCTGGTCGGCGTGGCTACGGTAGTCGTTCTGCTCATTGTCATGGTGGTCGTGCTGCTGGCGGTGCTGCTCGTCGGCCGGGCGCAACGCTCGCGCGCCAGTACCCGGCTCGCGGATGCGAAAGCCGATGCGCGCCGGGTGATCGAGCGCCTCGGCGGACAGGTCTACAACCTGAACGGCACCGACGAACCGTCCAAACAGGCCCTCGCCGACGCCGCCGAACGCTTCACCGCCGCCGGCTCGCAGATCGAGCAGGCGCAGACCCCGGCGCAGGCGCGGCTGGCCAAAGAGACTGCGCTGGAAGGGCTCTACTACGTGCGCGCGGCCCGCACCGCCATGCGCATGGATCCGGGCCCGGCGGTTCCCGAACTCGACGGGCAGCGCAGCGCGGGGCGGGTCACCGAGGATCGCGTCGTCGACTACGACGGGCGGCGCATCGAAGCCTCGCCGAACCCGACATCCCGCACGCCCAACTACTATCCGGGCGGCCGGGTGGCCGGACGTCCCGTTCCGGCCGGCTGGTACTCCGAACCCTGGTGGAAGACAGCGCTCGTCGCGGGCGCGTGGGGCGTCGGCTCGGTCCTGCTGTTCGACGCGCTCTTCGGAGGCATGGCCGGCGTCGGTTATGACGCGGCCGCCTTCGAGAACGGTTACGGCGACGGCTTTCAAGCGGGCCTCGACGCCGGCGACAACGGATACGGCGACGCGGATCAGGGCGGCGATCCCGGCTACGACGTGGGCGCAGGCGACCCGGGCTACGGCGACGCCGGATACGATCCGGGCTACGCCGATCCGGGAACCGATACCGGCGGCGGTGATTTCGGCGGTTTCGACGGCGGAGGCGATTTCGGCGGTGGCGGCGATTTCGGCGGCTTCTAGCCGGGTCTCGGCCGGCGGCGGCATGGGTTGGGGCGGCGGCCGCACGGGTTCGGCTCTGGAGAGTGGAGCGCAATGAACTACGGGCAGGCGAACTACGGGCAGGCGAACTACGCTCCGGCGCGGTACTCGGACGGCGACCTCGGCTGGATCGGCTGCGCGGTCAACCTCGGCGCCGGCCTGATCGCGGGCGCGCTCCTGACCTTCGTCTGCTTCGCCCTCGGCGTCTGGTTCTTCGCCTCGGCCCTCTGGGTCGCCTCGATCTACGTGGGCCCGGTCGTCGCCCTGCTGCTGTGGATCGGCCTCGCCGCTTTCATGCTCCCGAGACTGCGCCGCGACGGCGGCCATCCGGCCGGCCTGGTCTTCCTCGGCGGCCTGGGCGCGGTGCCGGTGACCCTGGGCGTCATCGCCGGCACGGTCTGGCTGCTCTACGCCCTGGCCACCTAGCCGTCATCCGGCCTCGAGCACCTCGTCGGCCGCCCGCTCGCCCGCCTGAACAGCTCCGCTGAGGAAACCCATCCAAACGTCGGCCGTTTCGACGCCCGCGAAATGCACACGGCCGACAGGTGTTTTCGGCAAACGGCGCGCGGTGGTGAGCGCACCCACGGCCAGTCCGCCTTCACACCCGTGGGCATACGGCTCGTCCTGCCAGTTCTTTTCGAGATAGTGGCTGGGTGATCCGGCACGCGGCCCGAACAGTTCGGTGCACACGCCGAGCACGGTGCGGCGGCGCTCGGCGGGGTCGGCGGGCCCGCGATCGCCGGGGAGATAGCCGCCCAGGACGCCGGCGTGCCCGTCCGGCGGCGAGACGTCGAGCAGACCCGGCACCGCATCGAGATCCGTCAGCGCCGCGCCTGACAGTCCGGCCTGCCGCCAGAACGGTTGGTCGTAAACAATATTGATCTTGCGCCCGTGCACCGGTTTCCACGCTTGTTGCAGCACTTCGCGATCGGCGGGCAGCGGAGGATCGAAGGACAGCTCCCCGATGCCGGCGGGCCCGATGGCGGCGATCACCCGATCGGCCTCGAATTCCGT
Organism: Nocardia sp. NPDC127526; assembly: GCF_042672265.1. Taxonomy (NCBI): domain Bacteria; kingdom Bacillati; phylum Actinomycetota; class Actinomycetes; order Mycobacteriales; family Nocardiaceae; genus Nocardia; species Nocardia sp. NPDC127526. The sequence goes on along the minus strand of NZ_JBHXVO010000011.1, from coordinate 68,340 downwards.
TGCGGCACAACGCACCGTGACACCGTCCGAGCGCCGGACGATCTCCCGGACCGGGCTGGAGACCACGATGCGCTCCCCCAGTCCGGCCGCCAGCGCGCGGGTCAATTCCTGTGCGCCACCGCGGAATCGATAGACCGATCCGGAACCTCCGAAGAGAGCGCCGAGACCACCCCAGGTGCGCAGGAAGTGCAGGGCGTACAGCAGCGAGGTCGAATCGGGCAGATACCCGGCGAAATTGGCCTCGAACAGCAGTCGGGCCCGAGGATCGGGCACTTGTTCGCGCAGCCAGGAACCGAAGGTGCGCTGATCCAGCATTTCGGCCTCGGGAGCGGCCCACGGCGCGGCAGCCGGAATCTGCGCGGCCAGACCGTCGAGGGCCGCGAGTGCGCCGAGCACCTGCATGATCACATCGGGTGGCAGCGGCGGCGCGGTCCATCGCGCGGCGAGGTGCAGCGACGCCCTGAGCAAGGGGCGTAGCGCCCGCCGCCCGAACAGTTGCACGGCACGCGAATTCCCGAACCGGAAACCGTGTGCGACACCGGCGGTATAGAGCAGGAACCGGCCTTCGGAGTTGCTCTCGAACAGGTCGACGCCGTGCGCCCGCGCCAACCGGAAGACATTGTCGTGCACCGGGTAGACCAGCGTCGCCCCCTCGTCCACCACGACATCACCCACCCGCCCGGTCAGCGTTCGCCCGCCGACCCTGGGCAGAGCCTCGAGCACGACCACCGAGCGGCCCCGGTCGGCGACTCGCCGGGCGGCAGCCAGCCCGGACAGCCCCGCGCCGACCACTGCGACATCGACCTTGTTCCTGGAGATTGTGGGCATCATGCCGCCCCGCTTACTCGTGCGATAAAGCGATTCGTACGGTGAACGGTTTCCGTACAACGTACGACTTTCGTTCAGTGTACGAGATTTGTATGATCGGTCAATGCCGGAGAGGACCTCGATATGGCTGCGCACCGGAAAGCCCGTGCGCGGCCGGCCCGCCCTGGACCGAGACCGGATCGTCGCGGCCGCGGTGACCCTGCTCGACGAGGAATCCGCATCCGGCTTGACCATGCGCAAGCTGGCCGACCGGCTCGGCGCTCCGCCGATGACGCTGTACGGCTACGTCGCCACCAAGGACGATGTGCTCGAATACGCCGTGGACGCGGTGTTCGCCGAGACGCTCGAGGACGACGACACCGGCGGCGACTGGCGGGACGCATTGACGAGCATCGGGACCCGCACCTTCGAGGCCCTGCTCCGCCACCACTGGGCGGCACCGCTGATCGGCGGAACCCCGCCGCTCGGCCCGGCCGCGGTCGCACAGTTCGGCACGATCCTGCGAGTGCTCACCGCGGCCGGTTTCCACGGCGAACGGCTGGAGGCGGTGACGACCGGCTTCTACTACTACGTGCTGGGCGCGGCCCTGGCGGAATCCGCCTGGGCGCGCGCCGGTCACCCGGCGGTGGAAATGCTGTCCGGGTACGCCGGAACCGATTCGGGAGCACGCTTCCAACGCGGTTTGAGCGCTGTGCTCGAGGGCCTGCGACCGGCGTGAATAAAAAGGCTGGTGAACGGTCTTTTCCAGGAGATCCAGGACACTGAAATTTCCTGGCGAATTCCGCAGCGGATTTCCCGCCCACAGCATTTGACCTGCGATTATCCCATTCCGCGGCGTCAGGTGCGTTGATCGGCCCAATTGCCGATCCGCATTCTGTTTTCCCCGCGCCTGACGGCGCACACCGAAAGGGAAAACAATGACCAAGTCGAAACTGGCCATCTTCTCCATGTTCGCCGCCGCCATTCCGGTGGCGGTCTGCACGGCCACCGCTCCGGCGGCGGGTGCCACTCCGATCACGGCCATTGCGCAACCCGCCCGCGCCGCGGAGCCGGTTGCACTCGCGCAGCCGATTGCACTCGCTCAGCCGGTCGCCCCGGTTCAACCGGTTGCGCTCGCGCAGTCGGCGGACGGCATCGCCTACCTGGCGCCCGCCCCGTTCGATCCGACCCGGGGACTGCGGTCCGACGTCCGGACCAAGCCGGTGACCATCGACAATGCCGCGCGGGCCGGGGCCGCCCGGGGCGCGGCGGTCGGCGGCACCGTGGGCGCGGTGGTCGGCGGTGCGGCGGGCACGCTGCCCGGCGCCATTGTCGGCAGCGGCGCGGTCGGCCTGGTCGGCATGGCTGCCGGCGGACTCGCGGGCGCGGCCATCGGTGCGGGCGTCGGCTGTCTGGTCGGCCTGCCGTATTTCCTGATCGGCTGTGTGGTGGGCGCACCCATCGGCGCCGCGCTCGGCTTCCCCGTCGGCTTGGCCATCGGCGGCACCACCGGTGCGGTGCTCGGCGCCGCGACCGGTGCGGCGGCCACCGCGCCGATCGCGTTCCCGCTGGGCGCGGCCGTGGGCGGGCTGGTCGGCGCGGGCGTGGGCGCGCTGGCCGGGGCCGGGCTGGGTGCGGCCGACTTCTTCGCCGTCGACGAGATGACCCCGAGGGAGGAGGTCTCGCCCGTGGCCGCCCTGGTGAACCAGGTCGCGGCTCCCCTGATGGCGGCTCCCGTCATCGAGGCCCCGGTGATCGAGGCCGCCGCTCCGGCGCCGGTGCAGGCCGACCCGATTGCGGCGGCCATCCAGGATATCGGCGCGGCCGGCGCCGAGCTCGCCGCCTCGTTCGGCGTGCAGCTGCCGGCGTTCTGATTTCCCCGGGAGGCGGGTTCGATCCCAGCACGGGTCGATCCGCCTCCCGGCCTGTCCGGCAGCGAGGCGAATCGTTGCCTAAAGTTTGCCGATTGAGCGAAAGTGGCTGCTAACGTCGGTCGCACCCGAGTTGCCGCCAATGTTCGAATCGAATCGCCAGAGTTCCGAGGAGCCATCGGGTGGTAGCAGTTGGTGCGCGCAAGCGCTTCGCCGAGCGGCTGGGCCTGCTGTTCGAGGCGGCCGGATCACCGACCATCAAATCGATTGTGCGACGGGCGAACACCCGGGGTGTGCCAGGTAGCAGCGCGGTGACCGTGCAGCGGGTGAGCGATTGGCGCCGCGGCAATCGGGTGCCCGCCACCTGGGAGTCGGTACTGCCGGTGCTGGCCGTGCTGACCAGTGACGCCAAGGTGCGCGAGCAGCCCGCGGATCTCGATCCGGAGCTGCTCGAGCTGCATCGCTGGCGGGTTGCCTGGCAGCAGGCCAAGAACGATCAAGGGGATCTCGCCCTGCGGGTGCGCGAGCCCGGCCATCCGCCCTACCGGGGCCTGTCGCCGTACCGCGCCGCCGACGCGGATCTGTTCTTCGGCCGCGAGAACACCCGGGAGGCCGTCCTCGACGCGATCACCGCGCTCGAGGAGGACGACTACGCCCCGCGGCTGGTCCTGCTGGTCGGCGTCTCCGGGGCGGGCAAGTCCTCGCTGCTGGCGGCGGGCCTGCAGGCACGGCCGGAAGACCATGTGCCCGTACTCTTCACACCGGGCGCGCACCCCGCCGCCGCCCTGGACGAGGCGCTGGCCCGGCTGCCCGAGGCGGGCGACGGACTGCTGCTCATCGACCAGGGCGAGGAATTGTTCACCCTGTGCGGCGACACCGTGGAGCGGCGGCGGTTCGTGGAGGAACTGACGCGGGCGACCGCACCCGAGTCCGACCGCCGGATCACGGCCGTGCTGGCGATCCGCTCGGACTTCTTCAACGACGTCATCCAATTCCCGGCCCTGGCGCAGGCGATGCGCGAGAGCTCGGTGATCGTCGGCGCGATGAGCGATGACGAACTGCGCGAGGTCATCACCGGACCCGCGCTGGCCTGCGGCCTGAAAGTGGAGCCCGCGCTCGTGGACATCATCCTGCGCGATCTCGAGACCGCGACCTCCGAGGACGGCAAAGCCGCACTGCTGCCACTGCTTTCGCATGTGCTGGAGGCGACGTGGTCCAGCCGCAGCGGCCGCACGCTCACCCTGGACGCCTATCGCGCGGCGGGCGAGATGGCGGGCTCGGTCGCCGCGGCGGCCGAGCGGATGTGGTCCGGGCTCACCCCGGGCGAACAGCGCACGGCGCGCTCGGTGCTGCTGGCCCTGACGATCATCGGGCAGCGCTCGGTCTCCCGGAATCGCCTGTCGCGCAGCGTGCTCGTCACCGAATCCGAGGATCCGGGCGCGACCGAGGCGGCGATCGGCCGGTTGGTCGCCGCCCGCCTGGTGATCGTGCACGACGACGAGATCGAACTGCTGCACGACGCGGTGCCCAGGGTGTGGCCGCGAATGGCCGAATGGGTCGCGGAGGAAAAGGAATTCGCCCCCGCCCGCCATCGCATCGAGGAGGATGCGCGCGCCTGGAACGCACAGGGGCAACCGGATTCGCTGCTGTACGGCGCCAAACGGCTGGAGCAGGCCGCGCCGGTGCTCGGCGGCAACGGCACGGTCAATCGTGTCGCGCGGGAGTTCATCGCGCGATCGGGCCGGCGACGCCGCGAAATCGTCAGGCGGCGACGGATCCTGCGGGCCGCCGCCGTGTTGCTGGTGGTGGGCGCGCTGGTCGCCGCCGTGCTCGCGGGCACGCAGCGGCGGGCGCTGGTGCGGGAGCAGCACGACGCGCGAATCGCGGCGCTGGTGGCCGAGTCCCGCCGCGCGGTGGACTTCGATCCGGCGGAGGCGACCCGTATGGCCTTGGCGGCCTATCGGCTCCGCCCGGGTGATGCGGAGACGCAGGCGCGGCTGCTCGCCACCCAGTCCACGCCCGTCATCAATGCCTCCTCCGATCGCCACGCCGGGCGGATCAACGCACTCGCCTACGATCCGCGGACCCGGGTGCTCGCCAGCGCCGGCGACGACACCCGAATCCGGTTGTGGGCCACCCACGGTGGCCTGCGGCCGACCGCCCTGGGCGCCGGTCTGCGCGGTCATTCCAAGGCGGTGGGCTCGATCGCGTTCGCACCCGGCGGCGCCGTGCTCGCCAGCGGGAGTTACGACGGCACCGTGCGATTCTGGGCTACTCGCGACCCGGAACAGCCGCGCGCACTGGGGGTTTCCGATCTCGGCTCACCCGTGCTCGCGCTGGCGTTCACACCGGACGGCCGCTCGCTGATCGCGGCGGACCGCAACGGCGCCCTCACCCTGCTCGATACCGGCGATCCGGCGGCCCCGCGCGTGCGCACAACCATTGCCGCACACACCAATTCGATTTCGACGCTGGCGCTGAGCGCCGATGGGGCGCTGCTCGCCACCGGGGGCGAGGACCGCACCGTCCGGCTGTGGGACATCACCGACCCGGGCAGCCCGGCCCCGCTCGGCGGGCCACTCGTCGCCGCGAACGACAGCGTGCACGCGCTCGCCATGAACCCGGACGGATTGCTGGCCGTGGGACTGGCGAACGGATCGGTCCGGCTGTGGTCGCTCGCGGACCGGAACGCACCGCGCGAGTTGGGCATTCAGCAGACGCGGCACGGCGGCGCGGTCGACGCGCTCGTCTTCGGCCCGGGCCAGCTGAGCTCGGGCGGCGCCGACGGGGCGGTGGTGCTGTGGCAGCTCACGCCGTCCGGATTCCAGCCCGTGGGTCACCCGGTGCGCGGCAATCGCGGGGCCATACCCGCCCTGGGCCTGACCCAGGACAACAATCTGATCTCCGCCGGCGGCGACGGCCGGATCCGGGTCTGGTCGCTGCCGCCCGCCGATATCCCGGTGCTCACCGACTCACCGTTCACCTCGATCGATATGGATGCCGCGGGCACCCGGCTGATCACGGGTGAGGACGACGGCGACTTCCAGGTGTGGTCTCTCGCGCACGACAATCGGGTGACCTTCGCCGGCGCGGCCCGCGCCGCGGTGGCGCCGTACAGCGGTGTGCGGGTGGGGATTCGGCCCGACGGCAAGACGTTCGCAGCTTCGGATTCCGGCGGCGGCGGCTTCCAGCTCTGGGATATCGCCGACCCGGCCCGGCCCACCGCACTGGGATCACCGCAATCGCTGCGGACGCACTACTTCACCGAGACCGTCTTCGGACCCGACGGCAGTTTCCTGATCACCGGCGACGACGACACCTCGCTGCGCATCTGGGATGTCGGCGATCCCGCCCGGCCGGTCCCGCTCGGCGCCGGATCGGCGCAAACCACGAGATCCTTTCGATCGCTGGCTGTTTCGCCTGACGGCAAGCTCGCCGCGACAGGCTCCGGCGACGCGATCATCTACCTGTGGGACATCTCCGACCACCGTCGCCCGACCCTGCGCGCCCGCCTGACCGGCCACGAGGGCCCGGTCGCCGCCCTCGCCTTCGCCCCGGACGGCCGCTACCTGTTCAGCGGCGGCGACGACGAATCGATTCGCTCCTGGGACATCACCGATCCCGCCGCCCCGCGCCCCTCCGGCCGCACCCCCGCCCACACCGCCCCGGTCGCCGAACTGTCGGTGGACAGCACCGGCCGCCGCCTGGTCTCCTCCGGTGTCGATCAAACCGTCCGCCTGTGGAACATCACCGACCCGGCCGACATCCGCCCCCTCGGCAGCTCCCTCTCCGCCGAATTCGGCTGGCGCTGGTTCGTCCGCTTCGACCGCAATCGCGACGACCACGTCTTCGGCATCGGCGACTCGGTATCCCAACTCTGGGCCACAGACCCCGCGGAAGTGGCCGCGGACCTCTGCGACCTGGGCATAGGCGACACCGGCAACGAAGTCGGCCGCACCGACCTCCTCGACGGAATCACCCTGTGCCCCTGAAGGGTCCGGCGTCAGCCCGGCTGACAGGTGGGGCACCAGAACAGGTTTCGGCCCTCCATGTCCGCACGCACGACGGTGGCGCCGCACAGACGGCAGGGTTCGCCAACCCGGCGATAGACGTAGGTGCGAGGCCGGTCGGAGGCGTAGGACGGTGCGCCGTGATCGTGTTCGGGGCGCACCACGTGCATCTTGCCGCGACGGACGCCGACCTTCATGAGTTCCACCAGGTCGGCCCACAGCGCATCCCATGCGGTGCGGCTCAAGGATTTTCCGGGGCTGTGCGGTGAGATGCCGTGGCGGAACAGGACTTCGGCCCGGTAGACGTTGCCCACTCCGGCCAGAACCTTCTGGTCCATGAGGAGGGCGCCGATGGGGCGCTGGGAGCGGTGGATGCGGGCCCAGGCCTTGTCCGGATCGGCGTCCTTGCGCAGAGGGTCGGGGCCGAGGCGGGCGGTGAGGGCGGTGACCTCGGGGTCGAGGAGGATTTCACAGGCGGCGGGGCCGCGCAGGTCGGTGCCGTAGAGGTCGCCGTTGCGGCCGCCGCCGATCAGGCGCATGCGGACCTGGCCGACGGGATCGCCCAGGGGGTAGGGGGATTCGGTGAAGGTGCCGTACAGGCCCAGGTGGACGTGCACGGTCAGGCCCGAATCATAGTGGTGGAGCAGGTGTTTGCCCCAGGCCTCCGCGCGGGTCAGCACTCGGCCGTCGAGGCGGGCGGCGTCGGCGGCGAAACGGCCCTGGGGGCTCGACACTCGGACCTGACCGCCGGCGAAACGCTTGTGGTGCAGTTTCGCCAGGCGGTGCAGCGTATGGCCTTCCGGCACAGGTCAGTACGCGGGGACGGCCGGGGCGATGCCGGTCTTCTCGTACTCGGCCAGGATGTCGATGCGGCGCTGGTGGCGCTCCTCGCCGGACCAGGCGGTGGTGAGGAAGGCGTCGACGATGGCGAGGGCCTCGGGGAGCGGGTGCATGCGGCCGCCGATGCCGATCAGCTGGGCGTTGTTGTGCTCGCGGGCCAGCTTGGCGGTCTCGACGCTCCAGGCCAGGGCGCAGCGGGCGCCGGGGACCTTGTTGGCGGCGATCTGCTCGCCATTGCCGGAGCCGCCGAAGACCAGGCCCAGGGAGCCCGGGTCGGCGACGGTGCGGCGGGCGGCCTCGATGCAGAAGGCCGGGTAGTCGTCGAGGGCGTCGTATTCGAGAGCGCCGCAATCGACGACCTCGTGGCCTTGGCCCTCCAGGTGAGCCTTGACGTGGTTCTTCAGTTCGAAGCCGGCATGGTCGGCACCCAGGTATACGCGCATGGCCCGATTCTGTCAGGGCCCGGCTCACGGAAAACCGCAGGGGCCGTGACCGAACTAGAGTGCAGGTCATGACGTCCGACGATCAGTCAGTACCGCCGGCCGCGCATGCGGGGGGTCCTCCGGCCGGTGAGCGGCCGGGGTGGAATCCGGTGACCGGCATGTCCGGGTGGAATCCGCAGGTGGGGCCGCCGGGGTGGGCGGCACAGGTGCCGTATTCGCCGCCGCAGGTTCCGCCGCATCAGCAGACGCGGGGGTTGTCGCCGTTCGGGATGCCGGCGCGGCACAGCTGGGAGATTCCGCTGCTGGTGGTCGTGGTGGTGACGACGGCGCTGGTGTATTTGTTCGCGTTGCTGATGCTGGTCACGGGATCGTTGAACGACTATGTGCTGCTGATGGTGTTCGCGCCGGTGCTGCTGTGGATCGGGCGCGGTATGAATTACGCGACGCTGCGGGTCAATGGCGTGAAGATGTCGCCGACGCAGTTTCCCGAGGGTTATCGGATGGTGCAGGAGGCGGCGGCGCGGCTCGGGATGAAGAAGCCGCCGGACGCGTACGTGGTGCTCGGCAATGGCGCCATCAATGCCTTCGCCTCGGGGCACGGGTTCCGCCGGTTCGTCGCGGTGTACAGCGATCTGTTCGAAGTGGGCGGCGCCGCACGGCAACCCGATGCGCTGGCGTTCATCATCGGCCACGAGGTGGGGCACATCGCGGCGGGGCATGTCTCGTACTGGCGGCAGTTCGGCATGTTCCTGGTGCCGTTCCTGCCGGTGCTGGGGAGTTCGCTGATCCGCTCGCAGGAGTACACGGCCGACAATTACGGCTACTGCAACCGGCATACGGGCGCGCCGGCCGCCATGCAGACCCTGGCGGCGGGCAAGTACCTCAACAGCCTGGTCGGCTTCGACGAGATGGCCGATCGCGCCGCCGCCGAGAAGGGCGGCTTCGTCTGGTTCGTCAATGCCATGTCCAGCCATCCGGTGCTGACCTGGCGCATGTGGGCGCTGCGCGACCGCAGCCGCCACGGCCGGCTGTTCCTGCGCCCGAGCGCGCCCGCGCAGCCGCCGCTGGCTCCGCCGCCGTACGGGTATCCGCCGTATCCGCAAGGGCCGCAGGGTCGGTACCCGTACCCGGGCGGTTACGGTGGCGCGCCGATCCAGTACAGCGTCGGCGGACCCGGCGGCGGATCCATGCCGTACCCCGACCCCGGTGGGTACGGCGGCCCGTCGCCCTACTCTCCCGGCGGATACGGCGACAGCGGCTGGGCCGGTCCTGGTGGCTACGGCGAGGGTCGCCCGTCCGATTCCGGTGGATATCAGACCCCGTCGCAGTCCGAGCCCGGTTCCTCGGACTGGTCCGGCTCGGGCAGTTCCTCGGGCTCCTCGGACTCGAGCTCGAGTTCTTCCAGCTGAACGGGTCCGGGAGTCGGTCCCGGACCCGTTCCACCGGGCTCAGTCGAATTCCGGGTCTTCGGTGCGGGTGCGCTTGAGCTCGAAGAAGTGCGGGTAGGAGGCGAGGGCGACGACGCCGTCCCACACCTTGCCCGCCTCTTCACCACGCGGAATGCGGGAGAGCACCGGCCCGAAGAAGGCCACATCGTTGACGTGGATGGTCGGGGTGCCGACATCCTTGCCGACCTTGTCCATCCCGGCGTGATGCGAGGCGCGCAGGGCCTCGTCGTGGTCGGTGCTGTCGGCGGCCTCGATGAGCTCGGCGGGCAGACCGGCCTCGGCGAGCGATTCGGCGATGACGACCTTCAGCAGGTCCTCGCGCCCTTCGTACTCGGCGCGGCGATTGTGCAGGCGGGTGCCGAGCGCGGCGTAGAGCGGCGGCAGCACCTTGTCGCCGTGGGCCTGGGCGGCGGCGATGGCCACGCGCACCGGACCCCAGCCGGTCCGCATGAGTTCCTGGTACTGCTCGGGCAGGTCCTCGCGGTCCTCATTGAGCACCGACAGGCTCATCACATGGAACTGGACCTCGATATCGCGGACCTGCTCGACCTCGAGGATCCAGCGGGAGGTGATCCAGCACCACGGGCACAGCGGGTCGAACCAGAAATCAACCCGGTCCTTCTTGGCGTCGCTCACGAGAGCTTCCTTTCACGTCAGGTCGCGGCCGGTGGGGACGGCCGTACTCCATGCGCAACAACGGACATTCTTCCCGGTATTTCCGCCGGGGCCCCGCAACCGCGCGTTAGGGTCGGGTCATCAAGCCTCATCGTCGTCGGCCGCTGTGCGCGGTGCAGGGAGGTTCGGCCATGACCACCAATTCCAGGTTCGTGATCGCGGGCGGCGGACTCGCGGCGGCCAAGCTCGCGGAGGCCTTGCGAGCCAATGATTTCGACGGCACCGTGCATCTGATCTGCGCGGAGGAGCGGCTGCCCTACGAGCGGCCGCCCCTGTCCAAGGACTGCCTGCTGGGCAAGAAGACGCCCGAGGACGCCATTGTCGACCCGGCGCAGTGGTATCGCGATCACCATGTCGAGGTGCTGCTGGGCACCACCGTCACCGCGGTCGACCGCGCAGCCAAAACCGTTGCGCTGCCGGACGGTACGACCCTGAACTACGACAAGCTGGCGCTGGCCACCGGATCCCGGCCGCGCACCCTGCCGATACCCGGCTCCGATGCGACCGGGGTGCACACGCTGCGCAATGCCGAGGACGCCGAGGCGCTGCTGGAGATGTTCCGCGCCGCACGGAAATTGGTGGTGATCGGGGCCGGTTGGATCGGGCTGGAGGTGACGGCCGCGGCCCGCAATGCCGGGCTCGAGGTCACGGTGCTGGAGACCTTGCCGGTGCCGTTGCAGAACGCCCTGGGCCCGGAGATGGGCGCGGTCTTCGCGCAACTGCACCGCGATCACGGCGTGGACCTGCGCTGCGAGACCAAGGTCGCCGAGATCGTGACCGCCGACGGCCGCGCCACCGGCGTCAAGCTGGCCGACGACACCGTCATCGATGCCGACGCCGTGCTGGTGGCGGTCGGCGCGCGGCCGAATATCGAGCTCGCGGTGGACAGCGGCCTGGCCGCCGAGGGCGGTGTCCTGGTGGACGAGAGCCTGGCCACCAGCGATCCGGATATCGTCGCCGTCGGCGATATCGCCGATCAGCAGCATCCGGTGCTGGGGCAGCGAATCCGGGTGGAGCACTGGGCCAATGCGCTCAATCAGCCCGCGGTCGCGGCGGCCACCATGATGGGCAAGCAGGCCGTCTACGACCGGCTGCCCTACTTCTTCACCGATCAATACGACCTCGGCATGGAGTACACCGGCTACGTGGCCCCGGGCCGGGAGGCCCGCGTGGTGGTGCGGGGCGATCTGGGCAAGCGCGAGTTCGTGGCGTTCTGGCTGGATTCCGGCAATCGGGTGCTGGCGGGCATGAACGTCAATGTCTGGGACGTGACCGAGCGGATCAAGGAACTGATACTCAGCGGCGACCCGGTCGATCCGCAACGATTGGCCGATACGGGCGCACCGCTGTAGCCGCCCGGCGAAAGTATGTCGAAAATGCGGGCGGGGTTCCGACCTCTCCGCGAGAGCGCCACCGCGGCGCTCGGAATCGAGGAGCTCCACCGTGAAATACATGCTGCTGAAGACCTACGGCCCCGCCGCCCACTGCGATACCCCGATCACCGAGTGGACGATGGAGGAGATCCAGGCGCACATCGACTTCCAGCGCGTCCTCGGCCAGGAACTGGCCAGATCCGGTGAGCTGATCGACGCCCAGGGTCTCGCGGGTCCGGACGAGGCCCGGCTGGTCAGCTCGGACGGGCGGTCCGCGCCGGTGGTCACCGACGGCCCGTTCCCGGAGACCAAGGAATTCCTGGCCGGCTACTGGATCGTCGATGTGGACAGCCCGGAGCGGGCCATCGAGATCGCGGCCAAAGCCTCGGCGGGTCCCGGCCCGGGCGGTAAGCCGATCGGCGAGTACATCGAGGTGCGGGCGATCATGAGCGCTCCCTCCACCGAGGTCTAGCCGGTCCCGATCCGCCGATGTCTGCCGCTACCTATGAAGTCGACGACCTGCTGCGCGAACTCGCGCCGCAGGTCCTCGGCGTGCTCATGCGCCGCAATGGGGATTTCGACGCCGCCGAGGACGCTCTGCAGGAGGCCATGCTCGCCGCGGCGACGCAATGGCCCGAGCAGGGGCTGCCGGAACATCCGCGCGCGTGGCTGATCTCGGTCGCCCAGCGCCGGCTGGTCGATACGATTCGCGCCGAGGTGGCGCGCCGCAATCGCGAGGCCGCCGACGCGCTCCGGGAAGTCCCGATGCCGGCCGATGTGCTGTCCGACGGCGATGCCGACCGCGACGACAGTCTCACCCTGTTCTTCCTGTGCTGTCATCCGGTGCTGTCGGCGGCGAGCTCCATTCCGCTGACGCTGCGCGCCGTGGGCGGCCTCACCACCGAGGAGATCGCCCGCGCCTTCCTGATCCCGGAATCGACCATGGCGCAGCGCATCTCGCGCGCCAAGAAGCGCCTCGCGAGCGTCGACCGGCCCTTCGCCATGCCGGGCGAGGACGACGCCTATCCGGCCGCCTGGCGGGAACGCGTCGGGGCCGTCCTGCACGTGCTGTATCTGATCTTCACCGAGGGCCACACCACGACCGGCGCGCACTTGCACCGCGCCGACCTCGCCGCCGAGGCCATCCGCCTGACCCGCGCCCTGCATCGCCTGCTGCCCGGCGACACCGAGGTCACCGGCCTGCTGGCGCTGCTGCTGCTCACCGATGCCCGCCGCGCCGCCCGCACCGGTGCGCACGGCGAGCTCATCCCGCTGGCCGAGCAGGATCGCGGCCGCTGGGATCGCGCCGCCGGACTCGAGGGCGTCAAGCTGGTCACCGCGACGCTGTCCACCGGCCTCACCGGGCCGTATCAGATCCAGGCCGCCATTGCCGCCCTGCACGCCCAGGCCGGGCGGGCGGAGGATACGGATTGGGGGCGAATCCTGGTGCTGTACAACAAACTCGAAGCCGTGGCGCCCAATCCGATGGTGACGTTGAACCGGGCCGTGGCCACCGCCATGGTGCACGGCCCGCAGGCCGGGCTGGAGCTGGCCGCCACGCTCGACGACACGCTGTCCGGCTCACACCGGCTCGACGCGGTCCGCGGCCATCTCTACGAGATGTCGGGCGACCGCGACCGCGCCATCGCTCACTATCTGGCCGCCGCCAACCGCACCACCAGCACGCCCGAACGCAACTACCTCACCCTGCGCGCCGCGCAACTGCGCACCGCGTAGCTCAGGCCGCGACCGTCGCCGAGCTGCGAAACGCCTTGGGGCTCACGCCCCGATAGCGCTTGAAGGCGGCGCTGAAGCCGAAAGCGTCGGCGTAGCCGACCTTCTTGGCGACCTGGGCGACGGTCAGGTCGGTGTCGGCGAGCAGTTCCTCGGCCTCGTCCATGCGGGTCTCGGTGAGGTAGTTCAGCGGCGGCCGCCCCATGACCGCGGCGAAGCGTTTGGCGAAAAGCGCTCGGGAGACACCGGATTCGGCGGCAAGAGAGGCCACCGTCCAACCCTTGCCGGTGTAGGTGTGGATGGCCTGCAAGGCCGGGGCCACGATCTCGTCGGCCATACCGCGATACCAATGCGGGGCGTCCGCGCCCGCCTGCTCGAACCAGGTGCGCAGCGTGCACACCAGTCCCCAGTCCAGCAGGCGGTCCATCATGGCCTGGGATCCGGCGCTCAGTTTGGCGGCATCGCTCGCAGCGGCCTCCAGCCAGGGGCAGACGTCGGTCTCCTCGCTGATCACCAGGACCTTCGGCAAGACCCGCAGCAGCCGGTCATGCCGGCGGGCCGAGGTCTTGTAGGCGCCCACCACCAGGGCCGTCGCCTCCGGTTGGTCACTGCCCCAGCGGATTCCGCGCAGTTCCTCACCGCAGCAGTCCTCACCCGAAGTGAAGCAGGAGATTTCGTATTCGGTGGGCGGGCCGGTGAGCGAATCCGGGTCGTCGACCAGGCGGAAGGGTTCGGGACCCTGCACGATCGCGGTGTCCCCCATGGTGATCCGGGTGCGGGTGCCGTCGGCGAGGATGAGGGTGCCGCCGCCGCGGAAGACGCTGATCATGGTCAGCGGGGCGCGGTCGGCGAATTGAATGGTCCACGGGCCGTCCAGCACCGCGGAGGTGACGACCGAGCCTTCGGCGCGAATGCCGCTCAACAAGCAACTCAAGGGGTCCACACCTCGAGCGTAGACGAACTCCTATCCATCGAAGAGTTTCTCCCATGGAACGTCCACGCCATTCCGGATGTACTGGTTCTACCGAACAAGATCGCATCGCAGGAGGAACCCCATGTCGCAGACCGAAAACCCCAGCGCCCGCACCGCTCTCGTGGTGGTCTCGCATCATCGCGACGATTCGCTTACAGCGTATCTGGCCGGTCGCACCGCGCAGCGACTGGAGGCGCAGGGCTACACCGTCGACCTGCTCAACCTGCACGCCGAGGGCTTCGATCCGCGCATGACGGTCGCCGATCAGCCCGATTGGGGCAATCGGGAGAAGGTCTACTCCGAGGAGACCGAGGCCCACATGCGCCGTATTCTCGCCGCCGAGCTCGTCGTCGCGGTCTTCCCGATCTACTGGCAGAGCGTTCCGGCCCTGCTCAAGGGCTGGATCGACCGGGTCTGGAACTACGGCTTCGCCTACGGCCGCAGCAAGCCGCGCCTGGCCGGCAAGCGCATGCTGTGGCTGGGCTTGGCGGGCGCCACCGAGGACGACGCCATCATCCCCGCCATGCGGCAGGTGCTGGACAACCAGCTCAGCGCCGGCATCGCCTACTACTGCGGCTTCAGCCAGTCCACCGTCGCCATCGTTCCCGACGCCGAGGAGCGCCCGCAGCGCGTCGACGCCGCGGGCAATCTGTCCATCGGTGACGCGGTCGCCGGCGCGGCCCGCGAGGCCCACTTCGCGGCGCTCGAGGAGCGCGCCCTGGGCTACGTCGACGAATTCGTTGCGCTGGACCGGGTTCCGGCCTGAAGCACGACGGCCGCGCATCCGCGGGGGATGCGCGGCCGTGCTTCCGAGCGGTGCTACCCGATCAGCTCCAGGACCGGCCGGTGATCAGCTCGTAGGCCTGCATGTACTTCCGGCGGGTGGCCTCGACGATATCGGCCGGGATCTCCGGGCCGGGGGCTTCCTTGTTCCAGCCGGTCGAGGTGGACCAGTCGCGCACGAACTGCTTGTCGAAGGAGGCCTGCGGGCGGCCGGGCTCGTAGGAGTCGGCGGGCCAGAAGCGGGAGGAGTCGGAGGTCAGGACTTCGTCGGCGAGGGTGAGAGTGTCCCCGTCCCAACCCCATTCGAGCTTGGTGTCGGCAATGATGACGCCGCGGGCGGCCGCGTGCTCGGCGCCGCGCGAGTACACCTGCAGGGTCAGGTCGCGCAGCTGCTCGGCGACCTCCTTGCCCTCCTGGTTCACCACATCGTCGAAGGTGATGAACTCGTCGTGGGTGCCGACCTCGGCCTTGGTGGTCGGGGTGAAGATGGGTTCGGGCAGCTTGTCGCCCTCACGCAGGCCCGGCGGCAGCGCGATGCCGGAGACCGCGCCGGTGCGCTTGTACTCGGCCAGGCCGGAGCCGGTCAGGTAGCCGCGGGCAATGCATTCGACCTTCACCATGGTCAGCTTCTTGGCGCGCACGGCGCGGCCGGCGAACTCGGCGGGCACGTCGGTGGTGGAGACGAGGTGGTTGGGCACATCGGCGAAGAACTCGAACCACCAGTTCGACAGCTGGGTGAGCATCGCGCCCTTGTCCGGGATCGGGGTGGGCAGCACCACGTCGTACACCGACACCCGATCGGAGGCGACCAGGATCAGCTCATCGCCGTCCTCGTACAGGTCGCGCACCTTACCGGCGTGGATGTGCTTCAACGTGGTCCTCCTCATAGCGGCGCGGAACAGCGCGGACGGGCGCTGCGCCGCACAGCCTACCGACGGCCGTCCGGCGGCCCGCAGCCCGGCGAGCACCCGGCGGCGGGACCGCCGCCGCGGCGGCGAATGATCAGGTCTCGGCATGCGCCCGCCAACCGGTCCGGCGACGTGGCAAGCTGGGCTGCGTTGCGTCTGCGCCCGTGGCGCCGAGTGGAGAATTGTTCCGGGTCCGGGTGGGCGCACCGCATGACGGTGGGCAGCGTCGCCCGCACCGCTGCGTGAACGCACGGCACAGTACTCCGAGAGCGAAGGAGCCCCCTTGTCCGCACCGAATCTCACCCGCGAGCAGGCGATCGAACGCGCCGCGACGGTCCAGGTGGAGAACTATCGCGTCGAATTGGATCTGACCGGGCAGCCCACCAGCGCCGAGGCCACGCGGAGTGAAACCTTCTTCTCGCGCTCGACGGTGAAGTTCACGGCAACGCCCGGTGCGCAGACCTTCGTCGACATCGTGGGCGCGGGCGTGCGCTCGGCAATCCTGAACGGGACGCCGGTGGATGTCAGCGACTACGACGAGTCCAAGGGCATCACCCTCACCGGGCTCGCCGAGCGCAATGAACTGGTGGTCGAGGCCGACTGCGAGTACTCGCACACCGGTGAGGGCCTGCACCGTTTCGTCGACCCCACCGACAACAAGGTCTACCTGTACTCGCAGTTCGAAACCGCCGACGCCAAGCGGATGTTCGCCTGCTTCGACCAGCCGGACCTCAAGGCCACCTACGATCTGATCGTCACCGCGCCGGAGGACTGGGAGGTCATCTCCAATGGCGCGACCACCTCGACCCGCAAGATCGGCACCGTGGTCGAGCACACCTTCGACACCACGCCGCGGATGAGCACCTATCTGGTGGCGCTCATCGCCGGGCCGTACGCCAAGTGGACCGACACCTATGTCGACGAGCACGGCGATATCCCGCTGGGCATCTACTGCCGCGCCTCGCTGGCCGAATTCATGGACCACGAACGGCTTTTCACCGAGACCAAACAGGGCTTCGGCTTCTATCACGCCAATTTCGGTGTGCCGTACGCCTTCGGCAAGTACGACCAGCTGTTCGTGCCCGAATTCAATGCGGGCGCCATGGAGAACGCGGGCGCGGTCACCTTCCTCGAGGATTACGTGTTCCGCTCCAAGGTGACTCGCGCGTCGTACGAGCGCCGCTGCGAGACGGTGCTGCACGAGATGGCGCACATGTGGTTCGGTGATCTCGTCACCATGAAGTGGTGGGACGATCTGTGGCTGAACGAATCCTTCGCCACCTTCGCCTCGGTGCTGTGCCAGGTGAGCGCGACCGAATACACCAATGCCTGGACCACTTTCGCCAATGTCGAGAAGTCCTGGGCGTACCGGCAGGATCAGCTGCCCTCGACCCACCCGATCGCGGCGGACATTCCGGATCTGGCGGCGGTGGAGGTGAACTTCGACGGCATCACCTATGCCAAGGGCGCGTCGGTGCTCAAGCAGCTGGTGGCCTATGTCGGCGAGGAGCCGTTCCTGGCGGGCCTGCGCGAATACTTCACCGAACACGCTTACGGCAATGCCACTTTCGACGATCTGGTGGGCGCGCTGGAGAAGGCGTCCGGGCGCGATCTGTCGGATTGGGGTGCGCAGTGGCTCAAGACCACCGGCCTGAACATCCTGCGCCCCGACTTCACCGTGGACGCCGACGGCAAGTACAGCTCGTTCAGCGTCATCCAGGAAGGGGCCGCGCCCGGCGCCGGTGAGCGCCGCGTGCACCGCCTGGCCATCGGCGTGTACGACGAGCAGGACGGAAAGCTGGTGCGCACCAAGCGCGTCGAGCTCGATATCCACCCGGCCGAGCGCACCGAGGTGCCCGAGCTGGTCGGCGTCGCGCAGGGCAAGCTGGTGCTGGTCAATGACGACGACCTCACCTACTGCTCGGTCCGCCTGGATCCGGCCTCGCTGGAGACCGTGGTGGCCCGCATTGCCGATATCGCCGAACCGCTGCCCCGCACGCTGTGCTGGTCGGCCGCCTGGGAAATGACCCGCCAGGCCGAGATGCGCGCCCGCGACTTCGTGGCGCTCGTGCAGCGCGGCGTGGGTGAGGAGACCGAAATCGGTGTGGTGCAGCGCCTTCTCATGCAGGCGCACACCGCACTGGCCAGCTACGCCGACCCGGCCTGGGCCGAGACCACCGGCTGGCCGGAGTTCGCCGACCGCGTACTGGATCTGGCCCGCGCCGCCGAGCCGGGCTCGGACTACCAGCTGGCCTTCGTGAACGCCCTCACCGGCGCCAAGCTGGCGGTCCGCCACATCGAGGCGCTGCGCCAGATCCTCGAGGGCGACCTCACCGCCGCGAACCTGCCCGGCCTGACCGTCGACACCGACCTGCGCTGGCGCCTCATCCAGGCGCTCGCCGCGGCCGGTGACATCGACGCCGACGGCCCCCAGTCCCCGGTCATCGACGCCGAACTGGAGCGCGACCCCACCGCCGCCGGCCGCCGCCAGGCCGCCGCCGCCCGGACGGCCCGCCCCCAGATCGGTGTCAAGGAATCGGCCTGGGCCACCGTCATGCACGACGACACGGTTCCGAACATCACCGCCCGCGCCATCGTCAGCGGCTTCGCCCCGGTCGGCCAGTCGAACCTGTTGTCCGGCTTCACCGAACGCTACTTCGCCGAAATCCCCGGCGTCTGGGAGCGCCGCTCCAGCGAAGTAGCCCAAACCGTGGTCGTCGGCCTGTACCCGCACTGGGCCATCACCGAGGAAGCCGTCGCCCTCGCCGACAAATTCCTCTCCGCCGAACACCCGCCGGCCCTGCGCCGCCTGGTGATCGAGGGCAAGGCCGGCATCGAGCGCTCCCTGCGCGCCCGCGCCTTCGACCAGCAGTAACGACAACCCGCTCGCGCCCCCGCGGAATCCGCAGGGGGCGCGGCCATTTCCAACCATAAGGAGCCCGGCCATGGAAAGCCCCCGCACGCCGCGGGAGCAGTGGGCCGCCGAGGTCTCGAGTGCCGCTGCGGGTGGCGCGGATGACGTCACTTCGGCAGTGTGTGCGCGGGGCGAAGATCCTTCGCCGGGTGCCGCAGCTCGACGCGTCGACGGGCACCCGGACCGCTGGAGGGTCCCGCCACGATGATGGAAAGCCCTCGGCTGCGCGAGCTGCTGCATGCGGTGCGAGCTCGCGGTAGCGCTGCTGTCGATGAGTTCTGGGATGAGATCATCGGGTCCGGAATGCCGCTCATCGAGCCGGGGCGGGAGCCGGATCGTTGGCTGGTGACGCTGCTGTGGCGTGAGCGGGAGCCGATCGCGGGTGTCTATGCGCTGGTCAACAGGCTGACCGACAAAGGCCGCGTGGCCGACGGGATGATGCGGCGGCTTTCGGGCACCGATGTGTGGTTCGTTACTTTCGATGTTGCGGACACACTGCGCAGCAGCTATCGGTTCTATCCGTTCGGCGAGCGGGATCGCTTCTTCGGCAATGGTGTTCCCGCGCATCTCGATGCGAAGGCGCTCATGGCGCGGGTCATGCCGGACCCGCACAATCCCGGCTCCGGGAGTTCCGGCGGCCGGGGTTTCGGGTCGGTGCTCGAATTGCCTTCGGCGCCTTCGCTTGCCGAGTGGAAGCAGATGGAGGCGCGGCCGGCGGGCACGCTCTCGGCTTATGACTTCACCACTGCGACAGGTGCGGACACCTATCGCATCCGGCAATATATTCCGGCCGGGCCGATGCCAGCGGGCGGGCTTGCGATGCTGGTTCTGCTCGATGCGCAGCGCTGGTTCGATGATTTCAATGTGCCCGCCGCGATCGACGCGGCGATACGTGCGGGCCGATGCGCACCCGTCGGCGTCATCGGCGTGGAATCGCCTGCGGCACCGCAGGATCGGATGCGGCAGCTGGGCGCGAATCGGCGGTTCGTTCGGATGCTGGCGGACGAGCTCATACCGTTCGCCGAGTCCTCGGGTGTGCGGTGGGCGGGCCGCGAGCGGCGAATGCTGTGCGGGCAGAGCCTCGGTGGGCTCACGGCGCTGGCTGCCGCGCTGTGGACACCGCAGGTGTACGGTGCCGTGCTGGCGCAGTCGCCGTCGGTGTGGTGGCGGCCCGACGGGAGTGTGAATCCGAATACCTACACCGACAGTTCGAACTCGTGGCTGTTCGAGCAGTTCGGAGCGGCGGCGGTGGGACCGGTGCGCATCCTGATCGACGCCGGATCGAATGAAGGGCTGCTCACCGAGCATTTGCACCGGCTCCAGGACATGTTGTCGGACAGAGGTTTTCGAAGCCGGTTGCAGGTTTACACCGGTGGGCACGATTACGCCTGCTGGGCCGCCGCCATGATGAGCGGGCTGGCCGAGCCGTGCGGCGCTATGCCGGCGGACGCACCGTCGCGACGGGGAGCCGGCCGGTCGCCAGCATCAGAAGATCGATAGCGGAGGCGCTGAGTTCATCCGGGCCGTCACCGTAGGTCCAGTCGGCATCGGTGGCGCTCAAGCGCAATCCGCGCACCCGCTTGGGTGCGCCGTAGAAGCGGCTGGCCAGAACCTGGTCCAGGGCGGGGAGCACGCGGGCGACAGGGGTGCGCCAGGTGCGGCCGAGCGGCCGGGCGATGTCCTGGCCGTGAACGATGATGTCCACCAACGGATCCAGCGGGCTCGCACCCGGTGCGCGCTTCATGGTGCCCGCGGCTTCGCGCAGCTGGCCGAGCAGCTGCGCCGGTGTATAGGACGCGGCGCGGTCACGGGCTTGATCGGCCGTCATCCGGTTCCAGTCGAAGCGGGCGCGGACGATTCCTTTCACGGTGTCCCACACCGTTTCCCGATTGGACAGCGTGATGTGCGCGAGCACCTCGTGCGTCGTCCAGCCGTCGCACAGTGAGGGCTGCCGCCATTCGGCCGCGGTCAGGTCGTCCAGGAAGTCGGCGAGCTCGAGTCGCTCGGTTCGAATCCAGGTCGGGATCAGCTCGGGGTCCACGGGTACCTCCCAGGTCGATGCGCGTCATCGATGCAGACGGACCGCACCGGGAAAAATCATCGGACCACGCGCTGAACTGCGGTTTCGCCCCACGCTGCTGTGAGCGGATCCGCTCACAGCAGCGTGGGGCGAAATCCGGGAGGCCGCTGCGGCACGGTGGGTGCATGGGAGACAACAAGCCGATGTTCAACTGGCGCACACGCGAACAACTGTTCAGCCGACGGATTCTGGTCCTCGACGGCGCGCTCGACGACGACAATGGCGCACTGCTCATGACGCAGCTGCTCACCTTGGCGACCGAGGATCCGGAGGCGGGGATCTCGCTGTGGATCCACTCGCCGGGCGGTTCGGTGCCGGCCATGCTCGCCATTCGCGATGTCATGCGCCTGGTGCCCTGTGAGGTATCCACGCTGGCGCTCGGATTGGCCTGCAGCGCCGGGCAATTCCTGCTGTCGGCCGGATCTCCCGGCAAGCGGTTCGCGCTGCCGCACGCCCGGATTCTCATGCATCAGGGTTCGGCCGGCATCGGCGGCAGCGCCGTCGAGGTGGAGGTCCAGGCCAGCGATCTGCGCCATACCGTGCAGACCGTCCTGGGTCTCATCGCCGAGGACACCGGGCAGTCCTACGACCAGATCTTCGAGGATTCGCTGCACGATCGCTGGTTCACCGCCACCGAGGCCCGCGAGTACGGATTCATCGATGCCATCGTCGATTCCTTCTGGCAGGTCGTCCCCCAGCGTCACAAGGTAGGTATCTCCTGATGACCAGCTACACCATCCCCAATGTCATCGCCCAGCACCCGCGCGGCGAACGCATCATGGACGTGTACTCGCACCTGCTCACCGAGCGCATCGTCTACCTGGGCACCCCCATCGACTCCGGCGTGGCCAATGCCCTCATCGCCCAGCTCCTGCACCTGGACGCCGACAGCCCCGGCCAGGACATCAACCTCTACATCAACTGCGAGGGCGGCGACCTGTCCGCCATGCTCGCCGTCTACGACACCATGCAGCACATCAACTCCCCCGTGGTCACCACCTGCGTCGGCCAGGCGATCGCGGTGGGCGCGGTGTTGCTGGCGGGTGGCTCGCCCGGCCGCCGCACCATGCTCCCGCACGCCCGCGTGGTCCTGCACCAGCCCGCCGCCAGCGGCCGCGGCACCATCCCCGACCTCATCATCCAAGCCGATGAAATCGTCCGCATGCGCGCCGAAATCGAGCAGATCCTCTCCAAGCACAGCGGCCAATCCCTGGAAACCCTGCGCCGCGACACCGACCGCGACCGCGTCTTCACCGCCCAAACGGCCCTGGACTACGGCCTCGTCGACCAGATCCTCGGCCCCCGCGAATGAACTGAAACATCACCGACCGGGAACTGGTGGCGGCCTCTTCTCGACAAACGCCGCCACCGGTTCCCTCTCGGCGTGACTCAAGCGGCGAGGGCCATGAGCACCGGCCCCGCAGGCCGATGATGCGCAGGCGGCCGGGAAATCAAAGCCATCCGCTGACGGCGCAGCTCATCGGCCACCTGTCCGGTGAGCTCCCCCAGCGTGGTCCCCAGCGCCCCCGCAAGATTCGAGATCATCTCACTGGACGGATCCTTGCGCCCGCGCTCCACCTCGGACAGATACTGCGGCGAAATCCCGGCCCGCCCCGCCGTCTCACTGAGCTTCTCCCCCTGCTCCTGCCGCAACGCCCGCAGCCGCTCCCCCAGCACCTCCCGCCACAACGGCTCCCCCACCACCCGCTCCCGCGGCCTCTCTTCGCGCCCACCGGGAATCGAACGCAGACGCGGAAACTCCGGCACGGCCGGAACAGCAGGCTCGGACATACCCCGAGCCTAGATCGCCGGGCCCACCCCCGAGCCCCAGTTACGCTCTGGGCGTACAACCCGCCCCGCACGGAGCGGCGGGAGCCGGGCATCCCGTATCGCCCACTCTCCTGCGGGGTTTCAGGGGCGAAGCCCCTGAATTCACCCTTTTCCCGGGGGTTTCAGGGGTGAAACCCCTGAGAGCCCTACGAGAGTTGTCAGACTCGCCCGATGGCCGCGGCCATGACGCGCACGGCGGAGACGAGTCCGTCGATCAGGTCGCCCTGGCGGAAGGAGCTCAGCGCGGCGGTGGCGCCGAGCTGGCAGACGCGGTCGTTGGCGCGCTCGGCGACGTCACGGCCGGAACGGACCTCGACGGAACCGGTGTTGGGGTCCACGGCGATGAGGACGGAGCGGGCCGCCTCGGGGGTTCCGGGGAAGACGGCGTCCGCGCCGGAGGCGGAGTCCGCGCCGAGGTCGCCGATGAAGATGTTGAAGCGCACCTTGGTGGCGCGGGTGGCGTCGGTGAGGGCGTTGTCCATGAGCAGGCGCTCACGATCGGTGAAGGGCACCTCGTTGAAGACGTCGCCGGCTTCGTGCACGCCGGATACGCGTCCGCTGGTGGTGATGGCGTAGCCGTGCGGTAGGTCGGCTGCGTTCACCGCGGGCCAATTAGAACTTGCCACTTGCCCGGCCTCCGATCAGGTCCGCCTCGGCGGATTCGATAGCCGCATGATTGCCATGCGACGACTCAGCAATATCGTGATGACCGGCGCCGGTCACCTCGTCGGTCGCGCTCCACAGCACCGGTGGCTGGGTCCACTGCTGTCCGAGTTCGTAGTGGTCCGGCTTCTTGCCGGGCAGCGGCTTGCCGAGGAACGACAATCCAGCGATCACCAGATAGATCGCAACCGGGATGCCGACATAGATCAGCACTGTCTGGAGAATGCTCACGGCACAACGGTAATCGATGCCCGGATCGTCACCCTAGACCGGTGAGCGAGCCCACGCTCGTGTCGTCGCGTTCCCGGTCAAATCAGCCAGGCCGTAGAGTTTGCCGGAAGTTTTCTAGCGGTAATAGGAGCACTCGCCAGCAACACTTCGCCGGCGGGCAGCAGAATCGGAGCGTCGGTGGCGTTCAGCACGCACAGCAGTCCGCCGCCGCGCCGGAAGGCCAGACAGCCGGGCGGGCTGCCGTACCACTCCAGGCTCGGACCGCGGAATTCCGGGCGCATGGACCGCAATTCGATGGCCATCCGATACAGCGACAGCATGGAATCCAGTCGTTCGAGCTGCCGCTCCACCGTCAGCTGCGCCCAGTACGGCGGCATGGGCAGCCAGGGGCGGCCGGCGGTGAACCCGAACGGCGGCTGCGCGCCCTCCCACGGCAGCGGCACCCGGCACCCGTCGCGGCCGCGCTCGGTGTGGCCGGAGCGCTCCCACACCGGATCCTGCAAGGCCGCCTCGGGCAGGTCGTCGACATTGGGCAGGCCCAATTCCGCACCGTTGTAGACGAATACGCTGCCCGGCAGGGCCAGCTCCAGCAGGATCAGGGCCCGCGCCCGCGCGAATCCGGCCGGGCCGCCGCCGTAGCGGGTGACCTCGCGCTCGATATCGTGATTGGACAGCGTCCAGGTGGGGCTGGCGCCCACCGTCGTGACCGCGCACAGCGAATGGTCGACGGCCTCCCGAATCCGGTCCGGGTGGAAAGGCGTCTCGGCTAATCGGAAGTTGAACGCCAGATGCAGCTCATCGGGTCGCACGTACTCGCCGAAGCGGGTGTTGTCGTCCACCCACACCTCGCCGATGGCCACCGCGTGCGGGTACTCGTCCATGACTTTGCGGATCTTGCGGTGCAGTTCGTGCACGCCGGGGTTGTTGAAGCGCGGGTCCTCATCGTCGTGGCCGAACATCTTGGAGTTCGGGTTGGCCATATCCGGCAGCCCCTCGGGCTTGGCCATGCCGTGCGCGACATCGATGCGGAACCCGTCCACCCCGCGATCCAGCCAGAATCGCATGGTCTGCTCGAAATCGGCGGCGACCTCCGGATTCTCCCAGTTCAGGTCGGGTTGTTCGGGCGCGAAGATGTGCAGATACCACTGCCCGGGCCGGCCGTCCGCCTCGATGACGCGGGTCCACGCCGGCCCGCCGAAGATGCTGGGCCAATTGTTCGGCGGCACAGAACCATCCGGGCCGCGCCCGTCGCGGAAGAAGTACCGGGCCCGCTCCGGACTGCCCGGCCCGGCCCGCAGCGCGGCCCGGAACCACGGATGCCGATCGCTGCTGTGATTGGGCACCAGGTCCATGGTGACCCGGATCCCCCGGTCGTGCGCCTCGGCAATGACCTCGTCCAGCGCCGCGATACCGCCGAAGAGCGGGTCCACATCGCGCGGATCGGACACGTCGTAACCGCCGTCGGCCATGGGCGAGCGCATGATCGGGCAGATCCACAGCGCGTCCACCCCCAATAGCTCCAGATACCCGAGCTTTTCGCGTAACCCGCCGAGATCTCCGACGCCGTCGCCGTCGGAGTCCGCGAACGAGCGGGGATACACCTGATAGAAGACGGCCGATCGCCACCACGGCATTGCCTGCGCAGCCGCGGCCCCCGGCCCGGCGGATGTTTCGGTCACAGTCGTAATGGTGCCAAAGCACACCGCCGCCCGGGGCCGCAAAGACGACACTTGTCCAGTTTCAGCAAATCGTCAGCGGTGTCGCGATCGCACCGGAAACCGTCTGGGCGGCTTCACCTTCTGCGCAATGAATTCAGAAGGGCGAGTTCATGAGCGAATTGGCGGCCATCTCGAAGTAGTCGAGCAGCTGCTTGCGATGGGCATCGTCGAGCACCTCCGGCTCGATCTCGGCCACCGCGATGTGCATGGCCCGCAACCAGGCGTCCCGCTCGATCGGCCCCACCTTGAACGGGTGATGCCGCATCCGCAACCGCGGATGCCCCCGCTCCTCGCCATAGGTCCGCGGCCCGCCCCAGTACTGCTCCAGGAACATCCGCAGCCGCCGCTCGGCGGGCCCGAGATCCTCCTCGGGGTACAGCGGTCGCAACACCTCGTCGGCCGCGACCTCCCGGTAGAAGGCCGCGACGATCCGATCGAAGGTCGCGGCCCCGCCCACCGCGTCATAGAAGGATGTCGTCGTCTGCTCACCGGAAGTCACGGCTCCATTGTGCCCACAGTCCGCGATCGCGGCCCGTCGCGTCCCTCACTTCGGCGTTCGCGGCCGCCGCGCACCAACGTGGCGGCCTCTCGTATACCCCCCGCTGCGCGACCGGCACGGGTACGACGCCCCAGGTCACGTCCTGTTCACCCGTTTGTGCCCGAGAATCTGCAAAATCACCGTGCATTCTGCGGACTTCCATGGTCAACTGGGTGGCAGTCTGCCGAGACGAAGCACCCATCGGACGAATACGGATTCGGGGTATGCCCATGAAGCAGCGGCACAGCGCCAGGCATGAGGCGCGGACACATCGACAACTCCAGCCCGCCGACGTCCACAATCGTGGGTCGGGGGCCATTCCGCTGCATGTTTTGTCCGACCATCATCCGGGTGCGCATCATGATCATCACGCGCATCGCCCGCCCGAAGTCTCCACCGGTTCCAGCTGGGCCAAACGCCGCGTCCTGCTGTTGAACGCCACCTACGAACCTCTCACCGCCCTGTCCGCGCGCCGCGCCATCGTGCTGCTGATCTGCGACAAGGCCGATACCGTTCACGACAATCCCGAGGGCCCGGTCGTGCATTCCGCCGGCACCTCGGTGGCATTGCCCTCGGTCATCCGACTACGCAATTACGTGCGTGTCCCCTACCGCGCTCGCGTCCCGATGACCCGCGCGGCGCTCATGCACCGCGACCGGTATCGCTGCGCCTATTGCGGCGGCAAGGCGGAAACCATCGACCATGTGATTCCGCGCAGCCGCGGCGGGCCGCACACCTGGGAGAACTGCGTCGCCTCCTGCGCGCCCTGCAACCATCGCAAGGCGGACAAGCTGCTGAGCGAACTGGGCTGGACCCTGGTGCATCCCCTGGAATCGCCCAAGGGCCCACACTGGCGACTGCTCTCGGCCAGCTCGGAGCTGGACCCGACCTGGTTGCAGTACCTCGGTGAGGGTGCGGCCTAGTCCGCCGCACTCGGCTTCCGAGAGTTCGTCGGCCGATATGCCGAACGTTCGCTATGCCGTGCGCGCTCGCCCGGCCGGGATCAGCTGTATTCGCTGATGAGCATGGCCCAGGTGCCGGGTTCGAGCGCCTCGAAGACGTGCGGTTCGTCACCCGGATAGCAGATGTAATCCCCCGGCCGCAGTTCCACCGGCGACGCGGCGAGGCCGGCATTGGCGTGGCCCGCGCACAGCATCACGTGCTCGGTGACGCCCCGCGCATGCGGATCGGAGCGGCGGGGCTGCCCGGGTTCGGCGGTCATGCGGTAGATGTCGCGCCGGACGTTCGACGGCGCGGCCGACAGCAGCGTGATCCGGTACTCCGCCTGCGCCGAAGCCAGTTCCGCGCCCTCGCCGGCCCGGATCACCTGCACCTGCGGCCGCGGCGGATCCAGTAGTTGCGAGAATTGGATACCGAGCGCCAGGCACAGCGCCCACAGCGTTTCGATGCTGGGATTGCCGGATCCCGACTCCAGTTGGGACAGCGTGGATTTGGCAATGCCCGCCCGTTTGGCCACCTCGGTGAGCGACAGCCCGGAGCGGGCGCGCTCCCGGCGCAGGGCGGCCGCGATCGCCTCCTGCGGCGAGGTGGTCGGAGGGCTCTCATCGTGGATCATGATGGGTTCACACAGTACCGGCTCGCTGCCGCACCCCTTTGACTATTCGGACTCGATGCGTTCAATATAGACAACATGCGTTCGATATGGCGAACACTGGATCGGGGTGTATTGACCGGTATCGCGGCGATCTGCCTGGCAGTCGCCATGATCGGCGTCTCTTACGGGGCGACGGCCGTCACGTCCGGGCTGCCGGCCTGGCTGCCCATCCTGCTCAGCCTCGCGGTCGTCGCCGGCGGCTCCGAGTTCGTCTTCATCGGCATTGTCACCGCGGGCGGCGGCCTCATCGCCGCGGTGCTGGCGGGCCTGCTCGTCAATGCCCGGCATCTCCCCTACGGCCTGTCGGTCCCCGATGTCGTCGGGACGGGCTGGCGACGTCTCGTCGGCACCCAGATCATGAACGACGAATCCGTCGCCATGGCGCTGTCCCAGCCCGACCGGGACCGGCGGCGCGCCGCCTACTGGCTCTGCGGCCTGGCGGTGGTGGCGGCCTGGCCGATGGGCGCGGCGATCGGCGCGCTGCTGGGCTCGATCGTTCCCGACCCCAATGCCTTCGGCTTGGACGCCGTCTTCCCGGCCGTCCTCATCACCCTGGTCATTCCGGCCCTGAGCGATCCGCAGACGCGTGTCGCGGCCCTGACCGGTGCGGCGGTCGCCGCGGTGACGACGCCCTTCCTGGGCGCGGGGCTCCCGGTCCTGCTGGCTCTCACCGCGGTATTGCTGGTCGCCCGCCGGGGCGACAAGGCCGACGAGCCGTCGAGCGAGGTTCCCGCATGACGAAGGCCCTGTTGCTGGGGGTGTGCGCCCTGGCCGTGGGCACCTATGCCTTCCGCTTCGCCGGGCCCGTCCTGCGCAGCCGGGTCAAGGTCTCCGCCCGTACGGTCAAACTCCTGGAAATCGCCTCGGTGGTCCTGCTGACCGCCCTGGCCGTGACCACGCTCATCCCCTCCGGCGACCATCGAGTCGGAATCGCGCTCCCCGCAGGCGTTCTCGTCGCCGCCGTGCTGGCCTGGCGTAAAGCGCCCTTGCTCGCGGTGATTCTGGCCGCCGCCGTCACCACCGCGGGCCTGCGACTACTCGGTCTGCACTGACCCGCGGCGACCACCGCGACGGGCCGGACACCGCCGCGCCCAGGGTTCACCCGGCCGCACACGGGTATTGCGAGGCGAAGTGCCGAGCAAACGAAGAGGTGCAGATTCATGGCTATTCCCGACCGAATCGTGCGTGGAGTATTCGCCGGCGGGGCGTGGGTGCGCCGCAATCGGGTGTTCCATCCGGCCGGGCTCCCGTTGACGGGTGCGCTGCATGCCGTCGACGGCGAGTACAAGCACCTATTGGGAAGCGCGGATCGTCCTGTGCTGGCACGGATTTCGAAGGGCATCGGACTGCCCGCCGATCTCCCCGACGCGCTGGGCCTGGCTCTGCGGGTG
This sequence comes from Nocardia sp. NPDC127526, assembly GCF_042672265.1. NCBI lineage: Bacteria > Bacillati > Actinomycetota > Actinomycetes > Mycobacteriales > Nocardiaceae > Nocardia > Nocardia sp. NPDC127526. The sequence goes on along the minus strand of NZ_JBHXVO010000011.1, from coordinate 39,495 downwards.
CTGGACCGGCACAACCGGCCCTGGGATCTCGTGCTGGCCACCACCGGCACCGGACCGTGGAGCCGATTCCTGATCCAACCGGCGCGCGGCTGGGCGAGCGCCAGCTACGGCAGCCTCATGGCCTACCGGTTCGAGCAGGGGCCCGTCGAATGGATATTCGCCGAACCCGATGGGGCGCAACCGGAAACATCGTCGCTGGCGGCGCTGCAGGCGCATTTGAAGCGGCAGCGGCTGGGGTTCACCCTCGCGGCCGCACCGCGCACCGGCCCCATGCGCACACTGGCCGAGATCACCATTGCCGAACCCGAGATCGGCGAACAGGCGGCGCCCGGATTCTTCGACCCGGTCCGGAATATGCCGCCGGAGGTGGAACTGCTGCCGCGCGCGGTGGCGGCGGTGCGCGAGTGGGCCTACAGCGGAAGCCGGCGCGGGCGCGGGGAATCGGAGAATGTGGCCACGCAGGGGGTGGCCGGATTCCAGGGCATGAAAGACGGCCATCCCCGTCCGCGCCCGCCGGAGATCTAGCGCCTCAGCTGGTCAGGAGCGGCAGGCCCGGGCCGCGGCGGCGCGCCACGGAACCGTAGCGGGCGTCCAGGCGCAGCCAGGTGCGGGCGGCGCGGACCCGGACGATCTCGTCCACCGAGATGCGGCGGGAGTCGGTCTTCTCGCCGCCGTGCGGGATGAAATCCATTGCGGCGAGCGCGAAGACGACGCGCATGGGGACTTCGACGCTCTCCCCGGCATTGGAGACGGTGAGCACGGTCTGGTCCAGCAGGGAGGCGGGCGGCCCGTGACCGGCGGAGTGCTCCTGCGCCAATTCCGCTCCGCGCTCGGCCAATTCGACGAGCATGCGGGCCGGGACGTCGTCCACGTGGACGAACCCGGACTCGGGCGGCAGCGCCGAACGCCAAGCCGAGTCCATGCGGTAACCCAGCTCCAGCGGTGCGCCGGGCTCGGGCCCGTGCAGGCGGGACAGGACGATATCGCCGCCGACGGTGACATCGTCGGTGCCGAGGGAGCCGACGACCGTGCGCACCGCCAGCGCCTCGAAACCGGTGGCGGCCCAGGCGGATACGTAACGGTCGCCGCGGCGGCGCAGCCGGATGACGGCGGCCGGGTCCAGGCGCATCGCGTGCGAGACGAAGGTGGCCAGGTTCTCCCGTTCCGCCGGATCCGGGATGTGCAGGGTGAGTTCGGACGTCACTGTCGCGGGACTCGCCTCAGTCGTTCAGCCACAGCGACAGGTAGTCGCGTTCCTCGGTGGTGAGGCGGCGCAGGCGCTGGGTGTCGATATCGAAGGCGGCGAGCTGGGTGGAGGCGATCACCGCCGGCGGGGAGTCGGGTGCGGCCGCGGCGGCACGCACCTCATAGGCGACGGTGAAGTCCACGGCGCGCAGCCGCTCGACCCACATGGAGATGTCGAGCGGCGAATCCTCGTGCCGCAGCTGGCCTTTGTACTGCACCCGCAGATCGGCCAGCACGCAGCCGGACTTGAGGCCGACGGTGGGCCGGTCGTCGAGGAACAGCCACGGAATCCGGGCCTCCTCCAGCAAGGTCACCATGCGGGCATGGTTGATGTGCTGGAAGGCGTCCATATCCGACCAGCGCACCTCGACCTTGGTGTGGAAGCGCTTGGGCGTGCCGAACGCCTGCTCTTCCAAAGACGTGCTCTGCACATCCAGCGACTTGCTATGCCCGTTCAGCGAACCGACACTGGTCAACGCGGTACCTCCGATTGCGCACCCACCCCGCTCACCATGCTGCGCACCTGCCGCGCCGCAACCGACAGCGTGGCCAGGTCGTGGGTTCCGGATTCGAACAGTTCCGAGAGGGCGCTACGCGCGCGCCCCAGCCGGGACTGATTTTTCGACTCCCAGTATGCAATCTTTTCCTCGGCCGTCTCCTCCGGGTCGCCGGCGGAGAGCACGTCGAGGGTCAGCGAGCGCAGCGATCCGTACATGTCGTCGCGCAGCGCGAGCCGGGCCAGCGCATGCCAGCGATCACCGCGTTCCAGGTGGCTGACCGCCTGCAACAGCCAGTCGATCTTGAGGTGGTCATTGAGCGCGTAGTACAGCGCGCCCACCTCCTCACCGCGGCGATCGGTGATATCGGCGATATCGATCACATCCAGCAGCGGGAAGAGATTCAGCAGCCCGAACACCTCGGTCGCCAGCTCGGTGGGCGCGCCCTTGCCGATGATCGCCTGCGACTGCACGTTCAAGGTGTCGATGTGATGCCCGCGCAGCCAGCCCGGCACCTTGGGCGCGAGCCGGTGCACCTCGGTGGCATAGCGGTGGATCTCCGCGCCCACCGCAATCGGCTGCGGCCGGTTGTTGAGCAGCCAGCGCGAGGCGCGATCCAGGGTCCGCTTGGTCTCCAGTTCCAGCGCGTCCTTCATGCTCGTGGAGATCTCCGCGGCGCGAATGCGCTCCCAGATGGTGTGCAGTCCGAAGATCTGCGTCGCGGCGGTGAAGGCCCGCACGGCATCGGAGGCGGTGGCGCCGATCTCCTCGTTGAGCCGGTGCGCGTAGGTGATGCCGCCCAGATCCACCACCTCGTTCACCAGCATGGTGGTGGTGATCTCGCGCCGCAGCCGGTGCCGCTTGATGGCGGCCCCGAATCGATTGCGCAGCGGCGTCGGGAAGTACTGCACCAGCCGCGCGGAGAAGTAGGCGGTGTCGGGCAGATCGCTGGCCAGCAGGTCGGTCTTGAGCGAAAGCTTCACGTGCGCCATGAGATTGGACAGCTCCGGCGAGGTGAGCCCGGTGCCCTCCTCCATGCGCCGCTTCATCTCGATATCGCTGGGCAGCGCCTCCAGTTCGCGGTCCAGGCCGCGCCGGTCCGCCAGATCGTCGATGACGCGCATGTGCACATTGAGCATGCGCGGCGCCTCGGCCCGCGACATGCCCATCAGATAGTTCTGGGACACATTGTCCTGCAGCACCAGCGCCGCGACCTCGTCGGTCATGGAGGCCAGCAGCGGATTTCGCTCGTTCTCCGGCAGCTCGCCGCTGGAGACCACGCCGTCCAGCAGCACCTTGATATTGACCTCGTGGTCGGAGCAGTCCACGCCCGCCGAGTTGTCCAGCGCGTCGGTGTTCATCTTGCCGCCGTGCCGGCAGAACTCGATGCGGCCCAGTGCGGTGGCGCCCAGGTTGCCGCCTTCGCCGATGACCTTGACCCGCAACTCGTTCGCATTCACCCGGACCGCGTCATTGGACTTGTCGCCGACCTCGGCATTGGTCTCGGTGCTCGCCTTGATGTAGGTGCCGATGCCGCCGTTCCACAGCAGTTGCACCGGCGATTTCAGGATGGCGCGCATGAGCTCCGGCGGCGACAGCGCCGTCACGTCGGCGGCCAGCCCGAGCGCCTCGCGGGCCTGCTCGCTGATGGGGACGGATTTCACGGTGCGGTCCCACACGCCGCCGCCCTCGCTGATGAGCGAGCGGTCGTAGTCGGCCCAGGACGAGCGCGGCAGCGCGAACATGCGCGTCCGTTCGGCGAAGGAGCTCACCGCATCCGGATTCGGGTCCAGGAAGATGTGGCGGTGGTCGAAGGCCGCCACCAGGCGGATGTGCTCCGACAGCAGCATGCCGTTGCCGAAGACGTCGCCGCTCATATCGCCGATGCCGACGACGGTGAAATCCTCGCTCTGGGTGTCGATATCCATTTCGGCGAAGTGCCGCTTCACGCTCTCCCACGCGCCGCGGGCGGTGATGCCCATGGCCTTGTGGTCGTAGCCGGCCGAGCCGCCGGAGGCGAAGGCATCGCCGAGCCAGAAACCGTATTGCCGCGCAACGCCATTGGCGATGTCGGAGAAGGTGGCGGTGCCCTTGTCGGCGGCGACCACCAGATAGGTATCGTCACCGTCGCGGCGGCGCACCCGCGCGGGCGGGATGACCTCGCCGGTCGCGCGGTCCACATTGTCGGTGACATCGAGCAGGCCGGAGATGAAAGTGCGGTAGCAGGCCACGCCCTCGGCCTGGAAGGCCTGCCGGTCGGTGACCGGGTCCGCGGTGGCGGCCGGCGGCTGCTTCACCACGAAACCGCCCTTGGCGCCGACCGGCACGATGACAGCGTTCTTCACCGCCTGCGCCTTGACCAGGCCCAGGATCTCGGTGCGGAAGTCTTCGAGGCGGTCCGACCAGCGCAGCCCGCCGCGCGCGACCGGGCCGAAGCGCAGATGCACGCCCTCGACCCGCGGGGAGTACACGAAGATCTCGAATTGCGGCCGCGGCCTGGGCAGTTCGGCGATCTGATGCGGTTCCACCTTGAACGACAGGTAATCCCGCGACCGGCCCTCGGCATCGGTGACGTAGTAGTTGGTGCGCAGCGTCGCCTTGATCAGGCTCAGGATGGCGCGCAGGATGCGGTCGGCGTCCAGGCTCACCACATCGTCGATGCGGCGGCGCACGGCCGCTTCCAGATCCTTGGCGTGGCTCTCGTCGGCGGAGTCCGGATCGAAGACGGCGGCGAACAGGTCCACGAACAGCCGCGCCACATCCGGGTAGGCGAGCAGGACGCGGGCGATATTCGCCTGGGAGTAGGGGAAATCCGCCTGCTGCAGGTATCTGGCGTAGGCGCGCAGGATCGAGACCGAGCGCCAGTGCAGCCCGGCGCGCAGCACCAGCTCATTGAGACTGTCGGCCTCGGCGCGGCCGTACCAGAGCGCCTCGAAGGCCTCGGTGAAGCCTTCCCGCAGGCCGCGCACCTGTTCGTCGAGCACGTTCAGCCGCGCGGAGGACTCCACCAGCTGGGCGTCCATGCTCTGGTCCAGGGCGCTGCGCAGCAGTTCCGGCCGGGCCAGCAGGCCGAAGTCGTAGATCCACTGTTCGGGCCCGCCGTCGAGCTCGAGCTCGTGCGGGCGTTCGTCGATGACCTCCACGCCCAGGCTCTGCAGCACCGGCAGGACCTGGCTCAGCGAGATGCCCTTGCCGCCGATGTAGAGGGAGAAGCGCCACGAGCCGGGCTCGGAGTCGGCATCCCGATACAGGTACTGATCGATGCCGCCGTCCTGCAGGCCCTGCAGCCGGACGATATCGGCCAGGCCGCGCCCGGCCGGGAAGTCTTCTTTGTAGCTCTCCGGGAAGGCGTCGGCGTAGCGCTCGGCTATGGCCGGATCGAGCACGTTGGAGGTCGCCGTCTCATCGCGCAGGTGGTCTTCCCAGGTGCGGCTGGCCTCGGCGAGCAGATGCTGGATGCGCAGCCGGTTCGGTTCGGTGGTGTCGGCGGCGCCGCCCTCATCGGGCAGGCGCACCGTGAAATACACACTGGCCAGGTCGCTTTCGGAGACGCGCGCCGAGTAGTCGATGGAGACGCCGCCCAGTTCGCGCATCAGGATGTCCTGCATCTCCAGGCGCACCCGGGTGGTGTAGCGGTCGCGCGGCAGGTAGACCATGCAGGCCACGAAGCGGCCGTAGCCGTCCATACGCATGAACAGCCGAACCTGGCGGCGCATACCGACATTCAGGACCGCGCTGGCGGTGCGGCGCAGGGTCTCGCCATCGGAGGAGAACAGTTCGGTGCGCGGGAAGGACTGGATGACCTCGAGCATCTCCTGACCGGAGAAGGAGTCCATATCGAAGCCGCTGGCCTCGATGATGGAGCGCACCCGCCGCGAGATGACCGGAATGTCGAGCACGTTCTCGTGCAGGGCATTGACGGTGAAGACGCCGATGAACAGGTGCTCGCCGAGCAGGGCGCCGGAGTCGTCGATCTCGGCCACGCCCACGAAGTAGGGGTAGACCGCGCGGTGCACGGTGGCGGGCACCAGGCCCTGGGTGAGCATGAGCAGCGGCTGGTCGCCGCTGTTGTCGGGCACCCGGAAGTCGGTGCCCACCCGGGGCTGCAGCACGCCGAGGCTGGTTTCGGGCAGGATGACCGACTTCGCCTGCCCCTCGACGGTGGTGCGCTCGTAGCGGGCGTAGCCGAGCACGGTGAAGTTCCCGTCGGCCAGCCAGCGCAGCAGATTGGCGCAATCGCCGAGATCGGTTGCGCTGAAAGGAGATGTGCCGTTCTTGGCGGCCGCCTCGAGCTGCTCGGCCACCCGGGCCTGCGCCTCGCGCATGGCCTCGGTGTCCTCGATGACGCGGCGCACGTCGGTGAGCACGTCGGTGAGGGTGCTGCCGACCCGCTCCAGCAGGTCGCGGCTGGTGGAGGGATGCAGCTGCACGTGCATCCAGGATTCGCGTAATCCGGTGGCGCCGTTGCCGTCCACCTCGTGCGGGACGGCGGTCTCGAGCGCGCCCTCGCCGTCGCGGGTCACCTCGAAGATGGGGTGCACCACCTCGCTCACGCTGACGCCCATGCGGCTCAGCGAGGAGGTGACCGATTCCACCAGCAGCGGCATATCGTCGGTGACCATTTGCACGGCGGCGCCGAGGCCGGACTCGTCATCGGGGTGGTGCACTCGCACGTTCGCAATGCCGGGGGTGCGGCGCATGGCGAGATCGACGTGGCAGCGGAAGATCTGGGTGGAGGTGGCCGGAATGGCGCAGTCCGCGTCCCCGGCGTCGACGTGACGGAAGTACGCCTCCTCGAGGGAAACCAGATTGCCGCGCAGTGAGGCGGGCAAACTCGCAGCCCACGCCGCGCTGGACAATTCGGACGAGACCGTCATTTTCGCCAACTCCTGGGATTCGGTTCCGTAACAAAGTGACGCCGGGTCCGAGAGTAGCTGAGCGGCGGATGTGCCGGGCTGAGTTCTTGCCAATGCCGCGCCCGCGTCGCACACTCCGGACAAACCGGACGGTTCGGCGATTGCCGATGCCACGCGGAATCGCCAGGTCGAGTACGACAAACCTTGCACCAAAACGGATTTCACGCACAAATGCGTACGCGAAATCGACGAGTTCGCTCCTCGATAGCCGTTCACTCTGAAGACATGGAAGAGCCCTCTGGCAAACGTCGAGCTGTCCAGCTATCGACTCCCGGCCGATGCGGGGATGACGAGCGCCATCCCCGCGCGAGCCGGGCTGAGACCGGACCCCGCGGGCCCGGTGCGGATATCGGTTCGAGCTATCCGCGGGTGAGCTTGCGGTGGGTGACCCGGTGCGGACGCGCCGCTTCCGGACCCAGCCGCTCGATCTTGTTCGCCTCGTAGGCCTCGAAGTTGCCCTCGAACCAGAACCACTTGGCGTCGTTGTCGCCGTCGCCCTCCCAGGCCAGGATGTGGGTGCAGGTGCGGTCCAGGAACCAGCGGTCGTGGGAGATGACCACCGAGCAGCCCGCGAAGTTCTCGAGGGCGTTCTCCAGCGAGGACAGGGTTTCGACGTCGAGGTCGTTGGTGGGCTCGTCGAGCAGGATCAGGTTGCCGCCCTGCTTGAGGGTCAGCGCCAGGTTCAGGCGGTTGCGCTCACCACCGGAGAGCACGCCGGCCGGCTTCTGCTGATCCGGGCCCTTGAAGCCGAATGCGGAAACGTAAGCGCGGGACGGCATTTCCTGATTGCCGACCTGGATGAAGTCCAGGCCGTCGGAAACCACCTGCCACACCGTCTTGTTCGGGTCGATGCCGGCGCGGTTCTGGTCGACATAGCTCAGCTTGACCGTCTCGCCGACCTTCACGGTGCCGCTGTCGGGCTGCTCGAGACCGACGATGGTCTTGAACAGCGTCGACTTGCCGACGCCGTTGGGGCCGATGACGCCGACAATGCCGTTGCGCGGCAAGGTGAACGACAGGTCCTTGATGAGCTGGCGGTCGCCGAAGCCCTTGTCCAGGTGGTCGACCTCGACCACGATATTGCCCAGGCGCGGACCGGCCGGAATCTGGATCTCCTCAAAGTCCAGCTTCCGCATCTTCTCGGCCTCGGCCGCCATCTCCTCGTAGCGGCCCAGGCGCGCCTTGTTCTTGGCCTGGCGGGCCTTGGCGCCGGAACGGACCCAGGCCAGCTCGTCCTTGAGGCGTTTCTGCAGCTTCTGGTCCTTCTTGCCCTGGACCTCGAGCCGCTCGGCCTTCTTCTCCAGGTAGGTGGAGTAGTTGCCCTCGTAGGGGAAGGTGCGGCCGCGGTCGAGCTCGAGGATCCAGCCCGCGACATTGTCGAGGAAGTACCGGTCGTGGGTGACGGCCAGCACGGCGCCCGGGTAGTTCGCCAGGAACTGCTCGAGCCACAGCACCGATTCGGCGTCGAGGTGGTTGGTGGGCTCGTCGAGCAGCAGCAGATCGGGCTTGCTCAGCAGCAGCTTGCACAGCGCCACGCGGCGGCGCTCACCACCGGAGAGGTTGGTGACCGGCTCCTCCGGCGGCGGGCAGCGCAGGGCGTCCATGGCCTGCTCCAGCTGGGAGTCCAGATCCCACGCGTCGGCGTGATCCAGCTCCTCCTGCAGCTTGCCCATCTCCTCCATGAGCTCATCGGAGTAGTCGGTGGCCATGAGCTCGGCGATCTCGTTGAAGCGGTCCAGCTTCACCTTGATCTCGCCGAGCCCCTCCTCGACATTGCCGCGAACGGTCTTCTCCTCGTTCAGCGGCGGCTCCTGCTGCAGGATGCCGACAGTCGCGCCCGGCGCCAGCCAGGCATCCCCGTTGTTCGGCTGGTCCAGTCCCGCCATGATCTTCAGCACGCTCGACTTACCGGCGCCGTTCGGACCGACGACACCGATCTTGGCCCCGGGAAGGAAGTTCAAGGTCACATTGTCGAGCACGACCTTGTCGCCATGCGCCTTTCGAACCTTCGTCATCTGGTAAATGAACTCAGCCATATCGGCAAGCCTATCTGTGTTGAGTTGCCGGTTCTCCGGCAGTGTCCGCATCGTCGCGTGGCCCGGGGGCCGGGTCCGGATGGGTGGTGGGGGCGAAGTGTTTGCGCTGTACCGGGGCGGTGCAGCGGGCCAGGTCGGGGCCGAGGGCGAGGGCGCGCATTTCCAGGTCGCTGCGCTCGGCGCCGTCTCGGCTGGTGTATTCGTTGGAGCGGAGTTGGCCGTAGGCGATGATCGGGTCGCCGCGTTGGAGGGAGGACTCGACGCCTTCGACCAGTTTGCGCCAGCAGGTTACCGTCAGATACAGGGTGCCGCCGTCGACCCAGTCGCCGGTGGCCTGATCGAAGCGGCGTGAGGTGCTGGCCAGCCTGAAGGACAACACCTGGTCACCGTTTCCGAATTCCCGTCGTGTGGGATGGGTGACCACTCGCCCGATCACCGCGGTATTCGCCTCGTACATCGCACTCCCCCTTGCTGTTTCGGCTGTGATTCGTTCGTGCCTCCAGCTTGGCCCGTGGCGGGCCCGCGCAACAGCCCTGTTCCGGGGATTGTGGACAACCGCGCGGCATGTGAACAACCGCCACATCAGTGGCGTGAATCCGGTTACAGCGTCGCGAGATCCGTATTGGCCCCGCACAGCACGATGACCGGCCGCTCCCCGGCGGCAGGCACGTACGCACCGCTCTGAATGGCCGCCACGGCGGTCGCCCCGGCCGGTTCGACCACAATGCGGAATTCGCGCCACAGGTATTCGCGCGCCATCACGATGTCGTCATCGCTGACCAGCAGGGATCGCACCTGATAGCGCTTGGCGACCTCCATGGCGATATCGCCGATGCGGCTGGCGCCCAAGGCGTCCGAGGCGACGCTGGACACATCGACCTCGACGGGGTGGCCCGCCGCGAGGGCGGCGTGCAGGGTGGGCGCGCCCTGGGGTTCGACGCCGATCACCCGCCCGCGCAGGCCCAGCGCGATGGCGATGCCGGCCACCAGGCCCCCGCCGCCCACGGCCACCAGCACCGGCGGGCGGCCGCGCACCTGCTCCTCGATCTCCAGCCCGACCACGCCCGCCCCGGCCACGACGGCCGGCTGGTCGTAGGCGTGCAGCTGCATGGCCCCGCGCTCCACGGCCAGTTCCCGGGCGTAGCGGTGGGCCTCGGCGTAAGTGGTTCCGTGCCACAGCACTTCGGCGCCGTGCGACCACATGGCGGCGACCTTGGTGTGCGGGGCCGATTCGGGCACCACCACGGTGCAGGACTTGCCGCGCAGGGCGCTGGCCAGGGCGGCGGCGATGCCGGCATTGCCGCCGGAGGCGAGCACCACGCTGCTGTTGTCCTCGCGGGCCTGCAACAGCGCGTTGAGGCAGCCGCGCACCTTGAACGTGCCCCCGTGCTGCAGGTGCTCGAGCTTGAGCGTGACCGGGACCGGACCGCGCGGCCCCTGGATATCGGTGTGGAAAACCGGTGTCTTGCGGGTGTGCCCGTGCAGCAGGCGTCGTGCCCGCCGGACGTCGGATCGATAGAGCCGCTTGACCTTCCGCGTCAAGGCGACATCACTCACTTGGGTACCTCTCGATCACGCCGGGCGAGCTCGGCGAACATGGCGTTGTGCGCGGCCAGCGCCGCGTCGTCGTCACGGTCGGCTTGGCGGTCGAGCCGTTTGGCCATCCGGTCATCGCTGCGCGACCACTGGATGAGCAGGGCGAGCATCACCACCACGAGCGGGATCTCCCCGCTGGCCCAGGCGAGACCGGCGCCGGTCTTCTGATCGTCGAACAGGTCGATGTTCCAGCCCAGTCCGAGGCTGCGATAGAACCAGCCGCCCATGACCGTCTGCATGCTCATCAGCGCGATGCCGAAGAAGGCGTGGAAGGGCAGCGAGCCGAACACCATGCCCAGCTTGGTGAGCGGCTCCACCTGCCGGGGCTTGGGGTCGATGCCGATGACCACCCAGTAGAAGAGGTATCCGCTGAGCAGGAAGTGCGCGTTCATGATCAGGTGCGCGCCGTGCGAATCGAGCACCTTGTCGAAGATGCCGCCCAGGTAGAGCGCGTAGAACCCGCCCACGAAGAAGACCGACGCCACCACGGGCTGGGTCAGGAAGCGCGAGACCGGATTGTGCACCGCGGCCAGGATCCATTCGCGCGGCCCCGGCGGCTGGTCGCGACCGGCCGGTTGAATCGCCCGCAGCGCCAGCAGAACCGGGCCGCCGAGGGCGAACAGGATGGGCGCGAGCATCGACAGCAGCATGTGCTGGCCCATGTGCACGCTGAACATGGCCGGGGCATAACGGCCGATACCGGAACTGGTCGCGATCAGCAGCGTGGCACAACCCGCCAGCCACGCGATGGTCCGCCCCACCGGCCAGGCGTCGCCGCGGGTGCGCAGCCTCGCCACGCCCCGCAGATAGAGAACGGCCAGCACGATCGAGAGCGTTCCGTAGATCAGATCGAAGCGCCAGTCGAACATGATGCGCGCGACGGTCGGCGGACCGGCCAGGTTGTAGCCGATCTCCACCTCCGCGGGCGTGGGCACCTCGAGCAGGGGCGGCGGCGGGGTGCGGCCGAGACCGACCGCCAGGCCGACGGTGGCCGCGAAGACCAGCGCCTCCACGCCCGCGAACCGGATCAGTGCGGCGCGATCGCTCGGATCCTTCTCCAGATCCGGCAGCGCCCGCTGCCGCTGCAGATAGCCGATCAGCCCGAGCACCAGCAGGGCCGCGGTCTTGGCCAGGATCAACTGCCCGTAAGTAGTACTGAACAGGTCGCCGAATTGCGGCAGCCGCACCCAGGAGTTGATGACGCCGCTGGCCGCGATCACCACGAACGAGATGGTCGCGATGAGCGAGAACCGCCGCGTGGCCAGCGCCGTGTACTTGCCGTCCCGCAAGGCGTAGGCCAGCACCGCGAACAGCCCGCCCACCCAGAAGCACGCGGCCACCAGATGCAGGATCAGGCTGTTGGTCGCCAGGTCGTGCGCGCCGCCCGAGGACGAATGCCCGGTCAGGGCGACCGGCATCAGGCAGATGATCGACCCCCACAGCAGCACCGGAGTCCATCCCCACCGCAGGGCCACCCGGCACCCGACCGCGAGCGCCAGCACGAAGAACACGGTCAGCCGCCACGACGAGGCCACGTCGACCTGATTCGCCGCGCGCCACACCGCTTCCGGCCGCAGATTGTCCAGCACCGGTTGCCCGGTGGTGTCCGACAATGTCAGCGGCACCAGCAATGCGGCCGACGCCGCCCACACCACCGCCGCGTTCCCGGCGCGTCGCAGGGCCCGATACCCCCCGGCATCGAGCACCCCATTGCCCTGCGGCGGCACGAAGAACGCTGCGAACAGCAGCGAGCCCACCACCACCGCGGCGGAAAGATCAGCGAGCGCCCGCACCGCCGGCAGCCCGTACGTGGTGAGCGCCCCCGGATCCGGAATCCCCAGCAGCGTCAGGGCCTGCGCCGCCGACAACGCCACCACCAGCGCCGCAGTCACGGCGGCCACCGCTCCGCCCACAGCGGCGATCGCCGCGAACGTCCCCCCCGAACCCGACCGGGTAGCTCGAACGTCGGCTGCTGCGGGCGGGTCCTGCGGTGACGACATACGCCCAGGGTAGTTCGGACTACCCGTCCCGACTCCCCTGGGGTTTCCCGTCCCCCGGTCTGCACAACGGCCCCGACGCGCCGAACAGTTGCTAGGCGACCACCCATTCCCGATCTGGACGCTCGCTATACTTAACCCGCTGGACACCAAGACCGATTTCGGTCAAGGTGTTTGGTGCCCGCATCAACGCCGATGCCCCGCACTGCCTCCGTAGCTCAGTTGGATAGAGCAAGGGCCTTCTAATCCCTAGGTCGCAGGTTCGATTCCTGCCGGGGGCGCTTCTCCACCCTGCCGTGCGCACAGCACGACAGGTTCACAGGTACCCATACCGATCGGCTCTCAAACCGGCGGGTTGTGGTGGCGCTCCTATTCCTCTTAATTGATGTGTATCGGCGGGGTTGCTGGGGCGGCGAATTGGAGACCATTTGGTTTGGTGGGGGTGGGGGCGCGGATAATATTCGGGGGTCTTGTAGGAACGACTCCGGGCGGTCGAGATTTTTGGGCGTTTACCAGCCGACGTTCGGGACCGTGCTGCGGCGGCTGCGGGATGAGCGGGGGGTGTCGCGGGAGAGGCTGGCGGCGGCCACGAATGTGAGTGCCAGTTACATCACGCACTTGGAGAATGGGCAGCGGGGGCGGCCGACGCATGCGGTGGTGGAGGTGTTGACGGGGTTTTTGCATGGGGTGCGGCCGTTGAGTACGGCGGAGCGCCGGCATTTGTTCGATCTGGCCAAGCTGGATGTGGTGGGGCTGCCGTCGCTAGACGATCTGCGGGGGGCGCTGTCGCAGAGTTCGCTGGATGCGCTGCGGCGGCATGAGCCGTGGCCTGCGGTTTATCTCGATACTCGCTCGAATGTGCTGGCTTGCAACGAGTCCTATGGGCGGACCTTCAGCGGGATCCTCGACAACGGGAGCATTCTGCGCTGGCTGTTCCGGGACGAGCGCTCGAAGCGGGTGCTGGTCGAATGGGAGCACGAGGCCATGCTCACGGTGGCGCTGTTCCAGGGGTTCATGGGCAGGTCCGACCATCCGGAGTGGTGGGCCGACAGCATCGACGAACTCTCCGATTGCCCGGAATTCCAGCGCATCTGGAACAGCTGTGAGGCCGGATATGGGCGCGATCCGGCATGGATGGCGCTGCGGCGGGCGGATTCCGGCGAGGAGTATCAGCTGGATTTGCGAGTATTCCAATTCGATTCCGTCGAATATCGCGACCGGATTCTTTTCGTGGCGGGATTCGGAACGAGCACCGAGAACAACGGCTGATTCGTTCCCGGCTGCGCACGGGGCCGGTTCGGGGGCTGTGGCCGGTTCGGCCAACCATGTGACGTGCGCCGTCAACGCGCGGGCCGGCACGGGGTCATACAGTCGGCGGCACGACTCGATGTTCCGGGAGATGGGCATGACCGGTGGCCGGTGGAAGCGCGGCGCGGCCGTGTGCGCGGTGGCGACCGCCCTGCACGTGGCGGCCTCGACTACGGCTCTGTCCGATCCGGGCGGGCAGGTGTTCGGGCCGGAACGCGCGGTACCGGTGACGGTCTGCGGCAACTCGCCTACGGCGGAGGCCATTGCGACCGGTGATTTCACCGGTGACGGACGCGCCGATGTGGCGTTGACCGATCTGTGCGCCTTCGGCATTCGTGTGCTGGCGGGGCGGGGCGACGGCACTTTCGAGCCGGGGCGGCACTTCTTCACCGGTGTGGTGCCGGACGGGATCACCGCCGCCGACCTCGACGGGGACGGCCGGCTCGATCTGATCGTCGCCAATGGGCTCGGCGATCTCGTGGTCCTCTTCGGCGATGGTCTCGGCGGATTCGCCGAGCAGGGCAGGTATTTCGCGCAGGGACTCGCCCCGGGGGCGGTGCGGGCGGCCGACTTCGACGAGGACGGGCGGCTGGATTTCGCGGTGGCGGCGACACCGTCGGCGGTGTTCCGCAACAATGGCGACCGGACCTTCACCGGCAGCACGCTCATGGCCGGGATTGCCAGCGTCGGGCTGGAGACGGCCGATTTCGACGCCGACGGCAATGCCGACATCGTGGTGGCGAGCGGCTTCCCGGTTGTACTGAATGTGTTGTACGGCAATGGGACCGGGGGCTTCGGCCGGAATCGCACGCTGCTCGCCCCGGATCTGGTCCAGGAGGCCATCCGGGTCGCCGATATCGACCACGATGGCCGTCCGGATATCGTCGGCGTGACCAGCCTGGGCGGGGTCAATGTGTGGCTGGGCGGGGAAACCGGTCCGCGACAGTCGAACTGGACGATCGGCACGCCGGGGAATGCCGGGCTCGCGCTGGCCGATTTCGACGGTGACGGGCACGTGGACATGGTGGCCGCGGATTCCATCACGCTCAATATCACGCTGTGGCGCGGTGACGGCACGGGCAGATTCACACGCGCCGAATGGCATTCCGCGCCGGCCTCGGTCGAATCGGTGGAGGCCGTCGATCTCAACGGCGACGGAAGGCTCGACCTCGTGGCCGGTCCCATGATCGGTCCGTGGCTGTCCACCTACCTGCACAACTGAGGGTCTCGATCATGGATGGACTGGGCTGGCCCGCACCCCGCGAACCACGGTTGCGTCCGCGCTGGGGGTGGCTGCGCTATGCGTTCCCCGGTTCCACCCAGGTGTGCTGGATCGGCACGGCGCACCCGCGCCTGCTGGCGGTGCTGTTCGCGCTGGAAGCGCCCGCCGAATTCGGGCAGGGCCTGCTGGCGACGCTGCGGCACCGGGATCTGGAACTCCTTGTGCTGCGGGCCAGCTGGAATGCCGGGCACTTCTATCACTATTCGGTGCACGCGCTGTGGGCGCGCATCCGCGAGCGCGCGGGCTTCCTGGACTCGGTGCACGCGGGTTCCGCCGACCGTCGCTGGAACGACCGTCAGGCGGCTCTGTTGTGCGCGGCCGACGAACTGCACGAGCACCTCGCCATCACCCCGGAGACCATCGCCCGCTTGCGCGAACTCGGGATCGGTGACCGTGAGTTGGTGGAAATCTGTTTCGTCACTGCCCATTACGAGCTCATCGGCATGCTGGAGGAGAGCGCCGGTATGCCGCCGGAACCGCTGCTGGGCAGGCCGCGCTCGGGCACGGGCGCACAGCCTCGCCGGCGGCGCACCGGAATCCGCGGGCGGGCACCGGGATTGAACCCCGCCACCCCGTGGACTCCGGGCGATACCGCGCTCGCCCCGCATCGCGCGCTCCGCACCATTGTGGGCTGGTACGGCCGCACCATGGCACGCGTCAGCACCCTCGATGCCGTTGAAATCGGTGCGTTGCTGCAACCTTCGCCCGATACCGGCACCGAGCGGGCGCGGCTGCTGCACCGCGCGATCACCGAACTCGACCGCGAGTACTTCCTGTCCGACGGCACCTGGCGAGAACTGCTGAACCACCTCACGATTCGGCAGATCATGGAGTTGTGCGTGCTGGTCGGTCACTACCGCACCCACGAGATGCTGGCGAACACCATGGCCAACACCGCCGACGTCTCCGAGTGATCAATCCACTGGCACGGCCGCGCGGACGCGGGGCAGCAGGGTGATGCGGGCATTGTCGGCCGGACTGAGGCCGGTGTGATAGCGGCGCGGCGGTTCCGGGGGGCCTGGAATGGCGGCGATGCGGCGCTGTTCCAGGACGGTGCGGAAGAGGATGCGCGCCTCGGCCAGGGCGAATTGGGCCCCCAGGCAGCGGTGCGGTCCGGCGCCGAAGGTGAGCCAGGTGTGGCCGTTGGGACGGTCGTCGAGGAACCGTTCGGGGCGGAAGGTCAGCGGATCGGGATAGTGCTGCTCGGATTCGTGAATGAGCAGGATGGGCACGATGACAATGGCGCCCTTGGGAATCCGCACGCCATTGACCACGGTGTCGCGCAGTGCGCGCCGGCCGGTGAACGGGGACACCGGTCGCAGGCGCATGGTCTCGGCGACGACGGCATCGAGGTAGGCGTCCAGACGCGCGTGGTCGCCCGCGTCGGCGGCGGCGTCCACCTCGGCCATGGCCTCGGGGTGGCCGGCCAGCATGGCGGCGATCCAGCCGAGGGTGATGGCGGTGGTCTCGTACGCGCCGAGCAGGACGCCGCGCATATTGCGGGCCAGCGCCGGATCATCGTGCTGGTCCAGATCGGTATTGATGTAGCGGGACAGCACATCCCGCCGCCCGGCCTCGGCGGGCTTCGCACGGCGGGCGGCGATCTCCTCGAGGATGACCACGTCCACCTCGGCCCGGCGGCGGTTCAGCGGCGGGTACGGCGGGGTCCAACCACCGAACAGCGGGGTGAGCAGGGTGACGGCGAGGAAGCCGCGGCTCTCGATCTCGCCGAACCACGCGGCGATCGCCTCCTTCAGGCGGTCGCGGCGCTCCGGCGCCACATCGCCGAAGACGACGCCGAGCAGGACGCCGATGGCCAGGTCGTAGCCGGCCTTCAGGAATTCGAACGGTTCGCCGACCGGCCACTTCGGCAGTTCCCGCCGCACCACCTCGACCATGAGCTCTTCATAGGACTTCAGTGCCTTGCTCTGGAAGGGCGGCGAGAACAGCTTGCGCTCACGGCGATGATCGTCGCCGTCGAGGAAGATGAGGGTCTGCGTGCCGAACATGCGGTCGTGGCTGGACAGCCGGCTCAGCACCTGGCCGACGGAGAAATCGTCGTGGTTGGTGAAAACCTCGCGCACATCGTCCATGTCGTGGGTGATCATCATGGTCGGCAGGCCCGGCGGCGAGATGACGAACCGTTTCCCGAGGTCCAGCAACGGCGAACGGTGGGTGCCGGGGCGCAGCAGCGCCCCGAGTCGCCCCAGCTCGCGGGTGCGTAGCCGGGGAAGTTGCCGCAGCGATACCGGGTTGTCTGACACGTAGCCATCCTCACTGCAAGATCGTCGACTGGCAAACGCCAAATCGCTTCGGCAGCAACATGTGTCACGCATGGTGCTGCCCCCAGTTTTCGGGGCACCGGGTGGCGGCCGCGGGCTCGCGGACGCCGTGCGACAGGTGGTAAAGATGGCTATGTTGTGGGCGCTGTTCGCTCACAAAGCGCCGTCTGCACTTCCTCGCCCGGCAGGGACCCGAGGACCGGCCGAATCTCGAATTTCACTGGTAGAGGATGTCGTTCGTGCTCAACACTTTCGTCGAAACACTGTTCGCCCAGGTCGACAATCGGCCCACCGAGTTGGTGTACCGCTTCCTGGACAGTGGTGATGTCGACGGGGTCGTGCGTGAGCTGTCCTACGCCGATCTGGGGGTCCGGGTCCGGGCCGTCGCCGCCGCACTTCAGGATTCGACGCCGCAGCGAGCGCTGCTGCTGTACCCTGCGGGTCCCGAGTTCGCCGAGGCGTTCCTGGGCTGCCTGGCGGCGGGCGTGGTCGCCGTGCCCGCGCCGCTGCCCGAATGGGACAACCGCTCGCTGCGCCGGCTGCGGCGGATGGTCACGCACGCCGAGGTCGAGGTGGTGCTGGCGCCGCGGCGGATCGTCGCCGATTCGGCCGCACTCGGCGCCGAGATTCCCGAGCTGACGGCCCTGCCGTGGCTGGCCACCGACGAGATCACCGACGAGCAGGGATCGCGGTGGCGGGAGCCGGATCTCGGCCCGGATTCGGTCGCGTTCATCCAGTACACCTCCGGCTCCACCAGCGCGCCGCGCGGTGTGCTGCTCACCCACGAGAACCTGCTGCACAATCAGGCGGCCATTGCCGACGGACTCGGGCACGACCGCGCGTTCGCCGACTCCTGGGACGGCGCGCTATTCGCCAGCTGGTTGCCGATGTACCACGACATGGGGCTCATCGCGCCACTGCTGCACACCGTCTACCTCGGCGCGAACTCCGTGCTCATGTCGCCGCTGCACTTCCTGCAGCGTCCCGAACGCTGGTTGCAGGCGATCTCGACCTACCGCGCCCACACCAGCGGCGGCCCCAACTTCGCCTACGAGCTGTGCGCGCGCAAGATCACCCCGGAGCAGCTCGACCGGCTCGATCTGAGCCGGTGGCGGGTGGCGTTCAATGGTTCCGAACCGGTGCGGGCCGCGACGGTGCGCAAGTTCGCCGATACCTTCGCCCGGGCCGGATTCCGGGCCAAATCCCAGCAGCCGGTGTACGGCCTGGCCGAGGCCACCCTCATCGTGAGCGCGTCCGCCGCCACCGAGACGCCGGTCATTCGCGAGCTCGCCGGGCACGACTCGCGCCGGGAGCTGGTCGGCGTGGGCCGGGCGGTCGAGGGCATCTCCATCGCGATCGTGGATCCCGAGACCGGGATCGAGCGCGCCGACGGCGTCGAAGGCGAAATCTGGGTCGCGGGAAAGAGCGTGGCGGCCGGGTACTTCCGGGACGAACAGGCCAGCGACGAGGTGTTCGGCGCGACGCTGCCCGGTGTGGATGGCCGCTTCCTGCGCACGGGCGACCTCGGAATCCGAGCCGATGGCGAGCTTTTCGTGACCGGCAGGCGGAAGGACCTGCTGATCGTCGACGGCCGCAATCACTATCCGCAGGACATCGAGGCCACCGTCGAGGCCGCGCACGGCGGCATCCGGCCGGGCTGTGTCGCCGCCTTCTCCGTCGAACTCGGATCCGCCGGTGAGCAGCCGGTCGTGGTGGCCGAGGTGCGCGGCGAGGATCCGGGCGAACTGGCCGAGATCGAGGCCGCCGTGCGCGGTGCGGTCTCGACCGAGCACGGGCTCACCCTGGCCACGGTGCTGCTCATCCGGCCGGGCACGATCTTCAAGACCAGTAGCGGGAAGATCCAGCGGTCGGCCTGCCGGGCGGCGTATCTGTCCGGCGAGCTGCTGGCGCTCACCGCCGGTCCGCTCCGTTCGCCCGAGGACGAGCTGTTCGACTACGAACCGGAGACGGCGGCAGCGGAATTCACCGCGGCGGCCCCGGCGGATCCGGCCACGCCGTCCGCGGAGGCGATCCGGTCCTGGCTGGTGCTCGAGATCGCGCGGCAGGCGGCGCTGGATCCCGAGCGCATCGACGTGAACCTGCCGCTGGTCGAATTCGGTTTGGGCTCGCACGATCTGGTGGAGCTGGTCATCGAGCTGTCGGATTTCGTCGGCAGCTACGTCGACACCAATATGTTCTTCGACCACCCGACCATTGCCGGGGTGGCGGCGGCGCTCGCACCCGCCGCGCCCATCGAACCGGGTGCGGCCGAGCCGGTCACCGCGAGCGCGGCCGACGACAGCGTGGACGCGCTCGACGAGGCCGCCGATGACGATGCGATCGCGATCCTGTCGATGTCCTGCCGTTTTCCGGGCGCCGCGGATTCCCCCGAGGCCCTGTGGCGGCTACTGGACGGCAAGGGCGACGCGCTCAGCGAGGTGCCCGCCGGCCGCTGGGACATCGACGGCCTGTACGACCCGGATACCACCGCGACCGGTAAGGCGTACACCTTCCGCGGCGGATACGTGGACGGCATCGATCGTTTCGACGCCGCCTTCTTCGGCATCGGGCCGCGCGAGGCCGCGGTCATGGATCCGCAGCAGCGCATGATGCTGCAGCTGGCCTGGGAGGCGATCGAACGGTCGGGGCGCGATCCCCGCACGCTGCACGGCAGTGCGACCGGTGTGTATCTGGGTGTGTACGGCACCGGCTATCTGGCCGATCCGGCGCCGGAACAGCTGAACGGTCAAGTCGGCACCGGGCTTTCGCCGAGCGTGGCCTCCGGCCGCATCTCCTACACGCTGGGATTGCACGGCCCGGCGGTCACCCTGGACACCGCCTGCTCCTCCTCCATTGTCGCCATGCATTCGGCCATGGCCGCGCTGCGGGCGGGCGAATGCGACCTCGCCCTAGCGGGCGGGGCCACGCTGCTCATGTCCCCGATCGCGCATATCGAGCTGTGCAAGCTGGGCGTGCTCTCGCCCACGGGCCGGTGCGCGCCGTTCTCGGCCGAGGCCGATGGAACGGTGTGGGCCGAGGGTGCGGGCCTGGTGCTGCTCAAGCGGCTCGGTGACGCGCGCCGGGACGGGGATCGGGTGCTCGCGGTCATTCGCGGGTCGGCGGTCAATCAGGACGGCCGCAGCCAGGGGCTGAGCGCACCCAATGGCGCTGCCCAGGAACAGGTGCTGCGTTCCGCGCTGCGGGTCTCCGGACTGACGCCGCACGATATCGACTATGTCGAGGCGCACGGCACCGGGACCGCGCTCGGCGATCCGATCGAGGCGCGCGCGCTGGCTCGGGTCTTCGGGCCGGATCGCGATCCGGCGCGGCCGCTCGGCATCGGATCACTGAAATCCAATGTGGGGCACACCCAGGCGGCCGCCGGCGTGGGCAGCGTCATCAAACTGGTTCTCGCCCTGCGCCATGGGCGCATTCCGGCCACATTGAACGCGAGTACGCCGTCGCCGCAGGTCGATTGGCAGCGCAGCGGGATGACGGTGGCGGCCGAATCGGTGCCGTGGGAGCGGGGCGCGCGTCCGCGGCGGGCGGGTGTGAGCGCGTTCGGGCTCAGCGGCACGAACGCGCACCTGATCCTGGAGGAGGCGCCGCTCGAGCTCGCGACCACACCGGAGACTGCTGTCGACGGCGGTGGTGTTGCGCTGCTGCCCATTTCGGCGCGCAGTGCCGCCTCGCTGCACGGTCAGGCGGAGCGGCTGCTCGATCTGGTGCTCGCCGATCCGGGACTGGAACCCGGGCCGGTGGCGCGCGCACTGGCGTTCCAGCGCACCCAATTCGAGCGGCGCGCGGTCGTGGTGGCCGCCGATCGGGACGAGATGGTTTCCGCGCTGCGCGATCTGGTGGACGGCACGCCGTCGCCGAATGTGGTGGCCGGCGCGGGCGCGGTGCTCACCAATGCCAAGACGGCCTTCGTCTTCCCGGGCCAGGGCACGCAGTGGGTCGGCATGGCGCGCGACATGTTCGCCGCCTCCGAGGAGTTCCGGGCCGAATTCCAGCAGTGCGACAAGGCTTTCGGTGCGCTGACCGGTTGGTCGCTGGTGGATCGGCTCGACGGCATGACCGCCGCGGACCTGCTCGATTTCCCCGTGGTGCAGCCGCTGTTGTTCGCCACCATGGCCGCCCTCGCGGCCACCTGGCGTGCGGCGGGGGTCACGCCGGACGCGGTGATCGGCCACAGTCAGGGCGAGATCGCCGCCGCCTACTGTGCGGGCGCGATCGAATTGAGCGATGCCGCCCGGATCGTGGTGACCCGCAGCCGGTTGATGCAGACCATTCCCGAATCCGGGGCCATGGCGATCGTGGGACTGTCCGAGGCCGAGATCGCACGGCGGTTGGCGGACTTCGAGGGCCGGGTATCGGTTGCGGCGGTCAATATCCCACGGTCGACCGTGGTCGCCGGTGAGCAGGCCGCGGTGGAGGAACTGCTGGCAGATCTGGACCGCGCGGGCGTGTACACGCGCCTCGCCGCCACCGGTCGTGGTTATGCCGGGCACTGCCGGCTGATCGAATTCATCCGCGAGCCATTGCTGGCCGAGCTCGCCGATCTGACCGCTAATCCGCCTGCCACACAGTGGTATTCAACGGTGACCGGCGAGCTCGTGACGGATGCGCCGATCGAACCCGGCTACTGGTACAGCAATGCGCGCGAGACCGTCCGCTTCGCGCCCACCGTGGAACGGATGATCGCCGACGGTTTCCGGTACTTCGTCGAAATGGGCGTGCACCCGTCGCTGACCACGGCGGTCACGACGGTGTCGGAAGGACTCGCGCGCGAGGTGGTAGCCGTCGGCTCTCTGGTCCGCGACGAGGACGGCCCGGTCTGCCTGGCCCGCGCGCAGGCGGCCCTCTACGTCGCCGGTCACGAACTCGACTGGACCAGCCTGGTTCCCGAGTCGGCCCCGGTGGACCTGCCCACCTACGCGTTCGATGAACGCCGCTTCTGGACCGAGCGGATCAACCGCGACACCACGGCCCTCGGCCTCGACGATGTCGACCACCCGATCCTGGGCGCGATTGTGCCGCAGCCGGATTCGGGTGGCGTCACCCTGACCGGCCGGATCTCACGCCGTTCGCAGCCGTGGGTAGCTGATCATGCCGGACCGAACGCAGTCCTACTGCCCGGAGCCGCGCTGGCCGAAATGGCCATACGCGCCGGTGACGAGGTGAACAGCACCGTCCTGCACGAGCTCGTCCTGCGTGAACCGCTGCTCGTCCCGGAACGTGGAGTGGTACAGATTCAGACGGCGGTAGGCGGCGCCGATGCCGAGGGCAGACGGACGGTACGCATCCACGCCTGCGAGGAGAACGAGCCAGACGCCCAGTGGACGCTGCACGCCGAGGGCGTGCTGACCGAAGACTCCGAACTCGCTCCCCCACAGCCTGTTTCGGACACTTGGCCACCGACGGACGCCGCACCCATCGACGTGGACGCCCTCTACGCCGGGCTGTTCGCTCGCGGCCACCAGTACGGTCCGGCATTCCGCGCCATGCGAGCGGCCTGGCGGCGCGGGGACGAGATCTTCGCCGAGGTCGAACTCCCCCAATCCGCACACGGCGATGCCGCGCGGTTCGGCATCCACCCGGCCCTGCTGGACGCCACCCTGCACGCCACCACCCTGTTCGCCGAGGATGGCGAACACGCGCTGCTCCCGTTCGTGTGGTCCGACGTGGCGCTGTGGGCTTCCGGCGCCACCGCCCTGCGCGTACGGCTCACCAGGTCCGGCTCCGATACGGTCACCATGTCGGCCACCGATCACACCGGACGACAGGTGGTTTCGGTCGGTTCGCTGCTGTCGCGCCCCGTCGCCGCCGCGCAATGGGATGGCGCCGCGCTCGCGCCCGCGTACCGCCGCCTGTTCCGGATGGAGTGGTCACGGCTCGCGCTCCCCACGCCGGATCGAGCGCTCACGCTGCGCGCATGGGATTCCGCCGGCGCGGCGACGGCCGACGCTCTCATTCTCACCGTACCGCAGGGTGATTCACCAGCGGAAGTGCACACCATCGCCCAGCACATCCTGACCACGCTGCAAAAGATCCTCGGCGACAGCCGATTCGACACGACGAAGCTGATCGTCGAAACGCGCCGCGCGATATCGGTCACCGGTGATGTCGCCGCTGACCGTGACGCCGCCGCCGCACCGGGGACGGCCGCCTTCACCAGGGCCGCCGACGCCGTGTCCGGACCGGAGGTTCCGGATCCGGCAGGGGCGGTCGTGTGGGGGCTCGTGCGCTCGGCGCAGTCGGAGAATCCCGGGCGGATCGTCTTGATCGACACGGCCGAGGAGGGCGTGGACTTCGGTGCGCTGCTCGCCACCGGGGAGCAGCAGGTGGCTGTGCGCGGTGGGGTGGCGTTCGCACCGCGGTTGGCTCGGCTGGCCGAAGGTGCGGGACGGGTTGTGGAGGGGCGGGTGTCGTTGGGGGACGGCGCGATGCTCATTACCGGTGCGCCGGGGCGGCTCGGGTCGGCGCTGGCGCGTCATCTGGCCGATGCGTACGGGGTGCGGGATCTGGTGTTGGTGAGTCGGCGGGGGATCGACGGGCCGGGGGGCCGGGAGTTGCGGGCGGATCTGGAGGATCGTGGGGTGCGGGTGCGGTTCGCGGCCTGCGATATCACCGATCGGGAGGCGCTCGCGGGGTTGCTCGACGGGTTGACGCTGGCGGGGGTGGTGCATGCGGCGACAGTGCTCGACGACAGTACGCTGGGGGCGCTGACGGGCGAGCAGCTCGAGCGGGTGCTGCGGCCGAAAGTTGATGCGGCACAGTATTTGCACGAGTTGACGGCGGATCGGGGGCTGTCGCATTTCGTGCTGTTCTCGGCGGCGGGCGGGTTGTTCGGCACGCCGGGGCAGGCCAATTACGCGGCGGCCAATGCCTATCTCGATGCGCTGGCGTTGTATCGCCGATCTGTGGGGTTGCCCGCGCAGTCGCTGGCGTGGGGTGCGTGGGAGGTCGATATGCACGACCACTACGGGCAGGCCGATATTCGGCGCATCGAGCGCGCGGGGATTCGCACGTTCTCGGTGCCGCAGGGCATGGCGTGCTTCGATGCGGCGCTCGCGCAGGGTGATCCGATGCTGGTGCCGCTGCTGCTCGACACCGAGGTGCTGCGGCGTTCGCCCAGCGTGCCGCCGCTGCTGCGCGGGCTGGTGCGGCGGGCGGCGCGGCGGGCCGTGGCCGGTGCCGCGACGGTCGACGCGGCGGCGGAATCGCGGTTCGCCGAACAACTTCGGGCCGTGCCACGGACCGAGGCGGTCGCGCTGGCGATGGTCGCGGTGACCGAGTGGACCGGGCAGGTGCTCGGTCACTCCGGCACCGGGACGCTCTCGGCGGAGGAGACATTCCAGAGTCTGGGCCTGGACTCCCTGATGGCGATCGAGCTGCGCAACAAGGTGCGCGAGCACACCGGGATATCGGTGCCGCTGGGCACCATCCTCGCCGAGCAGAACCTCGGCGATCTCGCCGGCTATCTGGTCGGAGAGGTGTTGCGGCAGCAGGAATCCAGCGGATCCGACATCGCGTCGGTCGAGGTTCCCGAGGTCGAGGTGCTGCCGGTGACCCGGGACATGATGCGCCTGCTGCGGACCGAGCAGCTCGGCATCCCCAGCGCCGCGCAGACCGGCGGCGTCGCCGTGCGGCTGCCCGCACGGGTCACCCGCCCACAGCTGGAACAGGCGCTCATGCGGCTGGCACGGCGACATGCCGCACTGCGCACCACGATTCGGGTCGGTGCGGAGCACGGCAGGCAGCTGGAGATTCGGCGCGAGCCGGGCGATCTCGCCGCGTGGCGCGATCTCGCTCACCTCGATGACGCGATCGTGCAGGAGCATTTCCGGAATCTCATGGCGCTGCCGTTCGATCCGGAGACGGGGCCGCTGTGGCGCTTCGAGCTGTTGAATTGCGAATCCGCCGGCCAGGTACTGCTTTTCGGCGCGCACCACGGTATGAGCGATGTGCAGTCGATGCTGCTCGTCGCCGGTGAGCTCGCCGCCGACCTGTCCGGCGCGCCGCTCGGTGACACGGTGACCAACCGCGATATGCATCAACTTCTCGCCGCGCAGCCGAACAGCCGTGACCGCGACGATGCGGCGGTCAGCGAGTGGCGCGAGGCCTTCTCCGGAGCCCGCAGGCTCGAGCTGACCTTGGCGAGTCCGCGTCCGGCGCAGCGCACGTACGGTGCGGGAGCGGTCGCGCTCGATATGCCCGACGGCCTGCACGACCGCGTCGCCGACCGGGCTCGCGACCTCGGGCTCACTCCCGCCGCGGTATTCCTCGGCGCGCTGACCGTGCTGCTGGCCCGCCGGCAGCAGGTCGACCGTTTCGCGGTGGCGGTGCCGGTCGACACCCGCATGCACGCCGACGCGACCGATGCCGTGGGGTATTTCGGTGTGCCCGTGCCGTTCCCGGCCGTCGTCACGCCGGGCGACCTCGTCGCCGATGTGCTGCGGCGCACCGGTGACCGGCTGCGGAATCTGCTCGCGCCGGGTGCGGGCTTCGCCGAGGTGCTCACCGCGCTGGCTGGCGCGGGCCTGCACCGCGACAACGCGCCCCTGGTCGAGGTGTATTTCAACTACCTGCGCGCCAACTCCGCGGTGGCCGCGGCCGAAATCGTCCCGGTGAGCACCGGATACTCCGATCTCGACCTCATGGTGGCGGTGCTCCCCGATACCGGGCAGGTGTGGTTCACCTACAACAGCGACATCATCGACGCCGGTACCTGCGCCGAATTCGGCGCGGAATATCTGGCGACGGTCGCGGCTGCGGTCGCCGAGCCAGGAGTCACAGCCCGGCCCGAAATGGCTGGACAGCAATCCATTCCGACCGAGGCCGTCGCGCAGAGTCCTGTTTCGGGCGTTCGTGCGGCCCTGGGCGCGACGTTCGCGGTGGGCAGACTGCCGGAATTGGTGGCGGCCGCATCCTCGGACGCCGAGGCGATCACCGTAGCGGAAGCGCCCTACCACCATGTGCTCGCCGCCTTGCGTGACCCGTCGGGCGTTTTCGCGAGCTCGTCGACAACGCTGTGCATCGTGCTGCTGCGAGCGGCGGACCTGGAACGGTTCGGCGCTGTCTCCGACGATCTGCTCGGTGAGCTGGCCGACGAATACCCCGCTGCCATACGCGATCTGGCCGAACGCACGCGCAAGCCGGTCATCGTCGGCATCCTCCCGGCAGCGGACGCGGCGGAGCGGTTGCTCGCTTGGGAGCGACTGGTCGCCGACCGTCTGCGCGAAGTTCCCGGTGTCGCAGTGCTGGATTCCGGCGAATGGACCCGCCACCACGCGGTGGACAACCCGTTCGACGAACGAACCGAAGTCCTGGCGCACCTGCCGTTCTCACCCGAGTTCCAGGCGGCCGTGGCGCTGACCCTCGTCGATACCGTCCACGCCGTCACCGAACCCGCGCCGAAGGTGATCGCCGTGGACGGCGACGACACCCTGTGGAGCGGCACCGCAGGCGAGATCGGTTCCGACGCCGTCACGTTCGATGCACCGCGCCTGGCCCTGGCCAAGCGGCTGACACAGTGGCGCGCGGCGGGCACCCTGCTGGTGCTGGTGACCAACAATGACGCCGATATTGTCGACGCCATTCTCGAGCGACCCGAAAGCCCGCTACGGCGAGCCGATTTCGCCGCCGTCTCCACCGGCTGGGGCGGCAAGCCCGACCGCCTGGAGGAGGTCGCGCACTCATTGCGACTGGGCCTCGACAGCTTCTGCTACCTCGACGACAATCCGGTCGAAGTGGCACGCATGCGCGCCCAGCTCCCCGAGGTGCTGTCGGTGACCTGCCCGCCCGCAGACGAACTGAAACCCTTCCTCACCCGCCTCTGGCCCCTCACGCCGGTCGCGGCGACCGCTGAAGACCGCGCCCGAGCCGACTTCTACCAACAGGAACAACAGCGCGACCTCGCCCGCGCCACAGACGAATTCACCGAGTTCCTCGACCACCTGAACCTCGAGGTGGACATCGAACCCCTGACCGACGCCACCCTCGACCGGGCCGCCCAACTAGTGCGCCGAACCAACCAGTTCACTCTCGCCCACGTCACCGTCGACGACCTCGACCACTGGCGATCCGACGGCGAAGTGTGGACCGCCACCGCCCGCGACCGCTTCGGCGACTACGGCCTGATCTCCGTCCTCGCCCTGCGCCCCGACACCGACACCCTGTGGATCCAAGGCTGGCAACTCAGCTGCCGCGCCCTCGGCCGCGGCATCGAGGAACGCCTCCTCGCCCACGTGGCAGACCGCGCCGAAGCCCTCGGCTGCTCGACAGTCCACGTCGCGATCCACCGCACCGCCCGCAACGAACCCGCCCGGCAATTGTTCACCCGGCTGCTCGGCGGCCCCTCCGGCGAACAGCGGCTCGACGTGTCGGTGACACCGGAACGCCTACGAGCCTTCCGCTCTTGGGCGACGCGAACCACCGACGAGGAGACGGCCCGGTGACAGACTTCGAAACGCTGCCCCCGGCCCGCACCACCGCTATCGACCGCCACGACCACAGTGCCGAGAAGCGGCTGCTGACAAGGGCGGCGGATCGAACCGACACCCTCGACGGTGCGACGGTCCGGATATCCGTCGAACACAACGTCTGCGGCAAACCCGCTCGGAAACCGGCGGCGCGCCTGCATGGCAGCACCGGCGTGAGTCCGGCGCTGGACGTCTCGGTGACACCGGATCACCCGCGGCGGTTCCGCTCCTGGGAGACGCAGCCCGGCAGCAAGGAGGCCGCAGCATGACCGCCCAGGACGAGGGGCCACCGGTACGCAATCCGGCCGTCGATCGACGCGCACGCGGCGAGAATCTCGAACGAGGCACCGCCGCAATGGATATCGCCGCCCTGCTCGCGCGAACGAGCACCGCGCCGCGGACAGAAACACCCGCTGTGCGCGGCAGCGAGCCCCGACCCGCAGCGCGGCCGGATGGCACTCCGCTTCCGGAGTCACAGCGCTCCCACAGCCTCGGCGCTCCGGCTGAGTCGGCACCCGAGGCCGCCCACCCGCCGACCGCCGAGGCACTGTCGGCGCCATCCGGCGACGGCGAGCCGCGACCGGCTGAGGTTGAAGCGGGTTCCTCGCCGGGGATCGGCGAGCCGCCTGTCTCGAACTCCGAGGGATCGCGCGTCGCGGGCCCGTGGGACGTCGACGCGCTGGCCGCGGCGATCACCGCTGTGGCGAATCGGTTCAGCGCGCAGCCGCTCGACGCCGACACCGACTTCTTCGATGCGGGTGGGACGTCCATCGCGGCGGTGGAACTGCTGGCAGCGCTGGGGCGCGAGCTCGATATCCACCCGGATCTCGATACGGTGTTCTTCGATGCGCGGCCGCGCCGGTTGGCGCGTCGCTGGCTGGCCGACCACCCGGAGGCCGAGCCTGCGCACTCCTCGGGTGGCGCGGGGCACCCTGCCCGGGATTCCGGCGATACGTTCCCGGCCGGAATCGATCACCTCGCTGGAGATCCCGGCCAAGAGCATGCCGGGATGACGGGGAGGTCTCATGCCGGGATGACGGGCGGGACTCATGCCGCGATGACGGGCGGGACTCATGCCGCGATGACGGGCGGGACTCATGCCGCGATGACGGGCGGGACTCGTGCCGGGATCTCAGGTGGGGCTTCCGTACGCGCGCTGAGTGCTGGGTCGTTTGCCGACACCGACGACATCGCGCAGATCTTTGCCGATCTCGCGGAGGCGGATCGGTTGCCGGTGGTGGGTGCGCCGGAGCGGGTTGCGCCGGGGCGGATTCTGCTGACCGGAGCTACCGGGTTTCTGGGGAGTCATTTGCTGCTGGATCTGTTGCGGCACAGTGGGGCTCATGTGGTGTGCCTGGTGCGGGCGGAGGACGATGAGGCGGCCGCCCGGCGGTTGGAGGCGGCTGTGCGGGGGTATGGGCAGCCGTGGTCGCGGGAGGTGTTGCGGCGGGTGACGCCGTTGGCGGGGGATCTGCGGCTGCCGCGGCTCGGGTTGACCGATGCGCGGTGGAAAGGGCTTGCCGCGGAGATCGATTCGATTGTGAACGCGGGAGCGGCGGTGGACTTCCTGCGGGGGTATCCGTCGCTGCGGAAGACCAATGTGGCTGGGCCGCTTACGCTCGCGGAGCTGGCGTGCACCGGGCGGCCCAAACCGGTGCACCACATCTCGTCGCTGGCGGTTTTCAATGGGTCGGAGGCCGCGGAACTGGGTGAGGACGAGCCGACTGCGAATGTCGCGGCGCTGCCCATCGGGTACGACCGGTCGAAGTGGGCGGCGGAGGCGGCGCTGCGGCGGGCTGCCGAGCACGGGGTTGTGGTGACGATTCTGCGGGCCGGCGGGATCGGCAGCCATCCGGAGACGGGCGCGCACAATCCCCGGGATCTCAATGCGGGTATTACGGCGGCGCTCATGCGATTTCGCACCGTGCCGGGGTTCCGGTATCTCAATGCCGCGCCGGTCGACTGGGTCAGCCGGGTGGCGGCGGAAATCATCGCAACACCGGATGCGTGGGGGCACACCTACCATCTCACGGGGGCTCCGACCTCGCTCGAGCAGATCGTCGCCGAAACCACGCTGGGCGGGTTGGGAATTCGGGTACAGCCCTGGGAACAGTGGTGTACGGACGTGGTCCGGGCGATCAAGGAGGGACCGGTCCCGGAGCTGGAATCGCTGGCGCAGGTCTTGCAGAGCCCGGTGGCGCGGCGACAACTGGCTGCCATGGTGGTCGCGCCGCCTGCGACCTCCGCGCGCACGGATGCGTTCGTGGCCGCGCGGGGGCTGCCCGCGCCCACCGCGTCCGGGGTGGCGGCGCGCGGGAAGATGCTCGCGACCCTGGCGGGCGCGGGGCCCCGAGCGAGCGCGGACCCCTATCTGCGGTTCTACGAAACGCTCAGCGGCACAGTGGGTCCGGTCGGCGAAGCCGCCGATATCCGGTGCGATCTGCGGCTGACGCTGTCCGTGGCGAGCAGCGCCCAGGTGTTCAGCGCGCGCACGCTCGATGTCAGCGGGGAGCTCGTGTGCGCGAGCCTGCACGAGGAGCCGCTCACGGTCGAGGGCACGGCGGTGGTGCGACCGCACGACGGGATACCGCTACGGCACGAGCTGCGGCATCCGATCATGCATTACCGGCTCACACTGCGGGATTCGTCCGGCGGCTGCTGGTGGCTGGAGGGCTACAAATTCGCGGCGGCGCAGCGGCGGGTGGTGCGCCAGCTGGGCACCCAGGTGATCGAGATCGGGCGCGCCGGAGAGGCGGCGGCGTATCGCGGCGAGGTCGCCGTGCCGATGCACACCTATCTGCCCGATCAGATCGACGGCATCGAGATCGATCCACGATTGCCGGAGCGGCAGCGAAGGCTGGCGAAGCTGTTGTGGCTCAGCTGGTTCGGCGGTCAGCTGGGCAAGAGCCTGCTGGAGCCGATGCTGCGGGTGGGCACCGATCTGCTGGATCTGCGCAGGGCCATGCGGAAGGAGCACCGCCGGTGACGGATATGCGATCGCATGGCACGGAACTCAGTGCCGCGGAGGTGATCTCCTTCCGCACCGCGGACGGTGTGGAGCTGCGGCTGCGGCGGGTCGGCCCCGACGGCGCACCCGCGGTGCTGCTGGTGCACGGGCACGGTGTCTCTTCGGAGATGTTCGCGCTGCCCGAGATTCGCAATGTGACCGATGTACTGGCGGATGCGGGCTACCAGTCCTGGCTGCTCGACTGGCGGGGCAGTTCCCGCCTGCCCCACAACACCTCCGGGCGGCCCTACACCTTCGACGATGTCGCCCTCTACGATCTGCCGGCTGCGGTCGCGCAGATCCGGAAGCGCATCGGCGACCGGCCGCTGTTCGCGGTGGCGCACTGCATCGGCGCGCTGGCACTGTCGCTGGGCCTGACCGGCGGGCTGCTGCCCGGCCTGGCGGGCGTGGTCGCGCAGGGCGTCTTTCTCACCCCGAAGGTCAGCACGTCGGCCCGGATGCGGGTGCTGGTGGGCAGTGAGCTCATGGGCTCACGCGTCACCCATCTCGAATCCGACTTCCGCAGGGTCGGGCTCTGGTCCAAGCGCACGCTGCTCTACGCCGCGCTCTCGCGCAAGGGCGACTGCCCGGATCCGACCTGCCGCATGGTCCATCACGGCTGGGGCATGGGCGCCGAACTGTTCGAGCACGACCACCTCGATGCGCGCACCCACGACCGGCTGGCCGAATTGTTCGGCGCCATACCGCTGTCGGTGCTGCCGCATCTGCGGCAGATGGAGCTGGCGCACGCCGTGCTGCGCTGGAATGTGGACGACGAACGCTATCGGGCGCTGCCGGAGAACGCCCTGGACGCGGCCGACCGGATCGACTGCCCGGTGCTGCTGCTGTCCGGCAGCCGCAACCGGGCCTGGCTGGATTCCAACAAGCTGTGCCACGAGGTGCTGTCGGCCCGCAATCCGGGCCTGGACGTCCGCTACACCGAGATTCCGTCCTACGGCCACCTCGACACCTTCATCGGCCGCGGCGCGGCGCTGGACGTGTTCGGCTACATCGTCGATTTCCTCGACGAGCTGTCAGCTCGGCACGCGTAGCGGCAGGCCGGCGGAGTGGTAGACGGCATCGATGACAGTCATGGTTTCCACGGCATCGCCCGGTCCGGTGGCCACCGGCTCGCCGCGCAGCACCGCGGCGGCGAAGGCGTCGAGTTGATAGTCGTAGGAGGGGCGGTTCCCGAACCGGCGCAACCGCTTTCCCTGGTCCGTGCGCACCCGCAGCGCGTGGCCCAGATGCGGCAGCACCGGATTGATCAGCCGCATCCGGCCGCGCTCACCGATGACGGTGGCGCCCACGCGCAGCACGTCCGAGGACCAGATCGAGCAGCGGACGGACCCGGTGTGCCCCGACGGGAACCGCAGTTCGGCGGTGATGGCGCGATCGATCCGCGGGTCGCGCAGCTTCGCCTGCGCCGTAACCACTTCCGGATTCTCCCCACCCAGCACGCGGGCCATGTGCACGGCGTAGCAGCCCGCGTCCATCAACGCGCCGCCCGCGAGGTCGTAGTCGTAGCGGATATCGGAGAACTTGGGCAGCGGGAAGCTGAACGCGGCCTCCACCCGCAGCAGCTTCCCCAACTCACCGGAGGCGATGATCTTCTCGGCCGCGGCGATCATCGGGTGGTAGCGGTAGTGGAACGCCTCCATCACCACCCGATCGGAATCGCTTGCCAGCGCCGCGATCTCCCGCGCCTCCGCGGCATTCGCGGTGAACGGCTTCTCGCACAGCACATGCTTGCCGGCCGCCAGTGCGGCGCGCGTCCAGCGCCCGTGCAGGCCATTGGGCAGCGGGATGTAGACCGCGTCGATATCGGGCGCGTCGACGAGCGCCTGGTAATCGTCGTAAACCCGGTCGATGCCGTGCTTGCTCGCGAACTGCCCGGCCCGCACCCGATCCCGGGCCGCGACGGCCGTGACGGTCACCTCCGGATTGCGCCGGGCCGGTTGAATCACGGCCGCGGGCGCGATGCGGGCGGCGCCGAGAATCCCGATCCGAACCCCGGGGCGCATGTCTTCGGTCACCAGGCGACACTAACAAGATTACGAACGGAGTCGAGAGTATGCGCATCGCATTGTTGACGGCGGGAACCCGGGGCGACCATCAGCCGTATCTCGCCCTGGCCGATGAATTGCGTTCGCGCGGACACCATGTGGAGATGACCGCCACCAAGAACTACGCCGAGGTGGTGCGACGCTCGGGCTTCGAACCGCACGTCATCCCGTTCAACTCCGCGGAACTGCTGGAATCCCCCGCCGCCAAACGCGGTCTGTCCTCGGGCAATCCGCTGCCGTTCCTGCAGATCATGCTGGACACGGTGAAGATCATGGCGGGCGAGCGTGGTGATCAGATGCACGAGGTGCTCAGCGGCGCTTGCGAATCGGCCGATGTGATCGTCTCGTGCGCCTCGACCCTGCCGTGGGCCATGGAGCGCCGGGAGAAGACGGGACAGACCGTGATCGGCGGGCTGCCCTACCCGCTCGAGCGCACCGCGGAATTCCCGTCCTCGTTCATGGTCAAGCACATGATCTCGTCGCGGCGCCTGCGGCTGGCCAGCTATACGGCCTTCGAACTCGCCTACGGCGTGGCGTACCGCAAGATGGACCGGCGCGTGCGCGAGATGATGGGCCTGCCCGGCAAGCCGCGCAACCCCTTCCGCCGCATTCGCGAGGACGGAATTCCACTGGTGCACATGGTGAGTCCGGTGCTGCTGCCCAAGCCCGCCGACTGGCCGGAGCGCGCGACGGTGGTCGGCGCGCCGATCCTGCCGCGGCACATGCGCGGCGCTTGGGGCGAGGCCGAGGTCGATCCGGCTCTGGACGCCTGGCTCGGCGAGGGCGAGCCGCCGATCTACTTCTGCCTGACCGGCATGCCGATTCTCGACCCCGCCGGTTCCTGCGATCTGATCGCGGACGTGTGCCGCAGGCTGGGCGCTCGCGCGCTGGTGACCGTGAAGGGCGAGGGCTACCCCCGGGGCATCGGTTACGACCGCCGCCTGTTCGTGCTGGACTCCTTCGACTACGACCGCGTCCTGCCGCGCTGCAGCGCGGTGGTCCATCACGGCGGAAGCGGCAACTCCCACGATGTGCTGCGGGCGGGCCTGCCCGCGGTGGTGATCGGTGTGCACAGCGACCAGTTCTTCTACGGCTGGCGCATGTCCGCGCTCGGCATCGGCGCGGATTTCCCGTACCCGTCGCTCACCGCGGATCGGCTGTACGACGCCCTGGTCCGGACGCTCACCCCCGAAGCGCGCAGCCGCGCCGCGGAACTCGGGCGCCGGGTGGCCGCCGAGAACGGCATCGGCGCCACGGCGGACGCGGTGGAGAAGCTCGCCGTCGCGGCCTCGGCATGAGCATGGCCGATTCCCTGCACGTCGCCGTCTTCACCGATTTCCACCCGGCCACCCTGGGCGGCGTGCAGACCGCCATGCGGTCGCTGTGCGACAGTCTGCGCGGCCGCGGCCATCGCGTGACCGTATTCTGTCCCGCCGCACCGGAATCCGCGGCGACCGATCCGGATATCGTCGAGCTGCGGTCGGTCCCGGCGCTCACCATGTCCAGCGGCGGGCCGGTGGTGCTGCCGACCCGGGCCAACCGGCGGCTCATCGCCTCCGCATTCGCCGAGCGCGGCCCGATCGACCTCGTGCACACCCTGACAACCTACGGCTGTGGGATCGCGGGCATCCGCGCCGCCCGCGAGCACGCCATCCCGGTCGTTCAGACCATGCAGAGCCGCGATGACACTGTCATCGAAAAGTACTCGCCCGCACCGTATCTGGCCGCCGTGACCATGCGCCTGCTGCACGGCTGGTTCGTGCCGCTGCGCCACCGGCCGGTCTCCACCGGTGACAGCCGGACCGCCCGGCTGGCGTGGCGGCCGCTGATCGCGCAGGCGCAGGCCACCGACCGGGTCGTCGTCCCCACCCAGCATTTCGCGCGGCGACTGGCCGCCCGCGGCGTGGACCGCCCGATTCACGTGGTGTCCAATGGAATCGACGACGAGCTGCTCGACCGCATCCACGCCTCGGCCGCTCCGGACGCGAACCCGGACGCCCCGCTGCGCGCCCTGTGGTGCGGGCGGCTGTCGGCCGAGAAACGCCCGCTCGAAGCGATCGAGGTGGTGCGCCTGGTCGCGGATTGCACCCTCGACCTCTACGGCAGCGGTCCGCTCACCGAGCAGGTCGGTTCCGCCACCGCCGACGCCGCCCTGAACGGCCGTGTCCGCCTGCACGGCGAGGTCGCCCAGTCCGAATGCCTCGCCGCCATGCGCGATCACGATGTCCTGCTGCTCACCTCCGACTGCGACACCCAGGGCATGGTGCTGCTGGAGGCCGTGGCCATGGGCCTGCCGATCGTGTACTGCGATCCCGAACTCGCCGAAACGGTCCCCGAGGCGGGCGGAGCACTCGTGCCCGACCCGTCCGTGGAGACCCTGGCCGACGAGCTGAAATCCCTGGCGCACGACCGAACCCGCCTGCAGGCCATGCGCGAGGCCCTCGCCCCGCACGCCGACGAACCCCGCCAGTCCCGGCACCTCGCCGGAATCCTGGCGGTGTACGCCGCCGCGCTCGCGGATCAGTCCGAGGCGCGCTCGGATCGCGACCGATAGGCGACGCGACAGGGGCGCGCGGGCCACCGGGACTTGTTTCCGATATCGGGTTTCGGGTCTCCGGTGGTGAGTTCCAGCTCGTAGTGCCGCAACAGGTGCGCGAGGATGATCGTCATCTCGAGTTTCGCGAATCGCGTGCCCAGGCATTTGTGGACGCCACCGCCGAAACCCATGAGTTTCGCGCGTTCCTGTTTGGCGTCCGGGCCGAGATAACGGTCCGGGTTGAAAACGCCCGGATCGGCATGCTCGTCGGGCAGCAGGTGATTCACCAGGGGCGAAGTGAATACCTGGGTGCCCGAGCGGAGGGTGTAGCCGTCGATCTCGACCTCGGCGACGGCCTTTCGCATGAGCACCGGCGCGATCGGATACATCCGCTCGGATTCGTGAATACAGGCGTCGATGAACCGCAACCGCTTGACCGCCTCCAGATCCAGGGGCCCGTCCCCGAGTTCGTCGGCCTCGGCGCGAGCGCGGGCGAGCATCTCCGGATGCCGCAGCAATTCGACCACGGCCCACGACAAATGCCCCGTCGTGGATTCATGCCCCGCCCACAGCAGCAGTAACACCAGATTGACCAGCACCGCGTCGGGAACCGCCGAGCCATCGGAATAGGCGGCGGTGGACAGGGTTTGCAGGAAGTCGGCCTCGTCGAGCGGCCGGGTGCGGCGGCGCGCCAGCATCGCGGTGAGATCCGCCTTCAGGCCGGCCCCGGCGCGGGCTCCGAAAACCCGGCCCACCGTGGGCACGAATCGCGGCGCGAAGGTCATCTGCTTGGAGAACCAGCGGAATCTGCCGAACACGTCGCCGCGCATTTCGGCGGTGAACCGATCTCCGAGAAAGGCCTGTGCCGCGATATTCATGACCAGCACGCCGAGTTCCTCCGCGAGTTCGAATTCACCCCGCGCACCGAGCCGCTCGCGGAACGCCCGCGCCTGCGCGTCCATGACCGCCGCATAGATCTCGTGCTGCCGCCCGGTGAAACGCGGCAGGATGATGTTCTTCTGCTCGCGATACTCCGCCGGGCCCGCGAGACTGAAGAAGTCGGGCGCGAACATGGTGCGGAAGAACGGATACGCAGCCTCCGTGGAGAGATTCTCATCGTGAAAGAACCGCTGGCAGTTCGCGCTGCCGAGCACCACGACCGCGTCGGAGTTTCCGGGCACCTTGATCCGGAAAACCAGCCCGCGTTCGGTATATCCGCGCCGCACCAGCCCTTCGGGATAGGCGGCCAGCTCCCGGATATGACCGAGCAATGGCAGCCCGCCCGACAGCATCGGCGGGCGGCCGGCATCGGACATGGATGTTTTCATGCTTCCCCCTGGAAGATTCGAGCGTTTCCCCACCCCGGAGATCCGGATTCATGATTACACGCACGGCATGCCACCGGTCACGTTCGCCGGATTCGTGTGGCCCGCCGCCCGGCGGATCAGCCGGAACCGAGCTGTCATCGGAAATTTCCCGGCAAACAAACAGCCGTTCACAAGGGCATTCGGGCGCCTCGAGTACCGTTGCTTATGGAGTTGTCACGGCGCCAGTTGTTGCGATTCGGTGCGGCCGGATCGGCCGCGGTGCTGGTCGGCGCCTCGGCAGCCGGCAGTATCAGATTTCCCGCACCGCGATGCCCGGGGGACGATCCGTTCACGCTGGGCGTGGCCTCGGGTGATCCGACGCCGGACGGCGTGGTGCTGTGGACCAGGCTCGCACCGGATCCGCTCGCGCCGGACGGGCACGGCGGTATGACGAACGCGCCGGTCACCGTCGACTATGAAGTAGCGCACGACGAGGGCTTCAGCCGGATCGTGGCGCGCGGCAGCGCGGTCGCCACCCGGGAACTGGGGCACAGCGTGCATCCGGAGATCAACGGCCTGGATCCGGATCGCTGGTACTTCTACCGATTCCGGGCGGGCTCGGCCATCTCGCCGATCGGGCGCACCCGCACCGCGCCCCCGGCCGCGCAGGCCGTCGCGCGCATGCGGTTCGCCTTCGCGTCCTGTCAGTCGTGGAGTTCCGGCTATTTCACCGCCTACGAGCACATGAGCCGCGAAGACCTCGATCTGGTGGTGCATCTGGGCGACTACATCTACGAGCGTTCCTGGCGGCAGGGCCGGCAGGGGTTGAACGTGCCGGATCTGCCCGGTGAGGCCGTGGATCTGCGCGGCTACCGGTTGCGCTACGCGCAGGCGAAATCCGATGCGCCGCTGCGGGCCGCGCATGCCGCCTTCCCGTGGCTGGTGACCATGGACGATCACGAGGTCGACAACAACTGGGCCGGGGACAAGGGCGGCATCGGCATCGATATCTACCGGGTGCCCGCATTGTTCCGGCGGCGGCGGGCGGCGGCCTTCCAGGCCATGTACGAGCATCAGCCGCTGCGGCTGGCGCAAATGCCGTCGGGGCCGAATATGTTGCTGCACCGGCGGTATCGGTTCGGCGATCTGGCCGAGATCACCATGCTCGACACCCGGCAGTACCGCACCCGGCAGGCGTGCGGGGACGGCAGCCTGACCTCCGACTGCGATGCCCGCTTCGACGGGGATCGCACGCTGCTGGGCGCGCGGCAGCGGCAGTGGTTGCTCGACGGGTTCGCCGACTCGCCCGCGCGCTGGCAGATCCTGGGAAATCAGGTGGCCATGGCGCGCTCGGACTACGACCCGGGCGAGCAGGTGCTGCTGGGCACCGACGCCTGGGACGGCTATGTCGCCGACCGCAATGCCATTCTGGGCTCGGCCGCCGAACGCGGGGTGCGCAATCTCGTCGTCCTCACCGGCGACCGCCATCACAACTACGCCGCCGATCTGCGGCGCGACTTCGACGATCTGCGCTCACCGGTGGTGGGCGTGGAATTCACCGGCACCTCCATCACCAGTGGCGGCGACGGCGCGGATATGAACGAGACCGGGCGCAATCTGCTCGCGGCCAATCCGGATATGAAGTTCTTCAACGCCCAGCGCGGCTATGTGCGGGTCGAGGTGGATCACGGGGTGCTGCACAGCGATTTCCGCGTCCTGCCCTTCGTGCACCGGCCCGGCGCGCCGATCGTCACCCGCGCCGGTTATGTGGTGCAGGACGGCGTGCCCGGGGTCACCGAGGCCTGGCGGCCCGATTATCCGGCCGAGACGCCGCCTGTTTCCGATACGGTGGCGGCGCCTTCGGGCGACACCCCGCGCTGAAGGACCGCGATCGCGCTCGATCCGGCGGGCAGGGTCACGTGAATTCGCGCGCCCGCCACGCAGTTCGAGGGCCTGTCGCTCGTGCTGCCGAGCCACACCGTGTTTGCGCTCATCGCGCGCCTCCCATCCAGGGTTCAGAAATGCCGGTCATACGGATTATCGATAGCGGAGAGGTAACCGAGACCAACGTTACTCCCAAAATCGGTGTGCGATATGCCACCGTGTCCAATTCGACACGCAAGCGCCACGCCGGGCGGAGAACATATTGTGGCGCAACAACACTCGATATGCGTTCTGCGCATTGGCCTCGACGGCCGGTTACGCGATAACTTATACGCGTGATGAGGGATTCCGCACCTACAACGGCAGGAGCATGGCGAGCGGCCGACGGCACGGCGGTGCCGTTCCGCGAGGCAACGGTGGCATGGGCCCTGGCGGCACATGCCGAACTGGCCGAAACAGCCACCGGGTACGGACATTTCGTCACCGTCAACGAACTGGCCGAGCGGGTGCAGGAATCCTCCGGCGTGCACACCCAGGCGCCGACGCGCACCTGGATGGACGCCATTCTGCGCAAGGTCGCGCGCCGCTGTCACAGCGCGGGTGAGCCGCCGCTGACCGCGCTGTGCGTTCGCCAGAACCACACCATTGGCGACGCCTACAAGTACGTGCTCGAACTCGCCGGGCTCCCCATCCCCGACGATCTGGAACTGCACGCCGCCTACGCGCGCTGGCAGTGCTACCAGCATTACGGCGCGGCCGTGCCCGCCGACGGCGGCATTCCGCCGCTCACCCCCAAGGTCGCCGCCAAGCGCCGGGGCACCATGAACGCCGCGGCGCCCGAACCCAAGCCGGAGCCCGAGCGCGCACCGGTGTGCGCCGACTGCTTCACCCAGCTCCCAGCCAACGGCATCTGCTTTTATTGCGCCTAATTTGTGGGGGACACCCCCACGGCCCCCGGCGGGGACACCCCGCACCCCGCAGGGGCTAGCCCCCGCACCCCCGCAAGGGGCTCCGCCCCTTGACCCCGATCACTGTTGGTGACCTTGGGGGGG
>NZ_JBHXVO010000010.1:0-203302 GCF_042672265.1 Nocardia sp. NPDC127526 | reverse complement strand
ACCACCCGGCCGGCCTCGTCGGCCCGCCCGCTCGCGCAGTCCTCCCGCCACCGCTCGGCGATGGCGGTGATCACGGCGTCCTCCTCGTCGGTCACCACGTCGACGGTGACGCCGGCCGCCGTCGCCTCCTTCACCGCCTGGTCGAACATGTCGCGCACATAGCGGCCGAACCAGAACCGGGCCGGGAACTCCGCGGCGGATTCCCCTGCCGCCGTGGCCTGCTCGGTGAGCCAGCGCTCGAACTCGTCCGGATCGGCCAGGTTCAGGCTGGTTTTCGCGGCGCGGGTATTGATCAGGTGCGTCCGCTCCGGGGTCCCGAACGGCAGGTGCGTCGCGGCCGGGTCCCGGTCGATGACGACATAGCGCGATCCCGGCGGCAGGCTCGGCAGCAATTGCCGGGCCAGCGCGGTGCCGGTGGGCCCGCGCCCGATCTGCACGATCGTGCTCCCGACGTCGATGGTCATGGGGTGTGAACCTCGAATCCTGTTCTGCTGCACTACCGGTCAGGCGACGATCAGCGGTTCGCCCGCCACGAAGCGATCCAGTGGCTCGGCGATGTTCGTGCGCGAGGGCGGATGGAAGGCCAGCGCCCGGCAGGCGGTGAACAGCGCCGCGGTGTCGCCGGTCATGAACGCGATGCCGCCGAGCAGTTCGGTGGCCAGCGCGGAGGTGCGCTCGATCACCCGCTGGGTGGCGAAGCGCAGGTGCAGTGCCCGGGCCACCGTGTCCGGGTCGTAGCGGCCCGCGGAGATCTCGGTCGCCACCGATTCGATGGCGGCCATGGCCGTTTCGAGATCGCCGACCATGGCCATGCGGTCGGCCGCGGTGCCGCGGCGGTCGTCGAGCACCCGCTCGACCAGGCCGCTGGCCATGCCCAGATAGCAGGCCGAGACCAGCACGCTGAAGGTCAGCCAGGCGCCGCTGAGCGCATCGTTGAGGGTGTCGGTGGTGCCGAAGAACGAGACCGAGTCCTCGGTGATCTCCACATCGGTGAGCACCACCTCATTGGTCTCCGAACCCGGGAAGACCGCGGCGCCGCCCAGCGGGCGCACCTCGATACCGGGCGAGGCCGCCGGGATGACCGCCAGCGCCAGCTGATCCGCGTCGGCGCCGTCGGGCCGCAGCCGCACGCTGGCGGTGAGAATATCCATGGAATTGGACAGGCTGCACGGCCGCTTGACGCCGCTGATCCGCCAGCCGCCCGCGATGCGCTCACCGTGCAGCTTCGGGGTGATGACGCTGGCGCCCGGAATCCCCTCGGCGAAGGCCGAAGCCAGGTACAGCCGGCCACCCGCGACCATATCCAGCATGGCGTCGGTGGCCGGACCGGGCGGCATGGCGGCGACGGTGCAGGAGTGCATGTTCACCGCGATGGCCAGCGACGGCGACCAGGCGCCGAGCATGCGGTGCACCCGGGCGGCCTCGGCCAGATTCGCGCCGCAGCCGCCGTTCTGCGCGCCGATCAGCAGCCCGGTGCCGCCCGCGTCCCGGAACAGCGCCAGGCCCGGGTTGTCGGCCGATTCGAGCTGAGGCAGCGGCATATCGGCGAGTTTGGCCTCGAGGCCGGGCAGGAAACGCTCGGTCGTCTCGCGTTCCCGTTGCATGAATCGCATTGGTTCCTCCGGAAAGTCGTGCTGTGTTCGAGTGCCGGCGCGGATCAGACGACGAACAGCTGATCGGCGAGCATTTCGTCGAGGCTCTTCTCGAACGCGTGCGCCACCTGGTCGAGATCCTCGCCGGTATGCGCGGCGCTGATCAGGAAGCTGTGCAGCTCCGGCAGATAGACCTGGTGTTTGCGCATGTAGTAGGCCAGCGCGATGGTGGCCTTGAAGTTGCTGCCCGCCATGCGTTCCCGGTACAAGCCGGCCTCGCGATGACTGAAATTGAGCGAGAAGATCGAATTGCGGGCATTGATGCGGCAGGCGATCTCTCGCGATTCGGTGGCCTCGCGCAACATGGTCGCCAGCCGCTGCGTGTTCTCCTCGAGCGTGGCGTAGATCTGCTGGTTGTCGCGCAGATGACGCAGTGCGCCCAGTCCGGCCGCGCAGGTCAGCGAATTGCCGCTGAGCGTCCCGCCGGCGAAAACCTTGTTCTCGTAGTCGAAGAACGGGTCCTGTGAACTCTTGGCCATATCGATCAGGTCCGCCCGGCCGACCACCGCGCCGCACGGCAGCCCGCCGCCGATCACCTTGCCCAGGCAGGTGAGGTCGGGGTGGATATCGGCCATGACCTGCACGCCGCCGTAGGCGACGCGGAAACCGGAGACCACCTCGTCGAACACCAGCGGAATGCCGAGTTCGGTGCACAGCCGCCGCAATTCGACCAGGAAGTCGTGGTGCAGGGCCACCACCGAGGTGGGCATGGGTTCCAGGACCACGCAGGCCAGGTCCTGCGCGTGCGCGCGCAGGCGGGCCAGTCCCGGAATGTCGCCGTACTGCATGACCAGGGTGTTCGACACCGCTCCCGGATCCACGCCCAGCGATCCGGCCACCGGATCCGGCTGGTCCTTGTCACCGGAGAACCGGAACCACGAGCTGATCATGCCCTGATCGGAGAAGCCGTGGTAGTGCCCCTCGAACTTGGCGACCATGCTCTTGCGCCGGTAGCCCCGGCACATCCGGATGGCGAACAGCACCGCCTCGGTCCCCGAATTGCACAGCAGCGCTTTGTCCGCCGCCGGGAAGGCGTCCACCAGCAGTTCGGCCAGTTCGATCTCGGCGCGATTGCCGATGCCATTGACCAGACCGCGGGCCGTGCCCTCGGCAATGGCCGCATTGATCGCCGGATGGGCATAGCCGAGCAGATGCGGGCCGTAACCGCCGGACAGGTCGATGTATTCGTTGCCGTCGTAGTCGCGGACGCTGCCGCCGGCGGCCTCGGCGACGAAGACCGGGAAGCCGCTCGGGAAGAAGTACCGGTCGATGTGCGTCGGCGCGACCAGGGCGTCGCGGGCCCGGTCCCGCAAGGCGAGCGAGGTCGGCATCTGCCGTGCGAAGTCGACGGCGAAACGCTTCTCCACCTCGGCGTTCATATACGGCGAATAGCGGTCGGTGAACTTGCGGGCATTGGCCCAGATGTCGATGTCCGGATCGATCTGGGTGGCGAAGCCCTCACAGGACAGGAAGACCAGCTCGACCTTCGTGAAATTGGTCGTATAGCGCGAATCGTATTTGCGCAGAACGCCGCTCACGTCATTGAAGTAGGAGATGGTGGACCACTGATTGGAGCTGATGTCGAAGTGATAGCGCAGCACCTCGGCCATTTCGGCGTCGTAGGCGGCGCGTTCGCGCGTGAGCTTGTCCCCGGCCACCACGAAGTAGCGGGTGAAGCGGTCGATCGCGATATCCCATTCCTTGCGGGTGCAGGCGTAGTAGAACGACGACAGCCCCCACTTCTCGTCCTCGGTGAGTTCCACGGTGACGCCGTAATCCAGCAGCACCAATCGCCCGTCGGGAGTGAACAGCACATTGCCCGGATGCGGGTCGCCGTGGCAGACGCCGTGCATGTACAGCATGGTGTAGA
Source organism: Nocardia sp. NPDC127526 (assembly GCF_042672265.1). Taxonomy (NCBI): domain Bacteria; kingdom Bacillati; phylum Actinomycetota; class Actinomycetes; order Mycobacteriales; family Nocardiaceae; genus Nocardia; species Nocardia sp. NPDC127526. The sequence continues at coordinate 199,780 of NZ_JBHXVO010000010.1, read as the reverse complement.
TGACGTCCTGCAGCCGCTGCGCCAGCCGCTCGTCCGGGAAATCCACGGTGTGGGCGAGCTTTCCGGGGATGCCCTCCATGAACTCCATCACCAGCATGCGCGCGGTGACCAGCTCCGGGATCACCGACGGCACCAGCACATACGGGTGGGACTTGAAGTTCTTGTGGATGCGCTGCTGCTGGCGGGCCTCATAGGTCATATCGGCCTGCGGGCGCAGCAGCCGGGCGATCTCGGCGAAGCGATCGGGCAGTCCGAGCTCGCGCAACCGCGGGGCGGCGCGGTCGACCAGCTTCACCAAAGAGCCGATGGCCGTGAGGCTTTGGTCGATCTGCTCGGGCACGGTGTTCTTCACCAGCTTGACCGCCACCTTGCGCCCGTCGGGCAGCTCGCCGATGTGCACCTGCGCGACCGAGGCGCTGGCGATCGGGGTGAGATCGAGGGCGGCGAAGGTGGATTCCAGCGGCCCGCCCAGCTCCCGCTCCAGGGCGGCCCGCGATTCCGCCGGCGACATGTGCGGAGCCTGATCCTGCAGCACCCGCAGGGTGTCGACCCAGGCCGGCGGCAGCAGATCCGAACGGGTGGCGGCGATCTGGCCCATCTTGATGTAGATGGGGCCCATGCGCAGCAGGAACTGCAGAATGGCGTCCGCGCGCCGCTGCTCGGCGCCGGCGTCGGTGCGGCGGATGGACGCCAGCGAGTACTCGGCCGCTCCCAGCGCGGTGAACGCGGTCGCCTTGGCCAGATGTCTGAACACTGAAGCTCACCTGATCCGATCGATGTCAGAAGACGAAAGTGAAAGCGCCGAAGGACATTCCGGCACTGCCGACCCAGCCGACGGCGCGGTCCCCGGGCCGCACCAGGTCCTGCTCCAGCGCCGAGGCGATGGCGGCGGGCACGGAGGCGGACACCACATTGCCGGTGCGATCGAAGACGTGGTGGATGACCGAACCCAAACCGGCCTTATCGGCCATGCCCTGCCAGTAGCGCTTGCTGGAGGCGTGCGTGAACAAGGCCTTCACCTCCTCCACCGGCGCGCCGAGCCGTTCGAAGACGGCGTGCGCGTCGGCGGCGCCCTGCTCGTGCATCTCGAAACCGAAGGAGGTGAAGAAGCCGACGCCGTTCGCGGCCAGCTTGTCCGACGGATCGCAGAAGCCCTCGTAGCCCTCGAGGGTCACATTGCACAGCGGTGCGAGATCGGGCCGGGAGGCGAAGCGGAACTCCCACGGCTCGTTGTCCTCCGCGGTGAGCACCGTGGCGGTCGCGGCCTCGCCGAGGGTGTAGGCGGGGAAGATCGACTCCAGCGCCTCGAGCCGCGGCATGCGGAACAGCTGCGGGAACACCACGCCGCCCCAGCGCAGGTTGAACTCGGCATTGACGATGAGCGCAGTGCGGAACTGCCCGGTGCGGAACAGGGATTCGCTGACCTGCACCGCCCGCGTCCAGCTCATGCAGGCGTCCAGGATGTCGAAGCAGTGCGCGTTCTCCAGCCCGATGGCCGCGGCGGTGTGATACGCCCCGCCGGGCTCGATGAAACCGCGGCCGATTCCGGTGTAGATCAGCAGATCGACGTCCTCGCGCCGCAATTCGGCCTGTTCCAGCGCCTTGTTCGCGGCCGAGCGCAGCAGATCGATGGGGCGCTCGCCCGCATCGAGCCACTGCCGGGTGTCCGAGCCCGCGAACTTCAGGTAGTACTCCACCTTGCGCAGGGCATCGTCCAGATCGCCGGTGAAACTGTCCGCGCTGTGCTCGGCGATGAGCGCGGTGATATCGGCATTGCCGACCGTGCGCGAGGGCAGGCCCGCGACCGCGGAACGGATCTTCATATCAGTGCGCTCCAACCGTGGGATCGGCGGCCGGCGCGGGCCGCGCGTCCGCGGTGAGATGCGCGGCGATCGCATCGGTCATCGCCGTGAGCGACGGTGCGTCCCACATCAATTCGGGTGGGAAACGCTTGCCCGACCAGCTCTCGAGGTGTTCGTGCAGGGTCATCTGGTCCAGCGAGGCGAGCCCGAGCTCGGACAGCGACCGGGACACGTCGACCGGCTGGCCCTGCAGGCGGTCGGTGATCCATTCCCGGGTCGCGGCCAGCAGGCCCTGCTGCACCAGCGCGCGCATGGACGGCATGCCCGCGGCGGATTCGGTTTCCGCGGTGGTTGTCTCGATGGCCGCTGCGTCGAGGGCGGTGGTTTCGAAGGACACGGTGGCCTCCCATCGGTAGACCTCGCTGAGCGAACCCGCGAGGAAATCGGACCGACATCGCTGCCGGCGGAGCTTGCCGCTGGTGGTGCGGGGGACGGAACCCTGGACGATGAGCACGATCGCGCCCGGCGCGATCCCGTGCTGACGCGCGACGGCATCGTGGATCACCGCGACCAGCTGCTCCGGATCGCGGTCCTCGGCACGGTGTTCGGCGGCCACGACCAGGCTCTCCTGACCGTCCCGGTCCACCGAGAACGCGAGAACCGCTCCGGCGCGCAGCGATTCGTCGCTGTTCACCACGGTGGCCTCGATGTCCTCGAGGTAGTAGTTGACGCCGTTGACGATCATCAGATTCTTGATGCGGCCGCAGATGTAGAGCTCGCCCTCGTGCACGAAGCCGAGATCGCCGGTGCGCAGATAGGTGCGATCGTCGCCGTCGCCGGTGATCCGGGCGCGGAACACGGCCTCACCGTCCTGCGGGCGGTTCCAGTAGCCGGGCGCCACGATCGGCCCGCTCACCCAGATCTCACCGATCTCGCCCGCGGCCGCCCGCGCACCGGATTCCGGTGTGACGATGGCGATTTCGGTCGGCAGGACGGGGGCGCCGCAGCCGACCAGCTCGGTCGACGGCGACCCGTCGCCCGGCGTCACCCGGCGCCGGCTCAGCGATTCGTTGTCGAATCGCGCCGAGACGTACGGGGCGTCCGGGGTGCCCGAGGCGACCTTGAGCGTGGCCTCGGCCAGGCCGTAACCCGGTGTCAGCGCGGTGGGCAGCAGGCCGTGCGGGGTGAAGGTCTCCTGGAAGCGATCCAGGGTCGGCTTCCGGACCGGCTCGGCGCCATTGCTGATCAATCGCCAGCTGCTCAGATCGAGTTCGGCGCGCTGCGCCGGGTCGGTCTTGTCCACGCACAGATCGAACGCGAAATTCGGTGAGCCACTGTGTGTTCCGCGATACGTAGCGACGGCGGACAGCCAGCGGATCGGGTTCTTGACGAAGGTGGCGGGTGCCATCAGTACCGCGCGAATGCCGGCGTACACGGGCATCAGCACGCCGCTGACCTGGCCGAAGTCGTGAAAATGCGGCAGCCAGGACACGACCGTGCTGTTGGAATCGACACCCCAGGTATGCGCCAATTCGGCGCATTGCTGCAGCATCATTTCATGCGTGACTATTACGCCTTTCGGCGTGGACGTGGACCCGGACGTGTACTGCAGATATGCGATATCGGAAGCAGCCCGATCTGTTTCCGGTAAAGAATTCTGCGTCGTGCCGATAGTGTCCCCGGCGATTCTTGGCAGCGTTTCCACATACGCTCCGGTCGGCGAATCGCTCATTCCGTTCGTCACCGCGGAGGTGCTGATGACAATGCTCGCCCGGCTGTCGAGCGCGACCTCGCCGATGTGCTCCATACGCGAGCGCTGCGGCGGGAAGAGTGGTATTCCGATAATGCCGGCATACAGGCAGGCGTAGAACGCGACCACATAGTCGAGTCCCGGCGGATGCAGCAGCAATGCGCGGTCTCCGGGGGAGACCTGGCAGGTCAGCTCGTACGCGAGTGCTCGGGCGCGCTGGTCGAGTTCCCGATAGGTGAGGGCGTCGGCTTCCCGCCCCTCATCGTCGAGAAATATGAAGGCGACGTCCTCGCCATTCTCCTTGACGCGTGCGTTCAACAGTTCGATCCAATTGTCGAACAGTGCATGCGGATATGATGCTGAATTCTCTATTGGCACAACTCGACCCTCTGCGTGTTCACCTTTTGGGCGCGCTGAAAATACTCCAGTGTTCGGGTGCTGGATTATTTCCAGTGGTCCCCCCCGCTTGGCACTGAAGATTTCACCACGGAGATGCCCCTGCGACGTCGGAGATGCAATGCCGGGTTCGAAATCTGATCCTGACGTTAGACGAGCCTTACAAGATCCGTCAACAGACGGAAATTAAATTCGGCTATATGACATCCATGTTAACTGGTTGCCGAAACCGCCTCCGGCCTGCGGTTTTCCGGTAGTGAAACTGCTGTGCCGCAGCGGATTCGGCTTCAATAGATCTGAAAAATGGGTGTTTGCATCGGGTTTCGCCGCTACCGTGGGCGACCATGCCCAACACCGATGCCACCGATCTGGTTCTCGTTCCCGCCGTGGAACTCGCACAACGCATCCGCAGCCGCAGGCTGTCGCCCGTCGAGGTCGTCGACGCGTATCTGGACCGCATCGAGGCGGTGAACCCCCAGCTCAACGCCTACGTCACCGTGCTGGGCGAACAAGCCCGCGCGGCCGCCAAGACGGCCGAGCGGCAGCTGTGCGAAGGCCGGCTGCGCGGCCCGCTGCACGGCGTCCCGATCGCGGTCAAGGATCTGTTCGATCTGCTGGCGGGGGTCCCGAACACCTTCGGCGTCAAGGAGTTCGCCGGTTATGTGCCAGAGGAGACCGCGCCGCACGTGACGCGGCTGGAGCGACTCGGGGCGATCATCCTCGGCAAGACCAATACGCCCGAATTCGGGCACAAAGCGGTCACCGACAACCGGTTGTTCGGGCCGACCAGCACCCCGTTCGCGCCCGGGCACAATGCGGGCGGCTCCTCCGGCGGCAGCGCCGCGGCGGTGGCCGCGGGCATGTGCGCGCTGGCCCAGGGTTCCGACGGCGGCGGATCGGTGCGCATTCCGGCCGCGCTGTGCGGCGTGGTCGGGCTCAAGCCCAGCTATGGCCTGCTCGCCGGGGTGGTCCGGCCGGACGCCTTCTTCACGGTCAACCCGTTCATGGGCAATGGTCCGCTCGCGCGCTCGGTCGAGGACTGCGCGCTCATGCTCGAGGCCATGGCCGGGTTCGACGGGCGCGATCCGGGCAGCGTGCCGCTGCCCGCGCAGTCCTACCGGGACGCCGTGCTGCGGCCGGCCGAGGGATTGCGGGTGGCCTATCTGCCCACACTTGGCGGGTTCCCGGTGGCCGCCGACGTGCGCGCCGTGATCGACGCGGCGGCGAGCACACTGGAGTCCGCCGGTGTCATCGTGGAGCAGCCCGACTTCACCCTGCCCGCGCCGCACGGCGAAGTCACCGACCTGTGGCTGCGGTACACCGGCTCGGCCATGATCGGCCTGATCGAGACCTTCGGCGATGCGGGGCTGGACCTGCGTGCGGTGTCCTGGGAGCACCTACCGCCGCAGCTGCGCGAGATGGCCGATCGCGCCACCGGGTTCGACACCGCCGCGACCCGCCGCGACCAGTTCCTGCGCACCGCCGTCTTCGACTCCCTCGCAACGGTCTTCGACCGGTACGACGCCATTGTCTGCCCCACCACGGCGGTGGCCGGGGTGCCCAATGCCGCCGACGGATGGACCGTCGGCCCCGCGGCCGTCGACGGCGAACCGGTCGATCCGGTGCTGGGCTGGTGCCTGACCCATCCCTTCAACTACAGCGGCAACCCGGCCATCTCGATCCCCGCCGGCACCACCCCGCAGGGCTTCCCGGTCGGATTGCAGATCGCCGGGCGGCGCTATCGCGACGACACCGTGCTCACGCTGGCCGCGGCCTTCGAGCGAATCAGCCCCTGGCACGACAGTTTCCCGCAGCTGCTGGGCTGACGGCCGCCGCTCAGGACACGAACGCGCCCATCACCGGCTGCCATTCGGCGACCCGGCGGGCCTCGACCAGGCCCTCGCGCTGGAACGGATCCTCGTCGAGGAGCTTGTGCACCGTCTCGGCGTCGGGGGCCTGGAACAGGATGAGCGCGCCCAGGCCGTCGGTGTAGGGGCCGCTGGTGAGCACGATGCCCTGGTCGACCAGGTTGTTCAGGAACGCGCGGTGCTCGGGGCGGTGCTCGGCGCGCGCCGGGACGGTGGCCTCGGTGTAGGTGTAGTGGACGGCGAAGATCGGCACTGATGGCTCTTTCCGGTCGATGGAACGTGTCGAAGAGTCAGAGCGTCAACAGCATTCGGGTATTCCCGAGCGTATTGGGCTTGACGTAGCTGAGGTCGAGGAATTCGGCGACACCGGTGTCGTAGGAGCGGCACATCTCGGCGTAGACCTCGGCGGTCACCGGGGTGCCGTCGATCTCCACGAAGCCGTGCCGGGTGAAGAACTCCACCTCGAAGGTGAGCACGAACAGCCGCTTCAGCTCGAGTTCGCGCGCGACGGCGATCAACTGCTCGACCAGCAGCCGTCCGGCGCCGGTGCCCTTGATATCCGGATGCACCGCCACCGTGCGCACCTCGCCGAGATCGGCCCACAGCACGTGCAGCGCCCCGCAGCCGATGATCTGCCCGTCCGTCTCGGCCACCCAGAATTCCTGGACCGCCTCGTACAGCGTGACCAGGTTCTTCTCCAGCAGGATCCGGCCGGCGTAGATGTCGATGAGCTGCTTGATCGCGGGCACGTCAGAGGTTCGGGCGCGGCGGACGACCGGCTGGGTAGCCGTCGTTCCGTCGATCGAACCGCTGTGAGGTGCCCGTGTTGTCATGGGGTGCACAGTAGTCGGCCCCGGTACCGATAGGCTTGGCGGTGTGTCGCACATCCAGCTCCCCCGCATACCGGAATGGTCCGGAAACCAAGGCCGGTTCGGCGGCCGGTGGGGGCGCTGGTGACGGTGCAGCGTGACGAGTGGGATGGTCGCTGGGCCGATACCGGTCCCAAGCGGCCGGGATTGGCGGCGGTACCGCAATCCGCGGGCGTGGTGGAGACCGCGGCCGTGCCCTTGATGAACATCGCGAATGTGCTGACCATCCTGCGCATCCTGATCGTGCCGCTGTTCCTGGCCGCCCTGTTCGCCGGCGGCGGGCACGACACCGGCTGGCGCTGGGCCGCGGCCGCGCTGTTCGGCGTCGCCGCCATTACCGATCGCATCGATGGGCAGCTGGCCCGGAAGTACGGTCTGGTCACCGATTTCGGCAAGCTCGCCGATCCGATCGCGGACAAGGCGCTCATCGGCGCCGCCCTCATCGGACTGTCCATGCTCGGCGATCTGCCCTGGTGGATGACCCTGGTGATCGTGGCCCGCGAACTCGGCATCACCCTGCTGCGGCTGGCGGTGGTGCGCCGCGGCGTGATCCCGGCCGGGCGCGGCGGCAAGCTCAAGACGCTGGTCCAGTCGGTGGCGATCGCGGTGCTGTTGCTGCCGTTGTCCGGGGGATTCGCCACCGCCGGAATGGCATTGATGTACGTGGCCGTGGTGCTCACGGTGGTGACCGGCCTCGACTACGTGGTGCAGGCGGCCCGGCTGTGGTTCGGCTCGCCGGGCGGCAGCCGTGCCGCCTGAGGTCCGCCTCACCCGGCCCGGGTCGCCCGACCCATTGACCTCGCTCGCGCCCGCCGCCGACCTGGTGGCCGCGCTGCGCGCCGCGGGCCAGACCGTCGCGACCGCGGAATCGCTGACCGCCGGACTGCTGGCCGCGACCATTGCGGGAATTCCGGGCGCGAGCACCGTGTTGCGCGGGGGACTGATCGTCTACGCGACCGATCTCAAACATGCTCTCGCCGGTGTGAGCACCGACACGCTCACCGCGGACGGTCCCGTCGCCGCGAGCACCGCGGAGCAACTGGCCGTCGGCGCCCGCACCCGCTGCGGGGCCGATTGGGGAGTCGGGCTCACCGGTGTCGCCGGGCCCGATCCGCAGGACGGTCGCGAGGTCGGCACGGTCTTCCTCGGTATCTCCGGTCCGGAGGGCACCGAGGTGGTCCGGTTGAAGTTGTCGGGAGACCGGTGGACGATCAGGGTGGGCTCGGTCCGCGCCGCGGTCGCCGAACTCGTCCGCAGCATTGCGGGCGGGTGATGGGGCCGGGAACGCGCGGCCGACGCCGGACGTTGTCCAGTCAAACGCTGGGTCCGGCGAGACGAGTGTGAGGAGAACGAGATGACGCTGCTGCGAGAAGCGATCGGGGAAAGCCTGCGGCGCGCTCGGGTCGCCCAGAGCCGGACGTTGCGTGAGGTCTCCACCTCGGCACGGGTGAGCCTGGGGTACCTGTCGGAGGTGGAACGCGGGCGCAAGGAGGCTTCCAGCGAGCTGCTGGCCGCCATCTGCCAGGCCCTGGATCTGCCGCTGGCGCAGGTGCTCTTCGATGTCGGTTCGGCCATGGCCGAGGCCGACAAGGCCGCCGCCAAGCAGCCCGAGCCGGTGGGGGTGGGTGCGCCGAGCGCGCCCCCGGCCCCGAATGCTCAGCTGTCGGCGGCCGGTGCGAAGGTCACGCCGCGCGGCGGGGACGGCGCTTTCGGTCCGCGAATCGTCATTCCGGCGCCGAAGTCGGACCGGCTGGTGCTGGTGGCGGCCAAGTGATCGCTGTGCGCTGGAGCCGAAAGGGATAAATTCTCTGTAGGCTTCGTGCCGGAGGCGTCGTGCAGCTGCGGGGGTTCCGCTCCGTGGCTGCCGGTGCAGTGGATGGAGACAGGGACAACCGGGTGCGTGACGGTCGCGCACTATGTCGCGCTACCGAGTGCGGCACGTCATATGGAGGCGGGATCAATCGATGGCTAATCCGTTCGTGAAGGCCTGGAAGTACATGATGGCCCTCTTCGATTCCAAGATCGAGGAGCATGCGGATCCGAAGGTCCAGATCCAGCAGGCCATCGAGGAAGCCCAGCGCCAGCATCAGGCCCTGTCGCAGCAGGCCGCGTCGGTGATCGGCAACCAGCGCCAGCTGGAGATGAAGCTGAACCGGCAGCTCGACGAGGTCGAGAAGTTGAACGCCAATGCGCGCCAAGCGGTCATGCTCGCCGATCAGGCGACCTCCGCCGGCGATACCGAGAAGGCGATCCAGTACACCAATGCCGCCGAGGCCTTCGCCGCCCAGCTGGTCACCGCCGAGCAGGCCGTCGAGGACCTGAAGGTGCTGCACGATCAGTCGCTGCAGGCGGCCGCGCAGGCCAAGAAGGCGGTCGAGCAGAACGCCATGCTGCTGCAGCAGAAGGTCGCCGAGCGCACCAAGCTGCTGTCCCAGCTGGAGCAGGCCAAGATGCAGGAGCAGGTCTCGGCCTCCCTACAGCAGATGGACTCCACCCTCTCGGCCCCCGGCACCACCCCCAGCCTGGACGCGGTGCGCGAGAAGATCGAACGCCGCTACGCCAACGCCCTCGGCGCCGCCGAACTCGCGGGCAACTCCGTCCAGGGCCGCATGATGGAAGTCCAGCAGGCCTCCATCCAGATGGCCGGCCACAACCGCCTCGAGCAGATCCGCGCCTCCATGCGCGGCGACGCCCTCCCCTCCGGCGGCCAGCAGCAGTCCATCCCCACCCAGCCCGCCCAGCCCCAGCCCCAGATGAACAAGGGCCAGACCGCTCAGCAGTAGCGGTTCACGGCGCGAAAGGCAGCACACCGATGGGGAGATCGCGGGCAGAGCACGACCCCGCGACCTCCCCTGCCCGCTTCCGCCGCCCCCGCGCCGCCGCCCCCGCCCTGACCTCCCTTTTCCCCTCACCCTTCGGCCGCACCCCACGCGAACAACCAACCGCCGCCCCGCGCCCGCCCGCCGAATCAACTTCGGTCCCGGGCGACTCCGCAACAGCGGAACTGCGAGCGGATCCCAGTCCGGCCGAACACCCGACGAATCCCCTTCCCCGAACGCCGGATCCGAATGCCGCCGCTGCATCGCAGCCCGCCGCCGCCCCCGGATTCGCCCATGGTGCAGGGGCTCCCGGCTCGCACCAGTTCGCTCCCACCGGCAATGCCGCGCAGTCGGATGCCTCCGGTGGTCGCGGGCGGTCGTTCTCGACAGCGGCGGGATCGAACCGCAGCGGCTTTGGCACGGCCGAGGCGGGTGGATCTGCGCGTGGGAGGCGCGGGAAGGCTGCTCAGGCGATGCGAGAGGCGTTGGCGCCGACCGGGATGGAGCCCGAGGAGTTGGCGCAGCGCCTGCCGGAGACCCTGCGAGGGATGGGGGAGCAGGCGCTGGTGGCCGTGCGGAAGTGGGCCGATCCGCGAGAACGTGAGCTGCGCAAGCGGCGGCGGGCGCGGCGGCGGAGTCTGAGATTGGGCACCGCTTCCGGGCTGACCACCGCCGGAACCGTTGGCCTCGTATTGATTTCCGCGCCCGCCTGGGCGGTGATCGTGGTCGGCGGCGGGGCGGTCGCCCTGGTCACCGGCACGACCGTGGCCGTGCGCCGCTACCTGGAACTGCGCAAGGAACCGTTGCCGCAGGCGGCATTCCAGCCCCGGCGGTTGCCGCCGCTGCGGTCCGCGGCGCGGGCCGCGATCAGCCGATTGGTGCGCGCCGAGCGCGCCCTGCACGGTTTGGGCGACCAGATCGCCAAGTCCGGCCGACTACCCGCCGACGACTTGGTCGACACCCTCGAAACGGCCTCCTCCGGCGCGGCGGCGCTGCACGCCCTGGCCGCCGACGTGGTCGCCATGGAACGCGCGGCGGACGCACTCGGCGCGGCGAAAGCCCCACTGGTCGAGCATGTCCGAGCCGCATCGGTCCGCCTCGACGACGGCGTTGTGGAATTCGAAGGAATGGTGGCGGCGGCCGCCCGGGTGCTCGCGGTGCCCGAGAGCGCGGCGGTGGCAGATGATCTCGGCTGGGCCATGGTGGGGCTGCGCGATGCCGCCGACCGCCTCGACGGCTGGGCGCAGGCGCTCACCGATCTCGCCGACGACCGCTACCGCGCCAATCCATAAGCGTGGAGCGGTATTCCGATCCGGCTCCGCACGGGCCTAGCGGTAGCCGTTCATGTTGGCCCATTGGTCGACCGAGCCGCTGAGCAGGCCGGTGGTGGCTGCTGCGCGGAGGATGGTGACCAGGATGCTCCAGGCCAGGTATTCGGTGTCCATTGTGACCTCCTGACGGGAGAATGTATTCAGTGTGCGGGGACTGCGCTCGGTGTGAAGCGGGTTTGGCTCAACCATGAGTGAGGGCAGGGTCTGCTGCGGGCGCGCGTAGGCTGTTGCGGTATGACCACAGCTGTCGTTGCCACCGCTTACGGCGGTCCGGAAGTGTTGTCGCTCATCGAGGTTGAGGTGCCGGAGCCGGGGCCCGGCGAGGTCACCGTCGAGGTTCGTGCGGCCGGGGTGAATCCCTTCGATTACAAGCGGTTCAGTGGGGCGTTCGGCACCGATCCCGCGGCGCTGCCCATGCGGCTGGGCGGGGAGGTGTCCGGGGTGGTGACCGCGGTGGGGGCGGAGGCGACCGGGCCCGCCGGGCCGATCGCGGTGGGTGATGAGGTGCTCGCGCGGGTTGCCGGGGGATACGCCGGGGTGGTGAATGCGCCGGCCGCGCGCGTGGTGCCCAAGCCCGCGGAGGTGAGCTGGGAGGTCGCGGCGGGTCTGCTCGCCGTGGGGGGCACCGCGGTTCATCTGGTCGCGGCGACCAAGGTCGGGCCGGGCGACACGGTGCTCGTGCACAGTGCGGCGGGGAGTGTGGGGTCGGTGGCCGCGCAGTTGGCGATGGCTCGTGGCGCGCGGGTGATCGGCACGGCCGCGGCGAAGCATCATGATCGGCTGCGGGCCTATGGGGTGGAACCCGTCGAATACGGGCCCGGTCTCGCGGACCGGGTGCGCGCTCTGGCTCCGGGCGGCGTGGATGCGGCGCTAGATACCGTCGGCACCGAGGAAGCGGTGGAGGTGTCCGTCGAACTGGTCGCCGACCGCGCCCGGATCGCCACCATCGTCGCGTTCGAGCAAGCGGCGAAGTACGGGTTTCAGGGGCTGGGTTTCGCGCCTGGTGCGGATCCGGGTGTCGAGATTCGGGAGAACTCGTGGCGGGAACTGCTCGACTCGGTGCGGGCGGGCAAGCTCGAACTGGTGGTCGCCGCGACGTATCCGCTGGCCGAGGTGGTGGCCGCGCTCGAGCTGGTAATGGCCGGGCATGCCGGCGGCAAGGTCGTGCTGCTGCCCTGAGGCGGATCGCGGGCCGGTGAGCATCCCGACCCGGGGACTCGGGGACAACCCTGAACTTACCCCGATTTTGCCGTTGACCTGGTGCTTTTCTCTTGTGGAGGCAGCAGTATGGATGGTGTCGGATCGCGCTGACGGCGGTTCGAGACCTACGGGAGGCATTCAATGCTTTGGAAGATCATCGGCGTCGTCGCGCTCGTGTGGATTGCGTTCGCGATCATCGGCGCGCTGATCAAGGGTCTGTTCCCGATCCTGATGATCAGCGCGGTCGTATTCGGCCTGTACCTGCTGTACAAGGCGGTGTCCAACTCGGACAAGACGACGATCGGCAAGTTGTAGCAGGGTTTCCGAAGGGGCCGTGCGGTGTTGTCAAGGACACCGGACGGCCCCTTCGCATTTCGGCTGGACCGGTTTGCCTGATTTGCCCTCCGACCTCACCCGGGTCGCATATGTTGTTGCCCACAACATATCGATAGGCGGTCGTCACAGTCGTATGCGTGACCCGACCGCCGCTCGGGAAGGTCACCGTGATGAGGACGAAAAGCCCGCTCTTGCCGAAGAATTCCGGCCACCGGAGATTCCGGATCGGATACGCCGCCGTGGCGCTGGCACTGTCGGGAGCAATGACGCTCACCGCATGCGGGTCGAACACCAGCAGCAACGACAAGTCCGATTCAGCCTCCGGCGGAGGCGGCGACACGGTGGGCGTCATCCTGCCCGAGACCGCGAGCTCGGCCCGCTGGGAATCCTTCGACAAGCCGATGCTCCAGCAGGCCCTGCGCGCCGAGGGCTTCGACGCCGATGTGCAGAACGCCCAGGGCGACGTGCAGAAGTTCACCACCCTCGCCGACGGCATGATCGCCAAGGGCGTGAAGGTGCTGATCATCGCCTCCATCAACAGCGAGGTCGGCAGCGCGGTCGCGTCCAAGGCCAAGAAGGCCGGCATCCCGACCATCGACTACGACCGCCTCAATCTGGGCGGATCCTCCGACTACTACGTGTCTTTCGACAATGTGAAGGTCGGCGAACTGCAGGGCCAGGCCCTCGCCGACGCGCTGAAGTCCAAGCCGGGCGCCGAGGTCATCGAGATCGAGGGCGCGCCCACCGACAACAACGCCACCCTGTTCCACCAGGGCCAGCAGAACATCCTCAAGCCCCTCTACGACGCGGGCACGCTCAAACTGGTGCGCTCCCAGGCCATCGACGGCTGGGACAACCAGAAGGGCGGCACCACCTTCGAGCAGATCCTCACCGGCAACGGCGGCAAGGTCGATGGCGTGGTCGCGGCCAATGACGGCCTGGCGGGCGCGGTGATCACCGTGCTGAAGAAGAACGGCCTCAATGGCAAGGTGCCGGTCACCGGCCAGGACGCCACCGCCGACGGCCTCAAGGCCGTACTGCGCGGCGACCAGTACATGACGGTCTTCAAGCCGATCCTCGGTGAGGCGCAGGCGGCCGCCAAACTCGCCGCGGCCCTGGCCAAGGGCGACAAGGCGGCTGCGGACGCGCTGGCGGTGAGTGTGAGCCAGGATCCCAAGGGCAAGCGCGAGGTGAAATCGGTGCTGCTGCAACCGCAGACGGTGACCCGCGCCGAGGTGAAGGTCGTGACCGACGCCGGTTTCGTGAAGGCAGCCGATATCTGCGGCGGCGATCTGGCGGCGGCCTGCACCGAGCTCGGTATTCGCTGAGGACAGAGGGTATGAGCGAGCCGCTACTCCGAATCACCGGGCTGAACAAGAGTTTCGGTGCGGTGCACGTATTGCACGATGTCGATTTCACCGTCCCCGCGGGCGAGGTCACGGCCTTGGTCGGCGACAATGGCGCGGGCAAGAGCACCCTGGTGAAATGCGTTGCCGGGATTCATGGTTCCGATTCCGGCGAGGTGCGCTTCCGGGGTGAACCGGTGCACCTGCGCGGGCCCAAGGATGCCGCCGAGCTCGGCATCGAGGTGGTCTATCAGGATCTGGCCCTGGCCGACAATCTCGATATCGTCGCGAATATGTTCCTCGGCCGCGAACGCGGCAAGCCGTGGCTGCTGGACGAGGCGAGCATGGAGGAGGCGGCCCGCCGCACCCTGGCCTCATTGGGGGTGCGGACCGTGAAATCGGTTCGCACACCGGTGTCCTCGCTATCCGGCGGCCAGCGCCAGACCGTGGCCATTGCCAAGGCGGTGCTGTGGAACAGCAATCTGGTGCTGCTCGACGAGCCGACCGCGGCGCTGGGCGTGGCGCAGACCCGGCAGGTGCTGGATCTGGTGCGGCGACTGGCCGAACAGGGCCTGGGCGTGGTGCTCATCAGCCACAATCTGGCCGATGTATTCGAGGTCGCCGACCGCATCGCGGTGCTGTACCTGGGCCGGATGGCCGCCGAGGTGCGCACCGCCGATGTGACGCACGGGCAGGTGGTCGAGCTGATCACCGCCGGGCGCTCCGGCGATCTGGGGCTGGCGCGACCGGAAGCGGTGGCGATGTGAGCGAGAGTGGAATGCGTGAGGAGAACACCGCCGGGAGCAATGACTCCGGGCGTACGGAAGCCGCTGGGATGACGAAGGTTTCGGAGCCGGGTCCGGTCAAGGCCGCGGAGACCGCGGTCTCGGATTTCGGCATCGACACCACCACGCTGTCGAGCCGGGAAGCGGTGCGCGACTACGTGGCCCGGCTGCGGGCCGGTGAAATCGGTTCGTTGCCGGCCATTCTCGGCCTAGTCGTACTGGTTGTGCTGTTCTCGGTGATGTCGGATGTGTTCTTCTCGCTCAACAACATCGCCAATCTGCTGGCGCAGGGCGCGGGTCAGACGATCATCGCGATCGGCATCGTGTACGTGCTGCTGATCGGGGAGATCGATCTGTCGGCGGGCACCGCCTCCGGCGTGGCGGGCGCGGTGCTGGCCATGCATTACGTCGAAGACGGAAATCTCATGTCCGGCATGGGATCCACCGTGTTCTTCATCTTCAACGCGTTGCTGATCCTGGGCGCGGTGCTCGCGGGATTGCTGCGCATCTGGCCGGGCGTGGCCATGTCGCTGCTCGGCGTGGCCATCACCGTCATCGGATTCAAGGCCAATCCGTGGGTGGAGATGCTGCTCGCGGTGTGCGTGGGCGCGGCCATCGGCTGCATCACCGGATTCCTCATCGCGAAGATCGGCATGCCGTCCTTCGTGGTCACACTGGCGCTGTTCCTGGCCTGGCAGGGCGTGATTCTGCAGCTCATCGGCGAGGGCGGCGTGCTGGGCATCAGCTCCTCGCACGTGCTCGACCAGGTCGCCAACGGAAACCTGTCGACCCTGGGCAGCTGGCTGCTGTTCGTGATCGCGGCCGGTGGCTATGCGGCGGTCACGCTGGGCGGGCATTTCCTGCGCCGCCGCCGCGGCCTGGTCACCCAGCCGACGCCGCTGGTGCTCGCGAAAGTGCTGGCGCTCACCGTTTTCGCGGCCATCGTGACCATCCTGCTCACGGTGAACCGCTCGCCCAACGATCTCATCGAGATCTCCGGCGTGCCGTACGTGGTGCCCATCGTCCTGGCGCTGATGGTGGCCGGCACCTACGTGCTCAACCGCACCACCTACGGCCGCCACATCTACGCGGTCGGCGGCAATGCGGAGGCCGCCCGGCGCGCGGGCATCAACGTAACGCAGCTGCGGGCAAGCGTTTTCGTCATCTCCTCCTCGTGCGCGGCGATCGGCGCGATCGTCTACTCCTCGAAGGTCGGATCGGTGGATCCGCAAGCGGGCGGCCTGAATACGCTGTTGTTCGCGGTCGGCGCGGCCGTCATCGGCGGCACCTCGCTGTTCGGCGGGCGCGGCCGGGTGGCCGACGCGGTGATCGGCGGCGCGGTGCTGGCGGTGGTCTCCAATGGCCTCGGCCTGCTCGAACAGCCGGCCGCGGTGGTCTCCATAGTCACCGGTCTGGTGCTGCTGCTGGCCGCCACGGTCGACGCATTGTCGAGACGCCGCGCGGCGGTGGCGCAACGGTGAGCGCGGCAGTGGTATTCCTGAGGTCATGACCGTCGCCCGACCGGACGAGGTGCGCCGCTTCAACCGGTCGAGCCTCCTGCGCCTGCTGCACATCGGAGGCCCCGCCACCCGCGCGGCGCTGGCCACCGAACTGGGCCTGAACCGCTCCACCATCAAGATGCTCGTCGACGCCCTCGCCGAGAGCGGACTGGTGGAGGAGCGGGTGCCGCGGCTGCCCCGCGGCGCGGGCCGCCCGTCGCTGCTGGTGCTGCCGCAACCGCACGCGGCGGTGGTGCTCGCGGTCGATGTGCAGGTCGAGCACGCCGGTATCGCGCTGGTCGGATTCGGCGGGCAGATCCTGGGCCGCAACAGCTGGAATCTGCATGGGCGGCAACGGGAACCGGACGAAGTGATCACCCATATCGCCGAATCCGCGACCCTGCTCGCCGCCGATCTGGGCCTGCGGCCGGTGGCGGCCGGGATCTCGGTGCCGGGCGTGGTGCGCCGGGCCGACGGGCTGGTGCACGACGCATCCAACCTGGGCTGGGCCGATGTGTCGCTCGGGCAGCGGATGACCGGCGTGCTCGGCGTGCCCGTGGTGGTCGGCAACGATGCCGAATTCGGGGCGCTGGCCGAATACGCGCGCGGCGCCGGGCGGGGCGCCGATGACGCGGTCTTCGTGTCCGCCGATGTCGGGGTGGGCGGCGGGCTCATCTCGCAGGGCACGCTGCTGCGCGGCTCCGCGGGCTATCTCGGCGAGATCGGGCATATGACGGTGCGTCCCGGCGGCCGATCCTGCCACTGCGGCAATGAGGGCTGCTGGGAGACCGAGGTCGGCGAGGCCGCGCTGTGCCGGGCGCTGGGGCTGTCCGAGCACGGCCCGCGCGGGGCCATTGTCGCGGAACTGCGTTCCCTGCAAGGCGATTGCGAACCCCGGCTCAGCGAATACCTGGACTGGTTGACCCTCGGCCTGGTCAATGTCGTCAATATCCTGGGACCCGAACTCGTCGTTCTCGGTGACCTTTTCACCGCCCTGCCCGACACCGCCGTCGCCCGCGTCGGCGACCAGGTCCGCCGCCGCAGCATGGTCAGCCGCGCCCTCGGCGGCGTGCGCATCGAAAAGTCCAGGCTGGGAGCGGATCTGAAGCTGCTCGGCGCCGCCGAAGCGGCCTTCGACGACGTGCTGGGCATGCTCTGACATGCGGATCCGGGGCTGTGCGGTATCGATCGGCCGCGCCTGGTGTTGAATTCAGGCATGGAGCAGCTACCCGAGGACTGGGACCGCGGCATCGTCATCGTCGCGCACCCCGATGACATCGAATACGGTGCGGCCGCAGCCGTCGCGCGCTGGACGCGGCAGGGCAAGGACATTCGCTACGTCCTGGTCAGCAGCGGCGAAGCCGGCATCGCCGGCCTCCCGCCCGCCGAATCCGGCCCCCTGCGCGAACTCGAGGAACGCACCGGCGCGAAAGTCGTCGGCGTCACCGAGGTCGAATTCCTCGGCTACCCAGACGGCCGCATCGAGGAAAGCATCGCCCTACGCCGCGACCTGGCCGCCGCCATCCGCCGCCACCGCCCGGAAATGGTGGTGCTGTTCAACTTCGGCGACGGCTGGGCCCGCGGCTACGCCAACAGCGCCGACCACCGCGCTGTGGGCCGCGCCGCCCTCGACGCCGTCTCCGACGCCGGCAACGAATGGATCCACCCCGAAATCGCCGACCTCCCCATCTGGTCCCCCCGCTGGGCCGCCGTCTACGGCGTCCCCGACGGCAGCCACGCCGTCGACGTCACCGACACCATCGAACCCGCCGTCGAATCCCTCATGGCCCACACCCGCTACCTCGAGGCCCTCAGCCCCGAACCGGTAGCCGCCCAGGCCCGAGCCGTCATCGACATGACCACCGGCCCCAAGGAAGGCTTCCCGGCACCCCACGCCGTCTCCTTCGAACTCTTCTACTTCGCCGGCTGACCCGACGGCAACTCGAACCCCATGTGGCATGGTATGGGCGTGCGAGTAGCGGTGGTGGCCGGACCAGATCCGGGACATGCCTTCCCAGCGATCGCGTTGTGCCTGCGATTTCTAGCGGCCGGCGACGAGCCGGTGCTGTTCACCAGCCCGCGCTGGTTCGATGCCGCACGCGAAGCCGGCATCGGCGTCCGGCGCCTCAAAGGCCTGGCCCCCCGCCCCGAGGACGACGACGCCGACGCCGGCGCACGTATCCATCAACGAGCAGCCCACATCGCCACAGAAATCCTCCCGGACCTGAGCGCCATGCTCCCCGAGCTCATAGTCTCCGACATCCTCACCGCCGGCGGCGGAATGGCAGCCGAACGCCTCGGCCTCCCCTGGGCGGAATTGTCCCCCCACCCCCTGTACCTCCCATCGAAAGCCTTGCCACCCATAGGAAGCGGTCTCGCCCCCGGCGAAGGCGTGCGCGGCCGCGCACGAGACTCCATGCTGCGCACCCTGACCGCCCGCGCCATCCGCCGCGGCGAGGTCCAGCGCGAGCAAGCCCGCGCGAGCATCGGTCTACCACCCCAGGATCCAGGCCCGACCGCCCGGCTCATCGCGACCCTGCCCGCACTGGAGGTACCCCGCCCGGACTGGCCGGAGAACGCGCATCTGGTCGGCCCGCTGCTCTGGGAGCCGACCGACCACGTGCTGGAGCTGCCGCCGGGCAACGATCCGCTGGTCATGGTCGCGCCCTCGACCGCACACACCGGAGTCAACGGCATGGTCGAAACGGTCCTCGAAGCGCTCGACGGTGCGGGAGTCCGAATCGCGGTATCCATGCTCGACACCCCGCCCACCGACCTTCCGCCTTGGGCCACAGCCGGTTTGGGCCGACAGGACGAGATTCTCCGCCACGCCTCCGTCGTAATCGGCGGCGGCGGACACGGCCTGCTCGCGAAATCCCTGCTCGCAGCCGTCCCCGTGATCACCGTCCCGGGCGGCGGCGACCAATGGGAGCTCGCCAATCGCGCCGCCCGCCAAGGCAGTTCGATCCTCATCCGCCCGCTCACCCCGGAAGCCGTGCGCGAGTCCGTCCAGCAGCTCCTCGACGAGCCGTCATACAAAGCGGCCGCCGTCTCGGCAGCCGAAGGCGCGGCGGTAGTCACCGATCCCGTCCAGGTCTGCCATGACGTGCTCGAAGCCGCCCGAGCCGGCTGACTCACCGAAGGTGGCTGCGCGGCTGGCCCGAGGGACTGCCCGAGGAGGACTCTCGACCAGGACGCCCAGGTGAGCGGCCGTCGATTCGTCTGGTGATCCCCGGGTTTTCGGGGCGCGCAGCCCGGTGGCGTAGGCTCGCGGCCGTGCGGTTGACGGAGTTCCAGGAGCTGTTGCATACCGAATTCGGGACGGCGCGGGGAGATGCGCTGCTGACCGACCATGTGTTGCCGTCGATGGGAAAGACGGGAGCGCAAGCCATCGAGTCCGGGATCGATCCGCGGGACGTGTGGCGCGCGCTGTGTGCGGAATTCGATGTGCCGCGTACGCGGTGGTGAGAGAAGAGTTGATTGCTGTGGGATCCCAGTCGCCGTTCGAGCTGCCGCCTGCCGTGAGGGAGTTGTTCGGCGCCGATCCGGAGTTCTCCGACGACCATGAAGGCGCCAGCGGCGGCGTGGTCAACGTCAACGGAATCTATTGGATGAAAAAGGGTCCCGAGGCTGTAGCCGAGCACGAGCGGCTGACATGGCTGGAGACACAGGGCCTGCCGGTGCCGAAGGTGGCCTTGTTCGAGGCCGATGTGCTGGTGCTCGCCGATGCGGGCGTCGCCAGTCTGGCTTCGGCCGAGGTGGATTCGCCCGGTGCGGCAATGGCCGAGGCGCTGCGGCGGCTGCACGCGCTGCCGATCGCCGACTGCCCGTTCGACGCCCGAATCGACACCATGCTGCGACTGGCGCGCCGGCAGGTGGAGGACGGCTTGGTCGACGCCGAGGACTTCGACGACGACAATGCCGGCCGCACCCCGGAGGCGGTGCTCGAGCAGCTCATCGCCGAGCGCCCCGAGGTCGAGGATCTCGTTGTGGTGCACGGTGATTACACGCCGTCGAATGTGCTCGAGGGCGGCATGCTCATCGATCTCGGACGCCTGGGCGTGGCCGACCGGTACCGCGATATCGCGCTCGCGCTGCGGGATCTGGACGACGACTTCGGTCCGGGCGAGGTGGCGGCATTCCTCGCCGCCTACGAACTGTCCGAGCCGGATCAGCGCCGCGTGCACTACTACCGGCTGCTCGATGAATTGTTCTGAGCGGCGGGTTATTCGCCTGACTGCTCGACGAGTCGTTGCGAGCAGCGATTATTCGCCCGGCTGCGTCTTCTTCGCGTAATGCCGGGTGGCCTTGGCGCGGTTGCCGCAGGTTGCCATGGAATGCCAGCGGCGGGCGCCGTTCTTCGACGTGTCGTGGAACCACAGCACGCAATTGGGGTGCGCGCACTGTTTGATGCGGTCGGGGGCGGCCAGCAGGGATAGCAGATTGTCGGCCGCGCGCCAGGCGGGCAGCCAGTGCGGATTGCGGACATCGGTTTCGTCGGCGGGCCCGGCGGGGGTGAGGGTCCGGCGGATGCGGCCGTGGTCGAGCACGGCATTGAGGGCATCGGCGGAGCCGCCGCGCGCTACCTGCAGGATGGCTTCGCGCGCCGTGAGCAGGGCGCGCAGGGTCGGTTCGTCGGCGGGGGCGGTGAGGTCGTTGTCGGCCAGCCACCGGCGCAGGCCGTCCACATCGGTGAGCAGGTCCTGCGGTCCGTCGGGGGATATCCAGCGGGTGTTGAGCAGGTCCAGGGCGAGTGGTTCGCCGAGGTGGGGGCGTGGATCGGGCACGACTGAGGGTAACCGGCGCGGGCTCGTCATCGACGCAACGCCTCCTCTCTAACCGGTAAAAATAATTATGAGGGTTGACAGTGGGATTGTCGTATCGCTAGGTTCTAACCTGTCAAACAACGGACACTGGTTAAAGCTTCCCAAGGGGTCATCATGACTGCACCTGCGCTCGCCACCGGCCACATCGGCCTCAATGTCACCGACCTGGATCGCTCGGTGGACTTCTATCGGCGCGCTCTCGGATTCGAAACCCTCGGCGCCGGCGGGGAAGGGGAGCGGCGGTTCGCCTTCCTCGGTGCGGACGGCAAGCTGCAGGTCACGCTGTGGCAGCAGAGCGACGGGCAGTTCAACGTGAAAACGCCCGGACTGCATCACCTTTCGTTCCAGGTCGGCACCATCGACGAGGTGCGGGCGGTGGAATCGGTGCTGAAGGAGCTGAATGTGGCCTTCGCGCACGACGGCGTCGTCGCGCACGGCGAGGGCGCGTCCTCCGGTGGCATCTTCTTCACCGATCCGGACGGGATTCGCCTCGAGGTGTACGCGCCCGCCGGGGCCGAGCACGCGCCCGCGCCGAGTGGGGCCGCGCCCACCTGCGGCTTCTTCTGAGATCATGGCCGTCACCTACCATCCGGGCGAGCTGGCCGTGCAGGAGCGCATGGGTCAGGCCGATATCGCCCAGCGCGTGGGGCGGATGATCCGCGCCGACATTCCGGCCGCCGCGGCGGAATTCCTGGCCGCCCAGCCAATGGTCGTGGTGGCGGCCGCCGATGCCGCGGGGCGGTTGTGGGCGAGCCCGCTGATCGGGCCGGCCGGGTTCGCCCGGGCCGTCGGCGAGCGCACCATCGTGGTGGACGCGCTGCCGGTTCCCGGTGACCCGCTCGTCGAATCACTGCGCGCCACGGGGCATCTCGGGATGATCGCCTTGCAGCCGCAGCGTCGGCGGCGCATGCGGGTCAACGGGGTTTCCGAACCTACCCCGGCGGGGCTGCGGATCACCACCGATCAGGTGTATTCCAACTGCCCCAAATACATTTCCCGCCGGGGCATCGAAGAATGGTCGGACAGCGGCGCGGTGACCGTCCGGCGCGCAACGGAACTCGATCCGGAGCAGCAACGGGCGCTCGGTGCCGCCGATACGTTCTTCATCGCCTCCGCCGATCCGGACGGCAATGCCGATGCCTCCCATCGCGGCGGGAACCCCGGCTTCCTGCAGGTGCTTTCGCCGACTCGCCTGCGCTGGCCGGACTATCGCGGCAACTCCATGTTCATGACGCTGGGCAATATCGCCGCCGATCCGCGCTGCGGACTGCTGGTGCTCGACTGGCGCACCGGCGCGACGCTGCAACTGACCGGCACCGCCGAAATAACCTGGGACGAAGCCACGTTCACCACCGGTGCGCAATGCTCCATCGACTTCACCCTCACCGAGGTGGTCGAGATCTCCGGCGCCACACCACTGCGCTGGAGCGAGCCCGAACTCTCACCCGTCAATCCCTGAAAGGACTCGCCATGCGACCCCCACTGCCGCCCTTCGACCTGGAATCCGCCAAGGCCAAGGTTCGCGCCGCCGAGAATGCTTGGAACACTCGCGATCCCGAGACGGTTGCGAACGCGTACACCGAGGATTCGGTGTGGCGCAATCGCGATGAGTTCCTCACCGGACGCGCCGAGATCGTCGACTTCCTGAAGCGCAAGTGGGCCACCGAGAACGGTTACGCGCTGCGCAAGGAGCTGTGGAGCTTCCGGGAGAACCGCATTGCCGTGCGGTTCCAGTACGAATGGCACGACGAGGACGGTCGGTGGTACCGCAGCTACGGCAACGAGCTGTGGGAATTCTCGCCGGAGGGGCTGATGTCCCGGCGGGAGGCCAGTATCAACGATGTGCCGATCGCCGAATCCGAGCGCCGCATCTTCGGTCCGCGCACCGCCGAGGAGGAGGACGCTCTGCTTCCTATCCGGTGAGCCGGGGACGGCGCCGGCCCCGTCGCGTGGGGTGGGCCGGCGCCGTCGGACGGGTTTGCCAACGCCCTCGAAAACTTCGCTGGCGTGTCGCGGGGCGTGGTGTTTGCCTCGAACACCTGTTCGTTTAAGCTGTCGTCGGAACTTGTCGGTGCTGCCCTCTAACGTGGGCGCCAACCACAGAACGAGATACACCCATCAGAAGGGGACCAGACGATGGCACCACAGGCTTTTGACCGCGACAAGGCGCTCGAGCTGGCGTTGGCGCAGGTCGAGAAGAGCTTCGGCAAGGGCGCGGTCATGCGCCTGGGCGAGGAGGCCCGCCAGCCGATCTCGGTGATTCCGACCGGCTCCATCTCCCTCGACGTCGCCCTCGGCATCGGCGGTCTGCCGCGTGGCCGCATTGTCGAGATCTACGGTCCGGAATCCTCGGGTAAGACCACCGTCGCCCTGCACGCGGTCGCCAATGCGCAGGCCGCCGGCGGCGTCGCCGCCTTCATCGACGCCGAGCACGCGCTGGATCCCGATTACGCCCGCAAGCTCGGTGTGGACACCGACGCGCTGCTGGTGTCCCAGCCCGACACCGGTGAGCAGGCCCTCGAAATCGCCGACATGCTGGTGCGTTCCGGCGCCATCGACATCATTGTCATCGACTCCGTGGCCGCCCTGGTGCCGCGCGCGGAAATCGAGGGCGAGATGGGTGACAGCCACGTCGGTCTGCAGGCCCGCCTCATGAGCCAGGCGCTGCGCAAGATGACCAGCGCCCTGAACAACTCCGGCACCACCGCCATCTTCATCAACCAGCTGCGCGAGAAGATCGGCGTCATGTTCGGTTCGCCGGAAACCACCACCGGTGGTAAGGCGCTCAAGTTCTACGCCTCCGTGCGCCTGGACGTGCGCCGCATCGAGACCCTCAAGGACGGCTCCGACGCGGTCGGCAACCGCACCCGCGTGAAGGTCGTCAAGAACAAGGTCAGCCCGCCGTTCAAGCAGGCCGAGTTCGACATCCTCTACGGCGTCGGCATCTCCAAGGAGGGCTCGATCATCGATATGGGCGTCGACCAGGGCTTCATCCGCAAGTCCGGCTCCTGGTACACCTACGAGGGCGACCAGCTCGGCCAGGGCAAGGAGAACGCCCGCAAGTTCCTGCTCGAGAACACCGACGTCCGCGACGAGATCGAGAAGAAGATCAAGGAGAAGCTGGGCATCGGCGCCGATATCACCGCCACCGACGAAGCCCCGGCCGACTTCTAACCCATGCCCGATCGGGAACCCCCTGGGCCCCGGCCACATTCGCCGGGGCCCACCGGCCCCCGCCTCGACGCGGTAGAACGCCTCCGCCGCGAACTCGAAGCCCTCGAATCCCGCCACCCCAAACGCGCCCGCCCCACCCGCGCCCGCACCTCCTGGGACACCACCGATTCCACCTGGGATCTCGGCGGTGAATCACCCACCACATGGTCCCGCGCCGCCCATGAACCGCCCGCCGACCATGAGCTCGACGGGGAGTCCCCCGACAGCGCACCAACCGACGACGCCTTCACCGAAGACGACGACCCGGCCACGAAACCGAGGCGCGCCCACCAACGTCCGCCCCACGGGCTACGCCGATCGCCGGGGCAGCGGCGAGAGGAAGCGTCCGCTGACCCCGGCGATGGCGACGACGTGCCCGGCGGTGATCGGCACGGCTTCGCAGACGTTCCGGTGACCGCAGCCGAGGATCGCGCGTTGAACCGGTTGGCCGCGGCCGGTCTCATCGACGGTGCCGCTGTCTCTCCGGGTTCTGTTGTTCGTGGGGGAGAGCTGCATCGGAAGCACGCCGCGCGTGGAGGTTCCGAAGCGGGAATCGCGGATCATGTGTCGCCCGACAACGATCGGGAATCCGCCGTCGAGGCGGAGCAGACAGCGTTCCGTGGCCGTGAGACTCGGGGCGAGCGGGCTGCTCGTCGCCGGGCTGAACGTGCGGAGCGTTCCCGGGCGGCGCGAAACGCTCAATTCGGCGATCCGGAAACCGGGGGCACCGAAGCTCAGGCCAAAGAGGTCTGTCTTCGGCTCTTGGCCGATCGGGCGCGCAGTCGCTCCGAGCTCGCGGATCGCTTGGCGACCAGGGGGTTCACGCCGGAGGTGGCGAATCGTGCGTTGGACCGGCTGACCGAGGTCGGGCTGATCGATGATGCTGCTTTCGCTCAGCAGTGGGTGCATTCCCGGCATACCTACTCCGGCAAGGGGAAGAAGGCCCTGGCCCAGGAGTTGCGGCGCAAGGGTGTCGCGCAGGAGGATGCCGAGGAAGCGTTGTCCACCATCACCGGTGACGACGAACAGTCTCGCGCCACCGAACTGGTGCGGCGCAAACTGCGGTCGATGCCTCGGGAGCTGGACCGCGAGAAGACCATTCGCCGCCTGGTCGGCATGCTGGCCCGCCGCGGTTATGGCTCCTCCACCGCCTACGCCGTCGTCAAGGCCGAACTCGACAATGCCGGGCAGGATCTCGATTCGTCGGAACTCGACTGATCGAGAATTCCGGTGCCGGCCCCGGACCTCCACCGGCGTTCCCGCGAGCTGCGAAAACGGCGGCGCACCAACAGTTTCGGTAGCGTGGGCGGCAGCACTGCCTGTGTGGTTCGGGCTGTTGGAGCGGCCGGGGTGGCCGGAGGGAGAACGGCATGGTCGAGAGCGCTGCCGCGGATTCGATCGAATTGGTGGACGAGGATTTCTACACCGATCCACACCGGTACTACGACCGCTGGCGTGCGCGCGGCCCGGTGCATCGGGTACAACTCGTCAGCGGCTCCCAGGTCTGGGTGATCGTCGGCTACACCGAGGGCCGGGCAGCGCTGGCCGATCCGCGCCTCCGCAAGAACGCCGCCGACCTGTACGAGTTGTTCCGGCAACGAAATGTCCGAACCCTCTCGGATTCGAACGCCCAAACCCTCGCCGCCCACATGCTCAACAGCGATCCGCCCGAGCACACCCGCCTGCGAAAACTGGTCTCCCGCGCCTTCCTTCCCCGCCGCGTCGCAACGTTGCGCCCGCGCATCGAGGAAATCACCGCGGCCCTGCTCGACGACATGGCCGCCCACGACGAGATCGACCTCATGCAGGTCTTCGCCAACCCCCTGCCGGTCACCGTCATCTGCGAACTCCTGGGCGTGCCCTTCGATGAACGCGCCGACTTCCAGGAGTGGACCAGAATCCTGGTCAGCTCCGGCGGCACCATCGAGGAACGCGCCGCCGCCACTCTCGGCATGAGCGAATACCTCCGAAAACTCATGGTGGACAAGCGCGCTCACCCCGGCGACGACCTGCTCTCCGAACTGGTCCAGCCCACCCCCGACGGCGACCGCCTGGACGAGCAGGAATTGGTCGCCATGGCCTTCCTCCTCCTCGTGGCCGGCCATGAGACAACGGTCAACCTGATCGGCAACGGCACCCACGCCCTCCTGCGCAACAGACCCCAATGGGACGCCCTCCGCGCCGACCCGACCGCCATCCCCGCCGCCATCGAAGAATTCCTCCGCCACGACGGCCCGGTCGGCTGGACCACCCTCCGCTACACCCACGAGCCGGTCCAGATCGCCGGAATCGACATCCCGGCAGGGGAATTCATCTATGTCGCCCTCTCGGCAGCCAACCGCGATCCGGCACGCTTCGATAGTGGCGCCACCCTCGACATCGCCGCGAACGCCACCGGCCACCTGGCCTTCGGCCACGGCATCCACTTCTGCGTAGGTGCCCCCCTGGCCCGCCTGGAAGCCGACATAGCCTTCAAATCCCTCCTGACCCGCTTCCCCGACCTAACCCTCGCCGACCCCGCCTTCGAACCCTCCTGGCAGCACAGCCTCCTCATCCGCGGCATGTCCGAACTCCCGGTCCGCCCCCACGGCTGATCAATGGAAACGGACCCAACGGAATACGACCAGTCTGTATAAATGGTTCGAGATCGACTGCGGGGCAGGCGATTTCATTGATTCCGCGTGCTGAATCCGGAGCTTTCCGCATATGGCGAAAGCTATACTGCGATTGCAGCGCAATATAATTCGATTCTTTTAGGAGAAAATCGCGGGTTCGCTGCGATATCGACCCGGTAGGGGTCGATGGTGCCGTCGGCATGCTCAATGCGCCGGGCACGGACCTCCGGCAATCGTGGATCGTTGACGCTTCACTGCTGTTCGGAGAAGTGTGAAAACCATCTAGCGATACAGGGAGTGAAGTCATCATGGCTGACGTGGATCTCGGCTTGGCCACTGATTGGGATGAAGGCGACACGCACGGTCGGATCAAACTGCGGACGAATCAGGTGTATCCGGATTCGCCGAAGAAGGATGTTCTCATCAGTTCGCCGGTGAGTATCGAACTATCGGTGAACACCAACTACAGCACCAGTCAGGAAGCCGACAAGATCTTTTTCACAACACATCACGGCACGCAGAAGAAGATCATCGCCATTCTGGACTCCGACGGGAACCTGCACATCGCGGGTCGCCTGATCGAAGGCGCCCAGGACCTGAAGTATCGGTAATCGCCGACTCGTCGCGGCTGCCCGGTCCATCCGGGCAGCCCACCCGTCGAGAACTCGGCGGCACCCGAGATCAAGGTCGGCAGCGGAGACACGCCCAGCGCTCGACATCTCGTCCAGCAATACCCCCGCCTTGCGGTGGGGGAGGCAGAGTTGGCCCCTGCCTTCGGGCTTCGAAGAAAGGAAGTATCCGCGACCTGCGCACCGGGTACCGCGATCGAGGGTAGCACGTGGTTGAAATGGGCTGGTTCAGTGTGAGATTCGGCCGGAGCGCCGACTTCCCGTCCGGCTCGGCCCGCGGTTTTCTCCGCGCCGGGGCGGCCGGTGCGCTGCCAAACGGGGGAGTGGGT
Organism: Nocardia sp. NPDC127526; assembly: GCF_042672265.1. Classification (NCBI taxonomy): domain Bacteria; kingdom Bacillati; phylum Actinomycetota; class Actinomycetes; order Mycobacteriales; family Nocardiaceae; genus Nocardia; species Nocardia sp. NPDC127526. Next base: position 172,167 of record NZ_JBHXVO010000010.1, on the reverse strand, counting down.
CGCGGCCGTGGGTGGCGGGGCCGCGCCGACCGCGAGCCGCGATCATCCGCTTCCGGGTTTCCAGGACCCACACCACTCCGATCGCCCCGACGAAGGCCGTGAGGCCCGCCAAGAGGGGAGTGACGACCGTGACCACGAACAGTCCGAGGATGAATTGCCGCTGGTCCCTGTCCTGGTCGCTCATGAATCCCAGTATGCGAGCCCGATCTCCCCGTGTCCGCCATCTACCGACATTGACCCCAACCCGCACTCTCGAGATGCCGGGGCTCAGATGAGATTCAGTGCGAGGGCCGCGGTACCGGCCACCGCCAGGAGTGCGTCCACTCCGACGTGCATTCCTATCGCCGGGCGGATGTCCTTGTTTCGCCAGGCGAGCCAGAAGCCGGGGAATGTGAAGATGATCCGCGACAGGAACATCCACGGTGACCAGAAGTGGTACAGCGAAAACAGGACTGTGTTGATCACCGGGGCCCGGTCGCCCAGATGCGCGATGCGGGGTAGCAGGAAGCCGCGGAAGTACAGTTCCTCGATGAGCGGGAGGGAGATTCCGGTCAGCGGCAGACAGATCACCATCGTGGTGAGCATGATCGAGTGCGAGTAGCCGTCGATGTATGCGGTGCCGCCGCCGGTGTCCGCGAAGGGAAGCCAGGCGAAGAGGTTTTCGAGGAAGAAGTTGTTCACCGGGGCCAGCGCGAACCCCACCGCCATCATCCACACGATGAGCGGAATGGTCATCGCCACCAGCTTCCCGCGCGGGACCGGCTTGTCGGTGTAGTGCAGCACACCGCGCAATGAGAAGCGGCCGTTGAGCTTACGGCCCAGCCCCAGCAGCCCCGCCAGGACCGGTATGAGCACCAGGCACAGCGCGATCGCCCAGCCCAGCAGGGTCGGATAACCGATGGTCTCGGCGAATGGTTCGCCGACGAGCAGGTAGGCGGCGACGATCAGGGCGCCGGGGATCAGGTGCAGTGCTATGGACAACGGCAGGGAATGGCGGGCGCTCAGCAGCACCTCGACTGTTCGGCTCGGTTCGGTGACTCGTGTTGTGGCCGTGGGACGCGGTGTTCTCTCCATGCCGAGAACGATCGCCGGGCCCGCGCACATGCCGCAGACACGAGACGGACACGACCCACACGACACTGGGTATAAGTAGATGTATACGTAGACAAATGAGCCGGCCGATGGCACGATCGCAAGGTGCAGATCGGGATTCTTGGGCCATTCGAGATCCGCTCGGAGGACGGCACTTTCGCTGAAGTGCCGGGTGCGCGGCTGCGCGGATTACTGGTCGCCCTCGCGCTGGATCCGGGACGAGTGGTATCGAAACCGGCTCTCGTCGACTGGATCTGGGGCGAGCATCCGCCCGCGGGAGCGGCAGGCGCCTTGCAGCGCTTGGTTTCCCGGCTGCGGAGGGTGCTGCCGGACGGATCGATCGAAGGGCGGGCGGGCGGCTACCGAATGCGGGTGGAGCCCGATGCGGTCGACGCGGTGCGGTTCGAACGCCTTGTCGCCGAGGCTCGCGGTGCGGAAGGCCCACGCGGAGTGCGTTTGCTGCGCGAGGCCCTCGGGCTGTGGCGTGGCGCGCCATTGCAGGACATCGGTGTGCAGGGGAGTGAGGCATTCGATGCGGTGGTCACCCGGCTCGAAAGACTGCGCCTGGCGGCCCTGGAGGACCGGTTCGAGGCGGAGATCGGCCTCGGCAACGGTGCGAAATCGGTCGCGGAGTTGACCGAACTGGTGGCCGCGCATCCGGTGCGGGAACGTCTGGTCGCCGCATTGATGCGGGTTCTCGCGGCCGATGGTCGTGACACCGAGGCGCTGCTGGTGTACGAGCGCACGCGCCGAATCCTCGCCGACACACTGGGTGTCGACCCGTCACCGGATCTGTCCGCTCTGCACGTGGCATTGCTGCGGGGCGAGGTGGGTCGCGGGAGGGAGGTCCGAACGACCAATCTGCGAGCCGAGCTGACCAGCTTCGTCGGCAGGGAGGCCGATATCGCTGCGGTTCGTGAACTCGTCGATGAGCATCGTCTCACCACCCTGATCGGCTCCGGTGGATCGGGGAAGACCAGGCTGGCCACGGAAATCGCGCACACGGTGCACGGCGATCTGCCCGATGGAGTGTGGGTGGTAGAGCTCGCGGGCATCGGCGCCGACGGTGAACCGGTGCAGGGGCGCGGAAACGCTGTGGCGCAGACGACGCTCGCCGCGCTCGAGCTACGGGATGCGCTGCTCGGTGAGGCATCGGCTGCGGAGCCGGCGGATCGAGTCATCGCGAGTCTCCGCGAGCGGTCGATGCTATTGGTTCTGGACAACTGTGAGCACGTCATCGAGTCGGCCGCGGCCTTCGCCCACCGCGTGCTCGGCGAATGCCGGCGGCTGCGGATCCTCGCGACCAGCCGCGAACCCCTCGGCATCACCGGCGAAGCACTCTGGCCCGTCGCACCGCTGGCCCTGCCGGGCGACGACGCCGCCCCGAGCGAGATCGAATCCGCGCCCGCCGTGCGGCTTTTGCGCGACCGCGCCGACGCGGTGCGCAAGGATCTCCCCGCCGACGACGCCACCCTGGCAACCCTGGCGCGAGTCTGCCGGGCCCTGGACGGCATGCCATTGGCCATCGAACTGGCCGCCGCCCGCTTGCGCACCATGTCCCTCGAACAGCTCGCCAATGGCCTCGACGACCGCTTCCGCCTGCTGACCGGCGGCAGCCGCACCGCCCTGCCGCGACACCGCACCTTGCGCGCGGTGGTCGACTGGAGCTGGGAACTGCTCACCGACGCCGAACGCGCGGTACTGCGCCGCCTGTCGGTGTTCTCCGGCGGCGCGAGCCTGGAAGCCACCGAACGAGTTTGCGGTGATCCGAATCAGGAGAACGCGCTGGTCGACGCTGATCAGGTGCTGGAGTTGCTGACCGCGCTGACCGAGAAATCACTGGTGCTCACCGAGGACGGCCCGGCCCCGCGCTACCGCATGCTCGGCACCATCAGGGAATACGCCCGGCGGCGTCTCACCGAAGCGGGGGAAGCGGATCGGGTGCGGCGTGCGCATCTCGGGTATTTCACCGACCTCGCCGAGATCGCCGACCCGCATCTGCGCCGCGCCGAGCAAATGGAATGGCTCGCCATCCTCGAGCCCGAGCACGACAATATCGCCGCCGCCATGCGCGGTGCGCTCGTGGCCGAGCACGCCGACGCCGCCATGCGGCTGGCCGCGGCCGCGGCCTGGTACTGGTGGCTCGGCGGTCACAAGGCGGAAGGCGGCGAGCTGATCTCGGCGGCCACCACCCTGCCCGGCGAAGTGTCCGACGCGAGCCGGGCCATTGTGTACGCGTTCGTCGTGCAGTTCGTGACGTCCGGGCGGCAGGGTGACGAATACCAAGTGGAGCAGTGGATCCGCAGGGCCGGCGCCATCGCCCGCCGTATCCGGGTCCGTCATCCGGCGGTGCGGTGTATTGCCCCGCTGGAGCGCATGCTGCAGGGCCCCGGCGCCTTCCTCCCCGCATGGGAATCCCTGCTGTGCGACGACGACCCCTGGGTGCGCGCGCTGGCACGCTTGCATATCGGCAGAATGCGGGTCCAGCTCGGTCACGGCGGCAGCGCTGCCGACGCTTGTCTCGAGCAGGCGCTCACCGAGTTTCGCGCCATCGGCGACCGATGGGGAATCTCTTTCGCCCTGACCGAGCTGGCCGATCGCATTGCCGTGCGCGGCGATTTCGCCGCCGCCTGCGAGTACTACGACGAGGCGATCGCGGTCGTCACCGAGGTCGGCGCCTTCGAGGACGTGGTGCCGATGCGCTCGCGGCAGGCCCAGTTGTACTGGCTGCTGGGCGATTCCGAGTCGAGTGCGGCGGCCATAGCCGAGGCGCAGCGCGCCGCGGAGCGAGTCGCCTGGCCGAACGTGCTGTCCGAGCTGGCGCTGGCGCGCGCGGAGCTCGCCCGCTGGCGCGGTGATTTCGAGCAGGCGCATCGGCAAATCGACGTCACGACAACACTATTGAGCGCCGGCGGCGAGCGGGCATACGTTCGCGCGATGACACAGGACCTGCTCGGCTACCTCGCCGAGGATCTCGACGAGGCTCGGGCGCACCGCATCGCCGCCTACCGCGCCGCAGCGGAGGCGGGGCACGCGCCGCTGATCGCCCAGGTGCTGGTAGGGACAGCGGATCTCGCACTGCGTGCGGAGCAGTTCGAGCAGGCCGCGCGGCTGCTCGCGGCGAGCGAGGACGTGCGCGGTCTGCCGGATCGTGCGCAACCCGATGTGGCCAGGATCGAGCACGCCCTGCGAAATAGATTGGGCGACAAAGCGTTCACGGACGCGTTTCAGGCAGCGGCGCGAATGAACCGGGCGGGGCTGGTCCAGGCCACGCTCGGATCCTGAATCCGCGTCTGCGGGATGTCTGCCCGGTGTCTGGGCGACGGTCGATCGTTGCTGCCATGAGAACGATCAGAGACAACGGAATCCGGGTGCCGCGGGCCTTCCGGCGGGTGGCGGTCACCGCCTTGGCGGCCGCACTGCTGACCGGAGCGGGTGCGACCGGGATGGCTGTCGCGGACGGCGCGGATCGCCCGCAGCTGCGAAAGGCCCTCCAGGACATCGTCGATGCGGGTATCACCGGAATACAGCTGCGCGTGCACGATCAGCACGGCGAGTGGGTGGGCAGCGCCGGAGCGAGCGAGCTGGGCGGGGCCGAGCAGCCATCGACCGACGGGCATTTCCGGATCGGCAGCACCACCAAGACCTTCTACTCGACCGTGGTGCTGCAACTGGTGGGCGAGGGCAGGATCGGACTGGACGCCCCGGCGGCCGACTACCTTCCCGAGTTCGATCTGGACCGGCAGATCACGGTGCGAATGCTGTTGCAGCACACCAGCGGCGTCTACGACCACACCGGCGAGTATTTCCCCGGCGGGAGGTACGAGCCGGGGATCCCCTGGCAGGGCAAGGAATGGGTGGACAACCGATTCCACACCTATACCCCGGAGGAGCTGGTGCGGCTGAGCCTGTCCAAAGGCCCGAAGTTCGTGCCGGGCACGGACTGGAGCTACTCCAACACCAACTACGTGCTGGCCAAGCTCATGATCGAGAAGGTCACCGGCCGCTCCTTCGCCGAGGAATTGGCGACGCGGATCCTGCGACCGCTCGGACTGCGGAACACCGTGACGCCGGAATACTCGCCGGAGATCGCCGAGCCGCACGCGCACGGCTACTACAAGTACGACGTCGGCGCTGGGCAGTGGACGACGGTCGACGTCACCCGCCAGAATCCCTCCTGGATCTCCGCCGGCGGTGACATGATCTCGACCACCGCGGACCTGCACACGTTCTTCTCCGCGCTCGTGGGCGGAAAACTCCTCCCGGCCGCGCTGCTGACCGAGATGACCAAGGCGCACCCGACACCCGATCCGAAGATGAGCTACGGCCTCGGGCTACAGGTGCGCGACGTGGGCTGTGGCACCGTTCTCTCCTCGGACGGCGGCGTCCAAGGCTACGGCACATTGGTGTACAGCACACCCGACGGCGGCACGACCATGGAAGCCTCGCTGACCTACGTGGACGCCGATCAGAAGAACGCTCCAGTGCAAGCGCAACTGATGGCGAAGGTGCGGCTGACCGGCGAGGTGCTCTGCGGCGAGCAAGCCTGATCCCGCCGGGACACCGCGAAATGCGTTGTGGGCGCGGAGCTCGATGCTCCGCGCCCGCAACGCGTTCGGATGGGGATCCGGGGTTACTTCTTCTCGCCGTCTCCGGTGAGGACGATGTCCATGCCCGGAGGGGCCGCCGTGAGGGTGGTGTCGGCGGGGAGGGCGCGGCCGCCGCGTTTGCGGGTGCGGAGCCAGCGTTCCAGGCGGGTGGCGAAGACGGTCAGGGCGTAGTTGAGGGCGATCATGATGACCGCGATCACCAGCAGGGCGGGGATGATGTTCTGTTCGGCGGCGCCCAGGCGTTGGCCGGAGCGGACGATTTCCAGGTAGGTGATCTGGTAGCCGAGGGCCGAATCCTTCAGGGCCACGACCATTTGGGAGACCAGGGCGGGGAGCATGGCGGTGATGGCCTGGGGGAGCAGGATGGTGGTCATCACCTGGGTCTTGCGCATGCCCAGGGCTACGGCCGCCTCGGTCTGGCCCTTGGGCAGCGAGCGGATGCCGGAGCGGACGATCTCGGCGATGACCGAGGCGTTGTAGATGGTCAGGGCCGTCACCACCGCGGCCAGCGCGAGCTGGGTGGAGGGGAAGACGTTGTAGTCGGAGAAGACGGCGAACAGGAAGATCATCAGGATCAGCACGGGGATGGCGCGTGCGAATTCCACGATGGTGCCCGCGACCAGGCGCACCCAGGCGTGATCGGAGAGGCGGAGGACGCCGAAGATCATGCCGAGAACGAGCGCGAAGACGATGGAGATGACCGCTGCCACGATGGTGCCGCGCAGGCCGGGCAGCAGGTAGGTGCTCCAGATTTCGCCTTCCACGAACGGCTTCCACTTGTCCGCGGTGAACTGGCCCTTGTCGGCCAGGCCCTTGTAGGCGACCCCGGCCAGCACCGCCAGCGCGACGACCACCAGCACCGAGTAGAGGCGGTAGCGCAGTTGCGCGCGGGGGCCGGGCGCGTCGTAGAGAACCGAAGCCGCGGTCATCGTGCCACCTCGTATCGTTTGGCCAGCCAGCCGAAGAACAGGCCGGTGGGCAGGGTCAGCACCACGAAGCCCAGCGCGAAGATGGCGCCGATGGACAGCAGCGCCGCCTCGTTCTCGGTCATCTCGGCCATGAGCAGTGCCGCCTCACCGACACCGATGGCGGCGGCGATGGTGGAGTTCTTGGTGAGCGCGATGAAGACCGAGCCCAGCGGCGCGATGACCGCCCGGAAAGCCTGCGGCAGCACGATGAGCCGCAGATTCTGGGTGAAGGTCAGCCCCAGCGAGCGGCCCGCCTCGGACTGCCCCAGCTGCACGGTATTGATGCCCGACCGCAGCGATTCGCAGACGAAAGCCGCGGTGTAGATGCTCAATCCGACGATCGCCCAGCGAAAGTTGTTGTCCGCGATATCGGTCGGCCCCTCCGGCGCGAGCTTGAACCCCAGGGTGGAGTACAGGCCCAGCGAGCAGAACACGATGATCAGCGTGAGCGGGGTATTGCGGAACACGGTCACATACGCGGTGCCCAGCCAGCGCGCCACCGGCACCGGCGACACCCGCATGGCGGCGACAAGCGTGCCGACGATCAACGCCCAGAACGCCGAATACAGCGTCAGTTTGATGGTCACCCAGAATGCGTCGAGCAACCGGTCGTCATACTCCGAGATCAAGTCGAACACGACTGTCGCGTCCCTCCGATCGAAATGCCATGCGGGCCGGACGGTGTCATCGGGATCGCCGTGACCTGCCGCCCAGCCCGCGTTGTCAACTCAGTACCGATCAACCTTCGGCGGCTCCGGAGCCGTGAATCCGGTGCCGGCGAAGTTCTTCTCGAGGGCCGACTTCCAGGCGCCGCTGGTGATCATGGCCTCGATCGCGTCGTTGATCTTGTTGCGCGATTCGGTATCGCCCTTCTTCAGGCCGATGCCGTACTTCTCGGTGGTGAACGGCGTGCCGACGACCTTCAGCACACCCGGCGACTGCGCCGCGAAACCGCGCAGAATCGTCTCATCGGTGGTGAGCGCATCCACCGAACCCGACTTCAGCGCCTCCACGCACAGCGAGTAGGTGTCGTACTCCTGCAGCTGAACGTCCTTGGCGTACTTCTCCTTGACGTTCTGCGCCGGGGTGGAGCCCTTCACCGAGCACAGCTTCTTGCCGCCGGTCAGCGACTCCACACCGGTGATGTCGGTGTTGTCCGAGCGCACCAGCAGCGACTGACCCGTGATGTAGTACGGGCCCGCGAAATCGACCTTCTCCTTGCGCTTGTCGGTGATCGAGTAGGTGCCGACCACATAGTCGACCTGCCCGTTCTCGATCAGCGTCTCGCGCTGCGGGGTCGGCGCCTCGACGAACTTGATGTTCTCCGGCTTCACACCCAGCTGCTCGGCGACGTACTTGGCGACATCGACGTCGAAACCGCTGTAGGAGCCGTCCTTGTTCTGCAGACCGAGGCCGGGCTGGTCGAACTTGATGCCGATGGTCAGCTTGCCGTCGGCGGCGTTCTGGCTCGCGGTCTTGTCGCTGCCGCCGCCGCACGCGGTGGCGGCCAGCGCCAGGGCGATCGCCCCGACAGCGACCCGGAGCGCTTTGTTGAACCTCATCGGGAGTCCTTATCTCTCGTGAAACGAACGGTCAGTGGCTGAGGATCTTGCCGAGGAAATCCTTGGCGCGATCGGATTTCGGTGCGGTGAAGAACGAGTCCGGATCGGTGTCCTCGACGATCTGGCCGTCGGCCATGAACAGCACCCGATTGCCGGCGCGGCGCGCGAAGCCCATCTCGTGGGTGACCACGACCATGGTCATGCCGTCCTTGGCCAGCTGCACCATCACCTCGAGCACCTCGGACACCATTTCCGGGTCGAGGGCGGAGGTGGGCTCGTCGAACAGCATCACCTTCGGATTCATGGCCAGCGCGCGGGCGATCGCCACGCGCTGCTGCTGACCACCGGACAACTGAGCCGGATACTTGTCCGCCTGATTGGCGATGCCGACCCGCTCCAGCAGTTCCATACCGCGCTTACGGGCTTCGTCCTTGCCCTGGCGGCGCACCTTCACCGGCGCCAGCATGACGTTCTCGATGATGGTCTTGTGCGCGAACAGATTGAACGACTGGAACACCATGCCCACGTCGGCGCGCAGCTTGGCGAGCAGCTTGCCTTCGTCGGGCAGCTTCACCCCGTCGATTGCGATATCGCCGGAGTCGATCGTCTCCAGTCGATTGATGGTGCGGCACAGTGTCGACTTGCCGGATCCGGATGGTCCCACCACGATCACGACCTGCCCCTTGGGCACTTCGAGATTGATGTCACGCAGAACGTGCAGCGAGCCGAAGTGCTTATCCACATTCCGCATCGAGATCATCGGCGCGGACTTGTCCACGGAAATGGCAGCGTCGGTCATGACCAGTGACCTTAGAGGGCTCATGCCCGAAATGCTCAACTTTCGCCTGTCGAACGAAACTGTGCCGCGACCCGACACTCGTCCGTAACCCCGGATTGACGCGGAAGTGATGGGAGAGACGCGGGTCACCTTCCGGTTAGGAGCGGGCGATGGTGGTTGAGGAGCACTCCGGCGCAGCCATTACCCTGGTTGGGTGAATTCGTTGGGGCAGGTTTCAGCACGTAGCGCGGTCGTCGACGCGGTGGTGGGCGCGCAGGATGCCCGGACCTACGAGGTCCGCACCTACGGCTGCCAGATGAACGTGCACGATTCCGAACGCCTCTCGGGTCTGCTCGAGGACGCCGGATACGTCAAGGCGGCTCCCGGCGATACCGCCGACCTGGTGGTTTTCAATACCTGCGCGGTGCGCGAGAACGCCGACAACAAGCTGTACGGGACGCTCGGGCACCTCGCGCCCATCAAGGCCGACCGGCCGGGCATGCAGATCGCCGTCGGCGGCTGCCTCGCGCAGAAGGACCGCGACACCGTCGTCAAGAAGGCGCCCTGGGTGGACGTCGTCTTCGGCACCCACAACATCGGCTCGCTGCCGGTGCTGCTGGAGCGGGCCCGCCACAATGAGCAGGCCCAGGTCGAGATCATCGAGGCCCTGGAAGCCTTCCCCTCCACCCTGCCCGCCAAGCGGGAATCCGCCTACGCCGGCTGGGTGTCGATCTCGGTGGGTTGCAACAACACCTGCACCTTCTGCATCGTGCCGTCGCTGCGCGGCAAGGAAGTCGACCGCCGCCCCGGCGATGTGCTCGCCGAAGTGCAGGCCCTCGTCGACCAGGGCGTCATGGAGGTGACCCTGCTCGGCCAGAACGTCAACTCCTACGGCGTCTCCTTCGCCGACCCCACCGAGGAGCGCGACCGCGGCGCCTTCGCCAAACTGCTGCGCGCCTGCGGCGGCATCGAGGGCCTCGAGCGTGTCCGCTTCACCTCCCCGCACCCGGCCGAGTTCACCGATGACGTCATCGAGGCCATGGCCGAGACCCCCAACGTCTGCCCGCAACTGCACATGCCGCTGCAGTCCGGCTCCGACCGCGTGCTCAAGGCCATGCGGCGTTCCTACCGCAGCGCGAAGTTCCTCGGCATCATCGAGAAGGTCCGCGCCGCCATGCCGCACGCGGCGATCACCACCGACATCATCGTCGGCTTCCCCGGCGAGACCGAGGAAGACTTCCAGGCGACCCTGGATGTGGTCCGGCAGGCGCGGTTCACCAGCGCCTTCACCTTCCAGTACTCGATTCGCCCCGGCACGCCCGCCGCGACCATGCCCGATCAGCTGCCCAAAGCGGTTGTGCAGGAACGCTACGACCGGCTCATCGCGCTGCAGGAGCAGATCTCGCTGGAAGGCAATCAGGCGCTCATCGGCACCGAGGTGGAACTGCTGGTCGCCGAGGGCGCGGGCAAGAAGAACGCCGCCACCGCCCGCATGAGCGGTCGCGCCCGCGACGGCCGCCTGGTGCACTTCCGCCCGCCCGCCGATTTGGCTCCCGGCTCGGAGATCCGCCCCGGCGACATCGTCACCGTCACCGTGACGGGCGCGGCCCCGCACCACCTCATCGCCGACAGCGAGGTCCACACCCACCGCCGCACCCGCGCCGGCGACGCCCACGAACGCGGCGTCACTCCGAAGACGGCCCCCATCGGCGTCGGCCTCGGCCTCCCGCGCATCGGCGCCCCCGCCCCCGAACCCGTGTCCTCCGGCTGCGGCTCGGAATGCGGAGCATGATGAGACCCGCCCCCCGGGCATGACCATGCGACTCCAGCTGGACAGGCGATCACCGGGAACTGGTGGCGGCATTGTGCGAGTAGGGTCCGCCACCAGTGCCCGGTCGATGATGTTTCAGATGGTGCCCGCCCCGTTGCAGGATTCCTGCCCGACTCAGGAACACGCCCTATGACCGAGCAACACCCCAATGGCCCGGACGACGCGCGCCGAAAGGACGATCCGGTGACAGGCAACGACGACGCCCCGGCTCAGGAGACCGGCGGATCGCCGAAACAGCCGGAGGACAAGGCGGTTCGATCCGGTGGATCCGGCCCGGCATCGGACCGGCCGGGTGGGGCCGAGGCGGGGGAGGGGCCGGGAGAACCGGCGGGACAATCCGATTCGGCGTCCGAACAGGCGCCCGAGGCGAACGAGGAGAGTATGAAGGCGGCCGAGAGCAGTCAGGACTTCGACCAGTTCCGTGCGGATCTCGAAGCCGTGGAACGCAGGATCGCGGGGGAGATCGATCCCGGCGTGCGGGCCATGGTGGTCGCGGGGGCGGTGTTCGTGCTGCTGCTGTCGCTGGTGCTGCCGCATACGGGGGAGGCGCGGGGGTTCGATGTGCTGCTGTACGACGCGGCGGCGATCAAGGAGCACATCGGGTTGCCGTCGCGGGTGTTCGAGTGGTTCGTGACCGTGTTCGGGATCGGGTTCTCGCTGGCGGCGCTGCTGACCCGGCGGTGGGTGCTGGCGTGGATTGCGGTGGCGGGGACTGCGATTGCGAGTGTGTTCGGGGTGTTGTCGATCTGGCATCGGCAGACTCCTGGGCTGGGGAACTATGAAGGAGCGGGGCCGGGGATCGGGCTCATTCTGGCGACTGTTGCGGCGATGGTGCTGACATTCCACTGGGTGCGCGTGGTTTGGAGTCGGACGGCGGTGCATCTCGCTGCTGAGGAGCAGCGCCGGATTGCGGCGGCGCAGGCGGAGGAGCACGATCACCGGAAGCTCTTCGGCGAGAAGTAGTCTTGTGTGAACAGGCCCGGCGGCACCGGATTCGGTTGCCGCCGGGCCTGTTTCATGGTCAGCCTCGGGTGAGGATGTATTCGCCGAGCAGGTCGTACTGTCTCTCGGCGATGCCGTCGTCGAGGGGGACGGCCACGGCGACGGTGCCCTCGTCCTCGCCGGCGAACAAGGCGGGGTCATTGCAGTCGGCGAAACCTATGGCGTCGAGACCGGCTTGGGCTGCGCCGCCGCACCAACCGTGATCGGCGACAACGAGATCCGGCATGGGGGCGCCGCGGGCGGCTAGGTCGGACAGGACGAGTTGGATGGGGAGAGGGGAGTGGGTGTGGATCGGGGCGCCGCCGTCGGCCAGGATTCCCACGCCCATGAAGGACTCGACTTGTACCCGGCGGACCGTGCCGTAACGGTTCTCGGCGGCGTAGCCCAGGCCCTCGGGGAGCGGGACGACGGTGCCGCCTGCCTCGGTCAGGGCGGTTGCGAGTTGCTGGTAGAGGCGGGCGAGGGTGCGGGGGTGGCCGGTGGCGAACAGGACTCGCTGCTTGGCTTGCAGGGCTTTTCCGAATCGGGCGGCGTAGCGGTCTAGTGCGTCGGCCGTGAGTTCTGGATCTATGGTGTCCTGGCCCCGGCGGTGGTTGAGGCGGGGGTCTACGCCTGCTTTGCGGACCATCAGGTCGAGGACTGTGTCGGGGGTCCAGATGCCGAGCTCTAACCCGAACTGGTAGTGCGGATCTCGGCGCGCCATGCGGGCGTAGTGCTCGAGATTGTTCTCGCGTGGGGTGGCTACGGTTCCCGCCATGCCCGTCGCCAGCAGGTGCGCGATGAGCTGTTCGCGATTCGGTGCCATGGAACCGAGACTAATCGGGCGGTGGGGCGGCCTGTCTCTATCTGGCCCACAGCTACTCGAACTCCGAAATGCCGTCAGGGCCTTCGCCTATCCGAGCCCCGTCCGACGCAGGTGAACTCCGATTTGCCGTGGCGGGTTTGGTCTATCCGAGCCCGTCCGCCGAAGGCGAACTGTCAATTAACGGCAGGGATGACAGTTGGTGCACTCGCTGTGTGGGTTCGGGGCCGTCTCGATTTTGGACTGAGTGGAGCGTGCGTCGGAGCGGGGGAGCGAAGCGGAGGAGCTCCGGCGTGCGCGGAGGGAGGGAAAAATCGAGACCGTCAGGCCCCGAACCCCGCCGGAGCGAAGCGGAGGCAAATTAAACACAGCCACGAGCGGTCCTGGTTGGAATGCCTTCACCACAAGCGGTCCCGCCGACCACCGGTTCGCTGCGGGACCGCGCAATTCAGCGTTGACCGCGCAATTCAGCGTTGGCTGACCGCGCCCTCAGCCGCTTCGGCCCATTCCCGCCATTGCTTGGCTTGTTCCCGAGCCTTTTCAGCATCCCGGGTCTTGCCCGCAGCCTCGGCCTTGGCCGCTTGTTCCTCGAATTGCGCGACCCGTTCCCGGAATTGGGCGGCGCGGGCCATGGCCTCGGGGTCGGTGCGGCGCCATTGGGCGTCTACGGCGTCGCGGACGCGCTTTTCTACGGCGCGGAGGCGGGCTTCCAGGTCGTGGATGCGTTCGCGGGGGACCTTGCCGATGGCGTCCCACTTCTCCTGGAGATCACGCAGCGCAGCCCGAGCGGCGTCGAGGCCGGCTTCCGGGTCGATGTGCTCGCAGTGCTTCAGCAGTTCTTCCTTGGCCGCCGCGTTGTGCTCGAATTCGGCGTCGCGTTCCGAGGCGTGGGCATTGCGTGCCGCGAAGAAGATGTCCTGGGCGGCCTTGAAGCGCTTCCAGAGTTGTTCGTCGGCCTCGCGGGGGGCGCGGCCGGCGGCTTTCCATTCGGCGAGCAGGTCGCGGAAGACGGCGGCGGTGCCGGACCAGTCGGTGGAGCTGGAGAGGTCTTCGGCGCGGACGCAGAGTTCTTCTTTGCGGGTTTTGGCGGCGGCGCGTTCGCGGTCGAGTTCGGCGAAGTGGGCGCCGCGGCGGCGGTTGAAGGCCTCGCGGGCCTTGGAGAAGCGGCGCCAGAGGGCGTCGTCCACCTTGCGGTCGACGCCGCGGATGGTCTTCCACTCGTCGAGGATTTCGCGCAGGCGGTCGCCGGCGACCTTCCACTGGGTGGATTCGGCGGCGATCTGCTCGGCCTCGGCGGCCAGGGCTTCTTTGCGCTCGGTTTGCTCGTGCCGGGTGCGTTCCTTCTCCTCCTTGGCGTGCGCGGCCGCCTCGTCGGAGTGTTCGATGATGGCCTGCAGCCGCTGGGCCAGACCCTCGATATCGCCGATGACGGCGGCGGTCGGCAATGTTTCGGCAAGCGCGGTGGCGGCGGCCTTGGTCTTGCGGGCGTCGGTGCCGGCGGCGAGGCGGGCCTCCAGCAGGGCGACCTCGGTGGCCAGGTCGTCGAAGCGGCGGCCGAAGTGGGCGAGACCCTCGGCGGTGTCGCCGGCCTGCCAAGAGCCGATGACGCGTTCCCCGTCGGTGGTCTTGACCCAGGCGGTGCCGTCCTCGTCGACCCGTCCCCACTGGCTGGGGTCGCTCACGGTGGGGACCACGACCGGGTGTGGATGCGGGGTCGCCGGGCCGGGAGTGGGCTTGACGGCATGTGGTTTCGGAGATTCCGGTTTCGGACCCGGGGCGCCCGGGCGGGGGCCGGCGGCGGCTGCCGGGGAGGGTCGCTTGGCGGCGCCGGGCTGCGGCGCGGGGGCGGACTCCGGGTGGGTCGCCTTCTCGTTTCCGCTGTTGTCGGTCATTGCTCCTCGTCCCTGCCGCGCGTCACGGCTGCCTGGTTACGCCCTAGCTCATCGGTCTAGCTCATCCCATTCAACCAGGCTGAGATGGGAAATGCTGTCTTTGAGCACACCTCGGCGGCGCGGTGTTCGGGCGGGGTGGGGCTGGTGAGGTGCGTTAGCGCTACGGTTGACGGCGTGTTCTGTGTTGCGTCGCTGGTTCCCTCGCCGCCCGTGCTGGTACCCGAACTCGGGGGCGCGGCCGGCGACGGCGAGGTGGCGGAGTTGCGGGCGGCCGTGTTGCGTGCGGCGACAGAACTGCGGGCGGCCCCGACCAGGTGGTTTGTTCTAGGCGCGGATGACAGCGTGGCTGCGGGGCTGCACGCGTTCCCCCCGCATACGGTGGGCACATTTCAGGGATACGGAGCCGATATCCGGGTCGGTTTGGCTCCCAGGTTGCGATCCGGCGACATTGGCAACGATTTGGTCACCACCGCGGCCGATCCCGTCGCGGCGCCCGAGCCGGCCCTCGTACCGTTACCCCTCTTGATCGCCGGTTGGTTGCGCGAGCAGGTCGCCCCGGACGCCGTCGCGGTGGCCTGGGTGGTCGCCCCCACGGCCACCGCCGACGAATGCCTCCTCTTCGGGTCGAAGCTGCGGGCCTGGTTCGATGCGGACCCCGAGCCATATGGCGTGCTCATCGTCGGCGACGGCGCGGCGACCCTGTCCACGAAGGCCCCGCGCTACTTCGACGAACGTGCCGCGGACGTGCAGGCGGAGATCGATCGAGCCCTGACGGCGGGGGACCGGAAGGCCCTGATGGCTCTGGATCCGCAATTGTGCGCCGAACTCGGCGTCGCGGGCCGCCCGGCCTTTCAGCTGCTGGCCGCCCTCTTCGACGCCGACGCCGCCGACCCGCAGGTCGAAACCCTCTACGCCGCAGCCCCGTTCGGCGTCGGCTACCACGTGAGCGTATGGCGTCCGGGAGGCGCGGCGTGATCACCCCCGTCGCGGTGGTCGGCCCCACCGCCACCGGAAAATCGGATCTGGCCCTGGATCTGGCCGAACGCCTGCACGGCGAGATCGTCAATATCGACGCCATGCAGCTGTATCGCGGCATGGATATCGGCACCGCGAAACTCCCGCTCTCCGAACGCCGCGGCATCCCGCATCACCAGCTCGACGTCCTCGACGTCACCGAGACCGCCACCGTCGCCGCGTATCAGACCGCCGCCCGCGCCGATGTGGAGGCCATCATGGCGCGCGGCCACACTCCGGTCATCGTCGGCGGCTCCATGATGTACGTGCAAGCGCTGCTGGATGATTGGGATTTCCCGGCCACCGATCCCGGGGTGCGCGCCAAGTGGGAGGCGGTCCTCGAGGAACGCGGTGTGGTGATCGTCCACGAAGCCCTGAAGCAGGCCGACCCGGTCGCCGCCGCCACCATCCTCCCCACCGACGGCCGCCGCATGGTGCGCGCCCTCGAAGTGGTCGAGCTGACCGGCAAGCCCTTCGCCGCCTCCGCACCCCAGATCGGCGAACCCCGGTGGGGCACGGTCATTATCGGCGTCGACCGCGAGACCGCCGAACTCGATGCCCGCATCGAACTGCGCACCGCGAAAATGTTCGAATCCGGCCTGCTCGACGAGGTGCGCACGCTCATCGGCCAGGGCCTGCTGGAAGGCCAAACCGCCCGCCGCGCTATCGGTTACGCACAAGTCCTCGCCCACTTCGATAACGAATACGACCTGAACGAAGCACAGGAGCGCACCTTCATCGGCACGCGGCGCTATGTTCGACGACAGCGCTCGTGGTTCCGCCGGGATCAGCGGGTGCGATGGGTGGACGGCGCCGATCCCGAGCTGGCGGCGACGGCGCTGGCGCTCATCGGCTCCTCGACGACGAGGGACGAATAGGACATCCGCGCAGTGGCACGCCGCTCGAACACCGCCTCGGTCCAGGTTTGGCAGGCATATCTGAACAGCCGGGCCAAACGCCTGCGCGATCAACGCTTCCTGGTGCACGGCCGGCGGCCCATCACCCGGGCGCTGGAATACCGGTGGCCGCTGGAAACCCTCGTCTACCGGCTGGGCACGCCCGAACCGTCCGGGTGGGCGCGGGAGATCCTGGACTCCAGCGGCGTGCCCGGCGTCGGGCTGGTGCCCGAGGTCATGGCCGAACTGGCCGAACCCGCCGAGCCGGTGCCGGAACTGGTGGCCGTGGCCATGACCCGGCGCGCGGAACTCGACGACTTCGCGCCCGGCGCATCGGATGAGCCGCCCACGGTGGTGGTCATCGACCGGCCCGCCTCGGCCGCGGGCCTGGGCGCGCTCATTCGTTCCGCGGTCGCCTTCGGCGCGGGCGGGGTGATCATCACCGGCGCGGGCGCCGACCATTACGACCCGCAATGCGTGCGCGTCTCCGAGGGCGCGCTGTTCGCCGTCCCCATCCTGCGCGCCTCGGGTCCCGCGCAGGTGAGCGCGTTCCGGGACCGCCAGCGCGCCCGCGGCATCGACACCCGTATCGTCGGCAGTGACGACCACGGCGGGATCGCCCTCGATGATTTCGAATTCGGCGGCGCCACCGTCCTGGTCCTCGGTGACGACAGTGAGACGCTCGCCCCCGCCTGGCAGCAGGCGTGCGACGAGCTGGTGTGCATCCCGACCGATGGCACGCTGGGCGCGCCGTCCGCGGCGGCGGTGGCGCTCTACGAGATTTCCCGGCAGCGCCGGGCGATACGGTGAGGACTATGGAGAACGAGCGCGCGGCGGATATCGAATTCACCAAGGGGCACGGCACCCAGAACGATTTCGTGATCCTGCCGGATCCGGATGCGTGGCTGGAGCTGACCGAGTCGCGGGTGGCGGCGCTGTGCGATCGCCAGCGCGGGCTCGGCGCCGACGGCGTGCTGCGGGTGGCCCGCGCCGGGGCGCTGTTCGAAAACGGTGCGATCGCAGCGCTTCCCGAGGGCGTGAGCGCCTCCGACTGGTTCATGGACTACCGCAATGCCGACGGCTCCATTGCCGAGATGTGCGGCAATGGGCTGCGCGTGTTCGCGCACTATCTGGTGGCGAACGGGTTCGAACAGCGCACGGAGTTCGTGGTCGGCAGCCGCGCCGGGGCCCGCCCGGTGGTCGTCCACCACGCCGATCCGGTGCACGGTGAGGTCACCAACACCATGGGCACGGTCAAGGTCCTGGGTGATTCCACCGCCGCCGTCGACGGCCGGCAGTTCACCGGCGTCGGCATCGATGTCGGCAACCCGCACCTGGCCTGCGTCGATCCCACTCTCACCCCGCAGGATCTGGCGGCGCTGGACCTGACCCGTATGCCCGGCTTCGACCACAGCCTGTTCCCGCACGGCGTGAACGTCGAGATCCTCACCGCCCTGACCGTCGGCTCCGATGGCCGCAAGGGCGTGGATATGCGCGTCTACGAGCGCGGCGTCGGCGAAACCCGTTCCTGCGGAACCGGAACCGTCGCCGCGGCGGCGGCCGCACTGCTGCGCGACGGCTTCGACCTGGCGAGCGATACCGGGCATGTGGAAGTCCGCATCCCCGGCGGCGAAGTCACCGTGAGCATCGAGAACGGCGTCGCCTTCCTGCGCGGTCCCTCGGTGCTGGTGGCCACCGGCCGCATTGCCGCCAAGTGGTGGCAGGACGCCTGAGCAGGCACGCCCAGAAATAACCGAATGCGGCTTCTCGTTGGTCCGTGGGACCATGGAGGCGTATGAGTAAATCAGAAACGTACGAGTTCACTCCCGCCGAGGAGATCAAGGACGACGCCGCGACCGGTTGGTCCGCGGCGCCCACTCGCGGTGAAATGCAGCTCGAGGAGCGCAGTTCGCTGCGCCGTGTGGCCGGGCTGTCCACCGAACTCACCGACATCACCGAGGTCGAGTACCGGCAGCTGCGACTGGAACGAGTCGTGCTGGTCGGCGTCTGGACCGAAGGCAGCGCCGCACAGGCCGAAGCGAGCATGTCCGAGTTGGCCGCGCTCGCCGAGACCGCCGGTTCCCAGGTCCTGGACGCCCTGATCCAGCGCCGCGACAAGCCGGATCCGGCCACCTACATCGGCTCCGGCAAGGCCGACGAGCTGCGCGGCGTGGTCCTCGACACCGAAGCCGACACCGTCATCTGTGACGGTGAACTGACCCCCGCCCAGCTCAACGCGCTGGAAAAGGTCGTCAAGGTCAAGGTCATCGACCGCACCGCCCTGATCCTGGACATCTTCGCCCAGCACGCCACCTCGCGTGAGGGCAAGGCCCAGGTCTCGCTGGCCCAGATGGAATACATGCTGCCGCGCCTGCGCGGCTGGGGTGAGTCCATGTCCCGCCAGGCCGGCGGCCGCGCCGGCAGCAATGGCGGTGTGGGCCTCCGCGGCCCCGGTGAAACCAAGATCGAAACCGACCGCCGCCGCATCCGCGAGCGAATGGCCAAGCTGCGCCGCGAAATCCGCGAGATGAAAACCGCCCGCGACACCAAGCGCGCCCGCCGCACCTCCAGCGGTATTCCCCAGGTCGCCATTGTCGGCTACACCAACGCCGGCAAGTCGAGCCTGATGAACACCCTGACCAATGCCGGAATCCTGGTGCAGGACGCCCTGTTCGCCACCCTCGATCCCACCACCCGCAAGTCCGCCCTGGAGGACGGCCGCGAAGTAGTCTTCACCGACACCGTCGGCTTCGTCCGCCACCTCCCCACCCAACTCGTCGAAGCCTTCCGCTCCACCCTGGAAGAGGTCACCGGCGCCGACCTGCTCCTGCACGTCGTCGACGGCTCCGACCCCCTCCCCGGCGAGCAGATCAAGGCCGTCCGCGAGGTCATCACCGACGTCCTCCGCGAAACCAAGACCCAGGCCCCGCCGGAACTGCTGGTAGTCAACAAGATCGACGCCCTGGACCCCATGGAGCTCACCGAGATCCGCGGCTGGCTCCCCGACGCAGTCTTCGTCTCGGCCCGCACCGGTCAGGGCATAGACGAACTCCGCGACCGCCTGGACCACGTCCTCGGCGGCCTGGACGTCGAGGTCAGCGTCCTGCTGCCCTACACCCGCGGCGACCTGCTGGCCCGAATCCACGCCGACGGCCGCATCATCAGCTCCGACCACGACGAGTCCGGAACCCTGGTCCGCGCCCGCGTCCCCCGCTCCCTGGCGGGCCCGCTGGCCGAATACGCCCACGCGGGCGCGGATCCGGTCGAGTAAGCAACACACGAGGCGGAGGCCCCAGCCTGCCGGTCCGATCATCGGCCGGTCCGATGGCCGACTGATGCGGGCACCGGCCGGTCCGGTCGCCAGCCGGTGCGGTCACGAGCTGGTGCGGTCGTCTGCCCGTCCGATTGCCAGCCGGGGTGGTTGTCAGCCGGTGCGATTGTCGGCTGGTCCGGGCTCCGGCTGGTCCGGTCGCCAGCCTATGCGGTCGCCAGCTGGTGCGGTTGTCAGCCGGTGCGATTGTCGGCTGGTCCGGTCGCCAGCCGGTGCGGTCGCCAGCTGGTGCTGTCACGAGCTGGTGCGATTGTCGGCCGGTCCGTGGCACCAGCCCGTCTGGTCCCCAGCCCGTGTGCCTGGGTGTTTGTCCGCCGTAGGCGAACTGTCAATTAACGGCAGGGATGACAGTTGGTGGACTCGCTGTGTGGGTTCGGGGCCGTCTCGATTTTGGACTGAGTGGAGCGTGCGTCGGAGCGGGGGAGCGAAGCGGAGGAGCTCCGGCGTGCGCGGAGGGAGGGAAAAATCGAGACCGTCAGGCCCCGAACCCCGCCGGAGCGAAGCGGAGGCAAATTAAACACAGCCACGAGCGGGCCTAATCAGATTCCCGTGGTGTGTCACTGTCCCCCCACCCGCAAATATCGCGTAACACTCGCCTAATGGCTGACCCCGCATTGTCTGCTCGGCTCTTGGCGGCACTGCGCGCCGCCGAAACCGCCGTGCGCCCGAACTACTTCGGCCTGCTGGTAGCGGCCATCTTCTTCGCATGGTCCGTCTCCCCGTCGCTGCTGCCACGCAGCTGGATCTTCCAGGGCTTGGTCAGCGGCGTCACCGCCGCCATCGGCTACGGCGTCGGCTGTGTACTCGAATGGGCATTCCGCCGCTGGATCCGCCCACGCCTACCCGAAACGCCCGCCCGCATAGCGGCTCTGGAGAACCAGCCCCAAGCCGTGCGCGATGCCATCAAGGCCGTCATCGTCCTAGTCTGCATTGTCGGCGCCGCAATCATCCTGGCGCGCTCCGCCCGCTGGCAGCGTGATCTCGAAGTCCTCATGGGCATGGACCCCACCACCACATCCGGATATCTCCGCACCGAACTGGTCGCGGCAGCGACGGTCGCCTTCGTGGTCGGGCTATTCCGCTTGGTGCGCTGGGCATTACGGTCGGCGATCCGAATCCTGAATATCCGCTGGCGCCTCCCGCGCGTGGTCGCGGTGCCCACCGCCGTCGCCATTGTGGCCGTGGCCGCCGTCCTGCTGTTCCAGGGCGTCCTGGTGAAACTGTTCTTCGACGCGGCCAATTCAGCGTTCAGCCTGCGAAACGGTCACACCTCGGCGGCGGCGCAGCAGCCACAGCTGCCCGAACGGTCGGGCAGTCCCGAGTCACTCGCCCCCTGGGACACCCTGGGCTCAGAGGGCCGCTGGTTCGTCTCCTTCGTCCCAACAAAGGACCGAATCGCGCAGGTCACCGGCAAACCCGCACTCGACCCGATCCGCGTCTACGCCGGTCTGCAATCCGCCCCGACCCCCGAGGACATCGCCAATCTCGTAGTCCGCGAATTGGACCGCACCAAGGCATTCGAACGCGAAGTCCTGGTAGTCGTGACCACCACCGGCACCGGCTGGGTCGACTCGACCACCGCCGAGGCCATCGAATTCATGTACGGCGGCAATACCGCGATCGCCGCCACCCAGTATTCGTACCTCCCGAGCGTCCTGTCGTTCCTCTCCGACAAGAACAAGGCGACGGAAGCCGGCCGACTACTGGTGCACGCGGTGCACGCCCGCTGGGCGCAACTACCTCCGGACGCCCGCCCGAAGCTGCTCGTCTACGGCGAAAGCCTCGGATCCCAGGGCTCGGAGGGCGCTTTCACCGGCCTCGATGACATCCGCTCCCTGGTCGACGGCGTCCTGTGGGTCGGCCCGCCGAATTCCAATCGCATCTGGAGTTCTCTCGAAATCCGCCGCGATCCCGGCACCCCGGAGATCCTCCCCATCTATGCCGACGGCCTCATCGTCCGTTTCGCCGCCGACGCCGCGGATCTCGAGCGCCCGCCCAGCACGTGGCTGCAACCGCGCATCGTCTATTTGCAGCACGCTTCGGACCCCATCGTCTGGTGGTCCCCGGATCTCCTGTTCGAACAACCCGATTGGCTGGCCGAACCCCGCGGCCCCGATGTGTCGAAATCCATGCGCTGGTGGCCCATCGTCACCTTCTGGCAGGTGAGCGCCGACCTCGCCCACGCCCAGAAGGTCCCCTCCGGCCACGGCCACCGCTACGGCACCCTGGTCCTGGACGGCTGGGAGGCGGTCGCCCCGCCACCGGAATGGACCCCGGACCTGGAAGACCGGATTCGCCAGGCCCTCAACGAGGATTCGGAGTGGGAGATAGCCCACAAGTAGGCTGCGCCACCCACAGTCGGTGCCCCGCACTGAATTTCGTTACGATGCCGTTATCGAATTCAGTGCAGGGAGGGTGTCTTGACTCGAACCGACAATCAGTCGTCCGCAAATGAGACTCCGCAGCGGCTCACCGATGGCGCGCCGCTGCACGTCGAGTTGTCCGCTACCGATCGGCGCATCATCGATGTGCTGACCGCGCCCTCGCGCGCCTGGTTCAGCCCGCGCTTCTACGGCATGGACAACATCCCGGACGACGGCCCGGTGCTGCTGGTCGGCAACCACACCCTCGCCGGCGGCACCGACGCACCGCTGCTCGCGGCCGAGGTGCTCGCCAAGCGTGACCGGCTGGTGCGGGGGCTGGCCGAGAACGTGCTCATCGATGTGCCGGGTCTGCGAGATGCCCTGCACCGCTTGGGAATCGTGCGCGGCAACCGGCACAACTGCACGACCTTGTTGCGGCAGGGCGAGGCCGTGGCGGTCTTCCCCGGCGGCGGCCGAGAAGCCATGCGCGGCAAGGGGCAGAAGTACAAGCTGCTGTGGGAGGGCCGCACCGGCTTCGCGCGCATGGCCATCGACACCGGTGCGCCCATCGTGCCCACCGCCATGATCGGCGGCGACGACATCTACGACATCATCTTCGACGGCGACGATCCGGTCATGCGCCCGCTGCGCAGCCTGGTCGTCGGCCTGGGCCTGCGCGCCAACCTCACGCCCCCGCTCATTCGCGGCGTCGGCCCCACCCTGCTGCCCAAGCCCGAACGCTTCTACTTCTCCCTCGGCACGCCCATCGACACCAGCCCGTGGCGCGATGCGGCCGATCCGGAAGAGGCCGCGCTCGAACTGCAATCGGTGGTCCGCAAGGCCCTGGAAGGCGAACTCGACTTCCTGCTCGCCGAGCGCGACAAGGACCGCGGGCGCAGCCTGCTGGGCCGCACCCTGTCCGCCGTCGGCTGGTAGGACCCGCCGCCCGATCACATGGTGACGCGCAGGTCCGGGGCCAGATACATACGGTCGGCGGGCTGGACTCCGAACGCGGTGTGGAACTCGGGCATATTGCGGGCCACCTGGTTGACGCGGAACTCGGCGGGGGAGTGCGAATCCAGCGCCACCATGCTGGCGGTGTATTCGCCGGTCGCGGCGTGCCGCCACATGCGGGCGTAGGCGAGGAAGAGCGGGCGGTAGTCGGGATCGGTCACGCCGCGCCGCTGTTCGGCCAGCCGGAACGCGGCCAGTGCGGTGGTGAGTCCGCGCAGGTCGGCGAGGTTCTCGGTGACGGTGAGTTCGCCGTCGACGTGCTGTTCGGGCGTCAGCCCTTCCGGGACGAGCGGATTGTATTGCTCGATAACGAGTTTGGTCTTGGCCTCGAACGCGGCCTTGTCCTGCGGTGTCCACCAGTCGCGCAGGGTGCCGTCGGCATCGTATTTCGAACCGCCGCTGTCGAATCCGTGGCCCATTTCGTGGGCGATGACCATGCCGATGCCGCCGTAGTTGACGGCCGGTTCGGCCTCGGGATCGAAGAACGGCGATTGCAGAATGCCCGCGGGCAGCAGAATCCGGTTGAGTTCCCAACTGTAGCTGGCGTTCACATCCGAGGGCGTCAACATCGACCATTCGGTGCGGTCGGCGGGGCGCGTGAGTTTGCCCAGCTCCCAACGGAATTCGTGGCTGTCGACGGCGCGCAGGGCGGCGATGAGCGAGTCGCGCGGCACCGTCAGGCCGGAGTAGTCGCGCCACCGCTCCGGATAACCGGTCACCGCGACCACCTTGTCCACCTTGGCGACCGCGGCCCGGCGGGTGGCCTCGGACATCCACGGGGTCTCCGACAGCGCTGTCCGATAGGCGGCGAGCAGATCCCGCACCAGCTCCTCGACGAGCTTCTTGGTGCCGGCCGGGAAGTACTTGTCCACGTACTGGCGGCCGAGGGCGTCGCCGAGCCGCTCCCGCACGATCCGGACCGCCCCGCGCCAGCGCTCCGGCTGCTCCCGGGTGCCTTGTATGGCCTTGTCGTAGCAGTCGAAGTGGGCGTCGGCGAAGGGTTTCGCCAGCGCGGGCGCGTAGCGCGCGATGAGCCGCAGCCGCAGGTAGTCCCGCCAGACGGCGACATCGGTCTCGGCCCAGACGCGGGCGAGGGCGGTGGCATAACCGGGCTGATCCACGAGCACGGTGCCGAAATCCCCTGGGCGGTCGGTCAATCCGGACAGCCAGGCATCCCATTCGAATCCCGGCGCCAGCTCGGCCAGCTGCCGCCATTCGTACGGGTGATACGACGACAGCGATTCGATCAAGCGCGGCAGATCCACGTGCCCGGCGGCGATCCGGGTCTCCAGCTCCAGCGTCCGGGCGGCGACCTCGCCCGCGGCGGGTACCCCGGCCGCCTGGGCGATGCGCTCGAGATAGGTGCGGTAGGCGTCGCGCAGCTCGGC
The DNA here is from genome assembly GCF_042672265.1 of Nocardia sp. NPDC127526. NCBI lineage: Bacteria > Bacillati > Actinomycetota > Actinomycetes > Mycobacteriales > Nocardiaceae > Nocardia > Nocardia sp. NPDC127526. The sequence continues at coordinate 147,624 of NZ_JBHXVO010000010.1, read as the reverse complement.
GTACTGCGGTTCCCGGTAGTAGGACTCGTCCGGCAGGCCGAGTCCGGACTGCATCAGATACGGTCGATGCCGGGTCGAATCCATGCGATCGGGCCAGATCCACAGCTGGAAGAGCGCGGGAACCCCGAGCGTGGTCAGCCTGCCGGCAATGCGCGCGAGGTCGGTGCGGGTGCCGGCCTGTTCGATCTCTCCCAGTAGATCGGCCAGCGGCGCGATGCCCGCCCGATCGAGCGCGGCGGTGTCCAGGAAGCCCTCGTAGAGAGCGCGCAACCGCTGCTGATCGGTGCCGGGCGCGGCATCGGAGAGGGATTCGAGCACGGTCTTCAACCGCTCCTCGTTGCGGTCGATGAGTTCCTCGAAGGCCCCGTAGGAGGGTTTGTCCGCGGGCAGCTGGAAGTCCCGCAACCAGGCGCCGTTGACATGGCGGTACAGGTCGTCCTGCGGGCGGATGGCCGGGTCCATGCCCGTCAGATCGGGGCCGGTGGCAGGTGTGGGCGCGCTGTCCTTCGTGCACGCGGCCAGCGCGACGACCAGCGGGATCGCCGCGGTTCCGGCCAGGAACCGCCGCCGGCCGAACCGGCCGTGGGCAGTGCGTTCGTCTCCCGTATTGCGTTCGCTCCCAGTCATATTCGCGACGCTACGGGACCGGGAGCGGCGCGTGATCGGGCTGCGTGATGATCATCGATGCGCCTGCGGGGGTACCCGGCCCCTGAACATCACCCTGACGCGTCCCTGAGCCATCGGCCGCGCGAGTCGGCGCGGCCGCCTCCGCCGATACTTCCCGACTATCGAGTAGGTTTACTCGGGTTCAGAGGGTCCCCTGGAGGAATGATCCAAGAAAATTCCCAGTTCGAGGCGGTTTCCAGTGATTCGAAGTGAACGACCATTCGGGTTCCGTGTACGGTATGGGGCATAGGCGATGTGCCGATGTGGTCACTTCAGGAGGTTGGCGTGGAGCGCACTCTTTTCGAACCCGAACACGATCTTTTCCGGGAGTCGTTCCGAAAGTTTCTCGATCAGCATGTGGCGCCCCACCACGAGGAGTGGGAGAAGGCGGGCATCGTCGATCGCGCGGTGTGGCTGGAGGCCGGTAAGCAGGGCTTCCTCGGCATGGCCGTGCCGGAGGAGTTCGGCGGCGGCGGGGTGAAGGACTTCCGCTACAACGCCGTGGTCACCGAGGAGACCACCAAGGGCCAGTATTCCGGCCTGGGCTTCGGTCTGCACAACGATGTCATCGCGCCGTACCTGCTGGAGCTGGCGAACGAGGAGCAGAAGGCGCGCTGGCTGCCCGGCTTCTGTTCCGGCGAGATCATTACCGCCATCGCTATGACCGAGCCCGGCACCGGCTCGGACCTGCAGGGCATCAAGACCCGCGCGGTTCGCGACGGCGACGACTGGATTCTCAACGGCGCCAAGACCTTCATCACCAATGGCATCAATGCCGATATCGTCATCGTGGTCGCCCAGACCGATCCCGAGAAGGGCGCGATGGGCTTCTCCCTGCTCGTCGTCGAACGCGGCATGCCCGGCTTCGAGCGCGGCCGCAATCTGGACAAGATCGGCCTCAAGGCGCAGGACACCGCGGAGCTGTCCTTCACCGATGTCCGCGTCCCCGGCAAGAACCTGCTCGGCACCGAGGGCCAGGGCTTCATCCACCTGATGCAGAACCTGCCGCAGGAGCGCCTGTCCATCGCCGTCATGGCCGCCGCCGCCATGGAGGGCTGCCTGGAGACCACCATCCAGTACGTCCGCGACCGCAAGGCCTTCGGCAAACCCATTGGCGCCCAGCAGAACACCCGCTTCGTGCTGGCCGAGCTGGCCACCAAGACCACCGCCGTCCGCGTCTTCACCGACCGCTGCATCGAGCTGCTCAACCAGGAGAAGCTCACCGCCGAGGAAGCCGCCATGGCCAAGATGTGGAGCACCGAGGAACAACTCGACCTCATCACCAAGTGCCTGCAGCTGCACGGCGGCTACGGCTACATGCGCGAATACCCGATCGCCAAGGCGTACATGGACGCCCGCGTCCAGACCATCTACGGCGGCACCACCGAGATCATGAAGGAGATCATCGGCCGCAGCCTGAAACTGTCCTGACAGAAGGCGGCTTTCCCGCTCGGAGGCGGCCGGATTCGTTCCGGCCGCCTCCGGGTTTTCGGCGACCGGGATGGGTTGGCGCAGAGCCTATGTCGCGCGAAGCCGGGTGGGTGGGCAGACTCGACGGCATGGATCGTAGTTTTTATGCGGGCGGTATCGCGGTTGTCACCGGGGCGGGGGCCGGGATCGGGCGTGAGCTCGCGGTGCGGCTGGCTCGGGCGGGGGCCGCGGTGGCGCTGGTGGATATCGACGAGGCGGCGTTGGGGGAGACGGTGGAGGTGGTGCGGCGCGGCGGCGGGGAGGGCGTCGGGTTGGTCGCCGATGCCGCCGATGCCGCGCGGATGGGCGAGGTGGCGGGGGAGGTCGGTGGACGGTTCGGCGGGGTCGATTTTCTGATCAACAATGCGGGACGGCTGTACTACGGTGGTGTGGCCGAGTCCGCGCCGGCCGATTTCGATGCGGTGATGCGGGCGAATTTCGGTGCGACAGTGGCGAGTACGAAGGCGTTCCTGCCGGCGGTCGTGCAGTCGTCGCGGGGGCGGATCGCGAATCTTTCCTCCGCGTACGGGCTGATCGGGCTGGGCGGGGCGGCCCCGTATACCGCGGCCAAGTTCGCGATCCGGGGGTTCACCGAGTCGCTGCGATCGGAACTGCGCGAGCATCCCCAGGTGGCTGTGACCTGTGTGTATCCGGGCGGGGTGAAGACCGGGATCGCGTGGTCGGCGCTGTCGGCCGCGGGGGTCGACGCGCATCGGGCGGCGGTTCGTTTCGACCGCCATGTCGCTCGCACCCACCCGGAGCAGGCCGCGCGAATCATTCTGCGCGGTATCGCACAGGGTAGGAGTCGTGTTCTGATAGGACCCGACGCGATCCTCGCCGATACCGCCGCCCGGATGGCAGGCGGCCAGTACGAGCGGCTGATTCGGCTTGTGGTCAGGGGATAAAAGGGGAATACGGCGATGGCTGGCACGCGGTGGCTGCTGATCGAAACCTTCGGCGGCGGCGAACCCACGGTGATCGGACTCGGCAGTGCGCCAAGGAAATTCATTTCGCTGGCGCAGCTCTTCCGGCATCGTGAGACGCTGGCGACGATTCGCGGGGCGATAGCGGCGACCGCCGGCACGCTGGCGCCGGTGGAGATGATCAGCGACGATGGGCGCCGCCGCACCGTGACGGTGCCGAGGCTGATCACGCCCGAGCGAATGCACGCGGTCCTGGTGTGGTCGGGGCCGGTCGAGGAGCAGGTTCCGCCGCGAGATCCGGTGGGGGCGTGGTACTTCAACCTTTCCACCTCGAAGTCCACCCGCTCCGACGAGCTGCTGGACCTGTACGGCGTACCCCCGGAGCAGCGGGCCCGCGAACACGCCATCGCGGGCGTCTTCACCCGCGTCATCACCAATAGCGACGAGTCGGACGCGCTGGCCAAGGTGGTCAGGTCGGCGCCGGGCACCGAACACCAGGCGGTGTGGACCGTCCGCCGCGACGACGGGGCCCTGCGCGCGGCGCACTTCTCCTGCCGAATGCTCGAAGAACGCAGTGCCACAGGAGAATCCGAAGTGCTCCTGCGCGGGGTCACCCACGATATCGGCGATGCGACCGATATCAGCGCCGCGCCGCCGCCGGTGATTCTCGAGCACCGCGTGCTCGACGCGGCCGCGGCCGACGGCGAGTTCCGAGCCATCGTCGACCTGCGCACCCTGCGACTGCTGCGCTGGATGGGACCCGCCATGCCGGAGATCGCCTGGCAGGCCCTGGCCGGGGAACCCGAGCCGGCGATCCATCCGGACGACATCACGGCGGCGAAGACCATGAGCCGCGACCTCGCGCACACCCGCACCGCCGGGCGGCTGCGCCTCAGGACGCTCGACGGCGGCTGGAAACCGGTCCATGCCCGCGCCGTCCTCATGGCGCTCGATCAGTACACCACCGCCGCGCTGGTCACGGTCCGTGAGGTCGATGGTTAGCGGGTGATTCCGCACGGTCAGCAAACAGACCATCGGAAATGTTTGTCGTGTAGGTAACACCGGCTGAATCCGCACCCCAGGTCACCGCGGACGGCTGTGAAAGACGCAGCGCAACAATGGATTTGCTCGCTTGAAGGCGGGACTCCGGATCATTAGAGTGCGACCGGTACGCACCCGCGTGAGCGGGAATCTTGTCGGTGATCCCCATGATGCCGCCTGGCGCGTCGTTGACAAGCCCTGCCCGCAACGCTGACGGCGTTCGCCCGGGAAGCAGGGCTGTTCGGCGTAGGAGGGCGGCAGTCATGCTCGGACGGGGGAAGACGCGGAGGGCTCACCCTCTGGACGCGAATCATCCTGTTCTCGATACGGTTCCCTCGGCATTCGTGCGAATTCCCTTGTACCGATTGCGTATCGAGAGCATGGTCCGGAAAGCGGGTGAAGTCGCACGGCATATCGACGCACTCTCGGATGTCGCGGCGGCGCTGCCGCCGATAGTCGTGCACCGCCCGCGAATGACGGTCATCGATGGCCTGCATCGGGTGCGCGCGGCGCAAGCCTGCGGCGCGCAGTGGATCGACGCGGTCTACTTCGACGGCGACGATGGTCAAGCGTTCCTGCTGGCGGTGCAGCTGAACAACGCGCACGGCCTGCCGCTGTCCACCTCCGACCGCAAAGCCGCCGCCGAGCGCGCGCTGACCTTCTATCCGGCATGGTCGAACCGGAAGCTGGGCGAAGTGGTCGGTTTGCCCGAGCGAGTCATCGCGGATATTCGGAAACGATCGGCGGAAGCGGCACAGCGGAGGTTATCCGGTGTGTCGGCAATCTCTCGGCGAATGGTCGCCGGATAATTCGACGGTGGAACTGAGCCGAAGATCCGTGCTGGCTCTGGCGGCGGGGCTGCCATTGCCCTTTCTCGTGTCCGGGCGGGCGGCGGGGGCGCCGACGGCCGCTCCTGCGGTGGAGCCGAGCGTGCGGTACACCATGACGGCATTCACCAATGCCAGTGAAACCGATTTGTATGTCTACGAATCCACGGATGCGACCACATTCCTGCCGGTGCGGGGCCCGGCGTACACGCCGCCGGGGGGATTGCTGCGGGATCCGAGTCTGATCCGGCACCGGGACGGGCGTTTCTACCTCACCTATACGACCGGGTGGGAAGGGCAGACGATCGGGTTCGCGCGCAGCGACGACCGGATCAACTGGACGCACCTGTACGACTATCAGGTGAAGGTGCCCGGGGTGACCTCGACCTGGGCTCCGGAATGGTTCGCCGATCCCAATGGGGAGATCAATGTGGTGGTCTCGCTGTCGGACGGGTATCGGTTCACTCCGCATCTGATGACGGCCACCGATGCCGAGCTGCGGTCGTGGACGCCGCTCACGCCGATGGCGGGGCTGGCCGCGAAGGACGAGGTGAGTTACGGCTATATCGACACCACCGTGGTGCATCACCTGGGGAAGTATTACGCCTTCACCAAGAACGAGAGCACCAAATATCTGGAGCTCGCGGTCGCCGAGCAGCTCGCCGGGCGGTATTCCTTTGTGCAGACCGATGATTGGGCCGGATGGGGGACGCCGCGCGAAGGGCAGTCCGTCATTCGATTGCCCGACGGGGGCTGGCGCGTTTTCTTCGACGCCTATGACGACGGCAAGTATTTCTACAGCGACAGCCACGACGATTTCCGGACCTGGACGCCGCCCGCGGAGCTGCCGGGCCTGTCCGGCACCGTCCGGCATTTCACGGTGCTGGCCGAATCGCGGGGTGCGGGTCCAGCGCACAACGGCTGAGATTCGGCATGGTCGAACGAAGGAAATCGCAGGTGAACAAACCGTGACCGAAATCTGAGCCGACTCAGTTTTTCCACGCGCCGACCGGCCGTTCCCGTGCGGCGGACGGGAGCTCCCCGCACTGCGTGACAGTGCACACGGCGAATTTTCGGCAAATGAGTTCTAGCGTTTGCCTCAGCTGATCGCACGAGGTGGTGCGGCAGCCGATCCCATTCACTGTGTGCCCACAGCACTCTCGCTCCAGGGAGCAGCTCGAAATGAACAGAATTCTGCGTTCGCCGCGCCGCGCGGCAGTGGTCACGGCAGCCGCGTTCATTGCCGCGGCCTTGACCACCGGGGTCGCCGTCGCCGATCCCGGCCCGGCGGCGGACACGCATTCCTCCGACACCGTCGGCTACGGGCCCGAGCTGACCGACGAGGCGGCGGCCTTCGTCTACGGGCTCGCCAATCCCGATGCGGCGCCGCAGGGATCCAATAACTGGGACTGCAAGCCCGATGCGGCCCATCCCCGCCCGGTCGTGCTCGTGCACGGCACCTGGGCCAGCGCCTTCGGCGCGTACTCGTACATGTCGCCGGAGCTGGCCAAGGCCGGGTACTGCGTGTTCACCTTCAACTACGGTCGCGCCAATGTACCGGGGGCCGGACTGGTGCAGCCCACCATCGGCGCCACCGGCGATATCGACGAGTCCGCGGGCCAGCTGGCCGCCTTCGTCGACCGGGTGCTGGCCGCCACCGGCGCGAGCCAGGTCGACACCATCGGCCACTCGCAGGGCGGCGTGGTGATCCGCGAGTACCTGAAATTCCACGGCGGCGCGGATGCCGGCGACCCGTCGCGCAACAAGGTGAATCACGTGATCACCTATGGCGCAACGAATCACGGCACCACCCTCAGTGGCCTGGGCAGCCTGCTCGGCCCGCTCGGCGGCGCCCTGGGCGTGGATCTGACCAACCCGACCGCGGACCTCATCGGCCAGGCGGGCGTCGAGCAGCTCATTGGATCACCGCTGCTCACCAGGCTCAATGCGGACGGCGACACCATGCCCGGCATCGACTACACCATCGTGGCCGACCAGTACGACGAGGTCTCCAGCCCCTACAGCCGCACCTATCTGGACGCCGGGCCCGGCGCGACCGTGAACGACGTTCTGCTGCAGGACGGTTGCGGCCAGGACACCTCCGACCACAATTCGATGGTCTACTCCCCGCGGGGACTGTCCATCGCGCTGAACGCCCTCGACCCGGTGGCCCACCCCACCCTGACCTGCTCCGCCAATCCCTGGCTGCTCTGAGCCCGGCACCCGAATCCGCCCGTCGCCCTGCGGCGACGGGCGGATGTCGATCGGCGCCTAGAGGTCGAGCCGCACGTCGGTGAGCGGGTAGGCCACGCACGAGTGGGTGTAGCCGAACCGGTCGTCGGACAGGCGTAGTCTGGCCTCCTCGGCGGTGTGGACCTCGCCTTTGACGACGCGGACGCGGCACAGGCTGCATTCGCCGGAGCGGCAGGCGGCCTCGGGGCGAATACCGTTGTCCTCCAGGGCATCCAGGAGTGGCCGGTGGCGTGGCGTGCGAAAGGACGCGGCTCCGACGGTGACCGTCACCTCGGCGGCCGGATCGACTTCTGCGGGCCAGTGTTCCTGGGCCGCGGGGTCGCTGGGCGCGCCATTGGCCTCGAATCGAATCCGCTTGCGCGGCTGGCCCAGTGCGGTCAGCTGTGCCAGCGCGTAGGGGTAGAGGGCCTGCGGGCCGCAGACGTACACCATGCGATTGTTCAATTGGCCCGCAAGGGATTCGATGATCTCGGCGGTGAGGAACCCGGAGTGCCCGGTCCAGCCGGGCTCGGGCGCGGCGATCACATGATCGACGCGGATACCCGGATGCCGCGCGGCCAGCGTCTCGAGCTCGCTCCGGAAGATGACATCGGCGGCGTCGCGCGACCCGTAGATCAGGTGGAAGCTGCGATCCAGCCCGAGATCGACGATCTCGCGAATCATGCTCATGGCGGGCGCGACACCCGAACCCCCGGCCAGGAACACCAGGTCGTCGCCGTGGAAGAGCGGATTGTGGTGGAAGGTCCCCATCGGCCCCGTCGTGGTCAGCACCCGGCCCGGCACCAGCTCGTCGATGAGCAGATTGCTGATCCGCCCACCGGGGACCCGCCGGACGGTGAGGTCGTAATGGTCCAGGCGCGTCGGGCTGGAGGAGATGGCGAACGGGCGGCTGGTGCCGTCGATGAAGACATTGACGTACTGACCGGCCAGGAACGGCGGCAAGGACTCCCGGTCCGGACCCTCCATCCGGAAGGTCTTGGTGCTGAGGGTCTCGTCGATGATCGCGGCCACGGTCAGCCGCAGCCGCTTGGGGTGATAGGCGTCGATGGTGGCCCGGGTCTCGGCGAGATGATCGCGGGCATCGGGCGTACGCGCGCCGATCTCGGCGATGATCTCGGCCGCGCCGTCGAATCGCGTTGCGAGCGGGTGGTTCACGGTGTTCTCCGTTCAAGCGGCCTTGGTGCGTAGCAGACGGCGGGCGACTCTGGCCCCCGCTTCGAGGGTGGGCTGGAAGCCGCCCATTCCGGCCCAGGAACCGGCCAGATGCAGTCCGGGAACATGGGTCCGGCGTTCGCTGTCGCGGAACAGCCAGCCCTCGGTGGCGTCCTGGTCGTAGCCGTAGATGGTGCCGCCGGGATGGCCGAGGTAGCGCATCATGGTCAAAGGCGTTGCGACATCGACCTCTTCGATGGCATCGCGAATGCCCGGGGTGACGGTCTCGCACAGATCGAGCAGGGTCTCGGCATAGGCGAACTTGGTGCGCGCGTACTCGCCGGGCGGCACGTCCCGCCAGACATCGGCGTACTGCAGGGTCAGCAGGCTCACATGGGTGGCCCCGGCCGGCGCGAAGCCGATCGGCGCGACATCGTAGGAGCTGACACAGATTCCGCGCGCGGGCTCGAAGGTCCGCCAGGCCGCGTGGGTGCGGTCGTCGTCGGTGTCCATATTGACGAATGTCGTGCTGCTGGTGAATCCCAGCTCCGCCGGCGTCGCGTCCAGCCCCAGGTGCAGCGCGAACGCGGAGACGCCGATTCGCCTGCTGGACAAGTCGTTCCGCACCTGCGCGGGTACGTCGACGCCCTCCACCATCCCGTAGGTGACCGGCAGCGCGGCATTGGACACCACATCGGGCGCGGTCACCTCGGTGCCGTCCTCGAGCCGCACGCCCAGTACCCGCCCGCCGGCGGCCAGGATGGCTTCGACGGCGGTGTTGAACCGGACCTGCCCACCCGCCCGCAGGAACGAGTCCAGGATCGCGGCCGACATGGCCTGCGATCCGCCGTGCACGTGCCACGGCTTGAACTCGAAGTAGGCGAACAGCGTCAATGCCAGATCCTGGAACGGCAGCTTCGACGGCGGCTGCCCGAGGTAGCTCCAGTACATCCCGAGCGCGACCTTGATCCGATCGTCGTCGAAGAACTCGTCCAGCACGTCCTTGACCGGCCGCAGCCCGTACCGGAACAGCATCGGGTCGAGCTGCTCGACCGGCATGCCGCGCATGGCGGCGATCTGCCAGAACGTCACCTGCTTCAGCAGGTCGAAGAATTTCGCCACCCGGTCGCGATTGCCCGGGAACTCGGCCTCGACGGCCGCGATCGCGCCGTCCCAATCCGCCGGCAGCGTCAGATCCAGCTGTCCGGGAATCACCGCCCGGTACAGGTCGTGCTCCCGCACGAACTCCAGCTTGTCCGCGATCCCGAGCTGCTCGAACAGCCCCTCGCGCAATGACATCGGCTGGCCGTCCACGCCCACGCCGGACAGCTGGTGCAGCGCCACCTCGAACTCGAAACGCCCTCGGCGGAACGAGGTTCCGCACCCGCCGGGAATATTGTGCCGCTCCAGCAACAGGGTTCGGGCACCGGCGCGCTGCAGGGTCGCGGCCGCGGTCAGCCCGGCATTGCCGGCGCCGATGACAATGGCGTCGAAATCGCTCATGCCCCGGCCGCCTCGCGCTGCGCCTGCGCGATGGCCTCGGCCTTGATCTGCTCGAACTGCGCGCCCATGGCCTCGGCCAGCGCGGTCGCCGCGGACAGCGGCCGCACCATGACCATGAAGTCGTCGATCCTGCCGTCGGCGTCGAAGTGCAGGAAATCGCAGCCGGTCAGCTGCTTGCCGGCGACCTCGGCCTCGAACACGAAGGCATGATCGCGGCCATTGGCGTCGGCGATCTCGCGCACGTAGCGGAAGTTCTCGAACACCCGCATCACCCCGCGCAGGATGGCGGCGGTAATGGCCTTGCCCGGATACGGCTGGAACGCCACCGGACTGGTGAACACCACATTGTCGGCCAGCAACTCCTCGATCGCCGCCGCGTCCCGTGCCTCCACGGCTGCCCGGAAGGGGTGCATAACGCCACCTCGCATAGTCAATTAGTTGAATAGGTGACTCGAACCGTAGCGTCGAGAGTCCGTTGATGTCCAGGGTTGAATAAGCAAAAAATTGAATACTCACCTCGGGTGGTAGCCTGACCCGATGGCGCTACGACACGCGGTGCTGGCCGCCCTGCTGGAAGGCGAGGCGTCCGGCTACGACCTGGCGAAAGGCTTCGATGCCTCGCTGGCCAACTTCTGGCTGGCCACGCCGCAGCAGCTGTACCGCGAACTCGATCGCATGGCCGCCGACGGCCTCATCGACACCCGCGTCGTGCAGCAGGAGCGCCGCCCCAACAAGCGCCTGCACGCCATCACCCCGGCGGGCCGTGCGATGCTGCACGAGTTCATTGCCGAATCCGCCAAACCCACCACGATTCGCGACGAGCTCATGGTGAAGGTGCAGGGCATGGACACCGGGGACGCCCCGGCCGTGCGCGCCGCGGTGGCTGAGCGGCTGGCGTGGGCGCAAGCGAAACTGGCGCGCTACGAACGGCTTCGGGGCCGCCTGCTGGACGGCCGCAGTGAGCCGGCCTACCTGGCGGAGGTCGAACGGGTCGGCCCGTATCTGACCCTGCTGCGCGGTATCTCCTTCGAGCAGGAGAACATCCGCTGGGCCGAATTCGCGCTGTCGGTCATCGACAAGCGTGCTGCGGCGCAGCCGGTACCGGACGGCCAGTTTGCTGAGTAGTTGCGGTTTGGTTGCGGTTCGAGGCGGCCAACTGATAGCGAACTAGCATCGCGGGTAGGTCGGGGTTGTCCCTGGAGGCCCCAGATGCGTATCAGTCGAAAAGCTCGTCTATCTGCCCCGATGCGGTGGATCGCTGCCGCGGGACTCGGGGCCGCACTCGCTCTCGGCCCGCCGGCCGCGCCCGCCGCCCACGCCGACGCCGATTACGGCGGCGGCTGCGTGCTGTACAGCGGGAATCGGGCGGCGACCATCGATTCCCTGCGCTTCCGGTGCAATCCGGCGCAGCAGGACGCCCTCTTCCGCGATGCCTCACCCGGCGCGGTGCCCATGGGCGTGAAGAACGGGTGGGTCATCCGGCCGGTCGACATGCAGGCGTGGGCGCCGGCGCTCTGGATCGGCAAGACCTTCTACACCGGCCCCGACGGCGGCTATCTGATGAACCGGATCACCGGAGCCGGAATCGAGGGCTGGCCCGCGGACGTGTACCGGGGTCCGGCGCTGTTCGACGGCGGCCCGGCCTGGGTGCTGGACTACCGGCCGTCGCCGAGTCCGCAACTGTACGACGAGATTCGGGAGATCACGCCGGGCGTGTGGTTCGGCTACTCGTGGTCGCGGGAGCCGGGCGGACCGGCCCAGCTGCTCACCTTCGCACTGGCCTGAGTGATACGCGGTTGATCGCAAGGTTATTCGGCGCGGCGTCGCGGACCTATCCTGTTCGGAGTAGGAGCGGGCAGGATTCGACTCTAGGGCGTGGCAATGCGGATCGAGCAGGTATCGGAGTCGGTGTACGCCGTCGCCGGAACGAATGTGAACTGGGCCTTGGTGACCGGCGATTCCGGAGTGACGGTCGTCGACGCCGGTTATCCCTCCGACGCGCACGATGTGCTCGCCTCGGTGCGAGAGATCGGGCACGACATCGCCGATATCGCGGCGGTGCTGCTGACTCACGCGCATCTCGATCACATGGGCGGGATTCCGCTGCTGGTCGAGAAGGTCGGCATGCCCGTCTACACCGGGGCGGCCGAGGTGCCGCACGCGCACCGCGATTTCCAGCAGCAGATCACTCCGGTCGAGATGCTCGAGCAGCTGTTCGTCCCGGGCGGGGCCAAATGGGTGATGCAGACCGCGTGGGCGGTCAAGGGCGGGCTCACCACCAAGGTGCCGACGGCCACCGCCGTCGAGGAATCGGTGCTGGCGCAGCTGCCCGGCGGCTTCGTCGCCATTCCGACGCCGGGGCACACAATCGGTCACACCTCCTACCTGATGCCTTCGGAGAAGGTGCTTTTCAGCGGCGACACCCTGGTGACGGGGCACCCCATCGCCGAGCACGACGGTCCGCAGGTGCTGCCCACGGTGTTCAACCATGACGAGGAGGGCGCGCGCACCGCGGCCCGCTCGCTCGCCGCCTACGATGCCGAGATCCTGGTTCCCGGACACGGGCGGGTCGCCCGGCAACCGGTAGCTGTGCTCGCGAATTCGCTACTGCAGGACCGGGATATGGAGTAGGTGCCAGCGGTCCGCGTCCGGCGCTTGCGCATCGAAACGGACGGAACTGCCGCAATGGGTTTCACGGCACCCGCGTGCCTTCCCGGAGCCGCTGATCCGCGGTCGGTTCGTCGGATTCCGTGAGCCGGCCGTCGCGCAGGATCAGCCGGTGGTGGGCGCGCAGTGCGGCCTCGCGATCGTGGGTGGCGTGCACGACGGTGACGCCGCTGTCGGCCGCCGCGTGCAGGGCCGCCGCGATCTCGCGCTGGGAATCCGCGTCGAGTCCGGTGGCCGGTTCGTCGAGCAGCAGCAGGTCCGACTCCTGGGCGAGAGCCTGTGCGAGCAAGGCGCGTTGACGCTGACCGCCCGATAGCGCGGTCAGGGGGCGGTGCGCGAGATCGGCGATGTTCATGCGCTCCAGGCAGTGGTTCACGATGGCCTTGTCCGCCCGGGTCAGTCGCCGCCACGGGCCGCGCTCGGCCCAGCGGCCCATGGCCACGGTCTCGCGGACGGTGATCGGCAGCGTCGGCGGGACGCCGGCCTGTTGGACGGCCAATGCTGGTCGGCGGGTTCCGGCATGTTCGATCGTCCCGGCCGTGGGGGTGATGACTCCGGCGAGCACGCTGAGCAGGGTGGTCTTGCCCGATCCGTTCGGGCCCACCACGGCCGTCACGCGTCCGGCCGGAATCTCGGCCGTGACCTCGTGCAGCACGATGCGGCCCGCGTAGGCGGCGCACACCCGGCTGATTCGCAGTGCCTGGTTTGTCCGGTTGTGCACCTCATCACCTCACTTGTATTGAAATTCATTTTCAATATATCGTCCCGGCCCATGGAATGGCTCATCACCCCCTTCGAGGTCGGTTTCGTGCAGCGCGCGCTGTGGGGTGGTCTGCTCGTTTCGTGCGTCTGCGCCATCGCCGGGACATGGGTTGTGGTGCGGGGCATGGCATTTCTGGGGGACGCCATGGCACACGGGATGCTGCCGGGAGTGGCGGTGGCCTCACTGCTGGGTGGAAATCTGTTGCTGGGAGCGGCTTTCAGCGCGGCGGCCATGGCGTGGGGCGTGTCGGCGCTGGGGCGGAATCCGCGGTTCTCGCCGGACACCTCCATCGGCTTGCTGTTCGTGGGGATGCTGTCGCTGGGTGTGCTGATCGTGTCGCGGTCCGGGTCGTTCGCGGTGGATGTGACCGGGTTCCTGTTCGGGGACGTGCTGGCCATCCGGACGCGGGACCTGGTGTATCTGGCGGTCGCGGTGGTGCTGGCCGGGGTGATCGCGGTGCTGGGGCATCGGGCGTTCGTGGCGCTGGCCTTCGACGCGCGCAAGGCGCACACGCTCGGATTGCGGCCGCAACCGGCGCACGCGGCGCTGCTGGGACTGGTGACGCTCGCCATTGTGGCGTCGTTTCATCTGGTCGGGACGCTGCTGGTGTTCGGGTTGCTCATCGCGCCGCCCGCGGCGGCCGCGGTGTGGGCCAACCGGATTCCGGTGATCATGGCGCTGGCGGCGGTGCTCGGGTGCTTCGCGACCGTGGCGGGGCTGCTGGTGTCCTGGCACGCCGGAACCGCGGCCGGGGCGAGTATCGCGGTGATCGCGGTCGGGCTGTTCTTCGTCTCGATGCTCGCGGCCTGGCTGCGCGAGCAAGTGCGGCTGCGTGGGGGAGGGGCGAATACCGTTGTCGCGCTGGCCATCGTGGCGATCGTGCTACCGCTCGCCGGATGCGGCGGCCCGGGTGATGAGGAGAAGGCCGACGACGTGCCGCACGGGTATGTGCCCGGCGCGGAGGAGGCGGCGGAGGAACAGCCGCGAGTCGTGCTGGCCGACAAGGAAACCGGGCGGATCCAGGTCCTCGACCTGATCACCGAGCAGATCACCGACCTCGGCGCGCTGCCGGGCGTGGAGGGCATTGCCCGTGATAACCGGTACGCGTATGTGAGCGCCGGTGGGCGGCTGCATGTCGTGGACGCCGGTGCGTGGGTGGTCGACCACGGCGATCACCTGCACTACTACCGCACCACGCCCCGGGAGATCGGCGCGCTCGACCGCACCGGAGTGACCGCGGTGCACGGTGATGTGGCGCTGACCGCCGTGCAGCTCGGCGCGCGGACCGTGCTGCTGGATCGGGTCGCGCTGGACGCGGGCCAGATTGTGGAGAAGCGGGTGGTCGACGGTATCGCCGTGCCCTACGCCGAGAAACTCGTTGTGGTCCGGCCGGATTCGGGCCGGGCGGAGATTCGTGACCGTGACGACGCGGCCGTGCGCGCCCTGGGCGAAACCTGCCCGGTCCCGCGCGGGTCGGCGGTCACGCGGCGCGGTGTCGTATTCGGTTGCGCCGATGGGGCGCTCGTGGTCTCGCACACCGAGGAAGGCTTCGCGGCGGCCAAGATTCCGTACTCGCAGCCGGTGCCCGATACCGAGCGCGCCGCCGCCTTCACCCACCGGCCCGGCAGCACCACCCTGGTCGCTCCGGCGGGTGCGCGTGGTGTGTGGGTGCTCGATATTCGCGCCAGGACATGGACTTTGGTGGAATCCGGGCCCGCGGTGTCGGCGAATACGGCCGGTGAGGGATCCGCGCTTCTGGTGCTGACCCGCGACGGAGTCCTGCACGGCTACAACCCCGCGACGGGAGCGCCGACCGGCGAGCTGCCGTTGTTGCCGGGGCCTGTTCCCGACGGCAGCGCTCCGGTGATCGAGATCGACACCGATCGCGCCTACGTCAACGACCCGCGAGCCCGGGTCGTGCACGAGATCGACTACCGCGACAACCTGCGTGCCGCCCGGAAACTCCCGGTCGAGGGCACGCCGAGCTACCTGGTGGAGACGGGCCGATGAGAACCGCGATCAGAGCCGTCCTGGCGGCGCTCACCCTGACCCTGTCGCTGACCGCGTGCTCGGGCGGCGACGGCCGCGGCACCGAAATCATGGTCACCACAAATATTCTCGGCGATCTCACCAAGGCGATCGTCGGCACCGCCGCCGAGGTGACCGTGCTCATGCCGCCCGATGCCGATCCGCATCAGTTCGCGCTCACCGCGCAGCAGGCCGCCGGGCTGGAACGCGCCGGGCTGGTGGTGCACAACGGGCTCGGGCTCGAAGAGGGCGTCGGGCGCGCGGTGACCGCCGCCGCGGATGCGGGCGTGCCGACCCTGGCGGTCGGTGAGCACGTCGATCCGATCAACTACCGGGCCATCGAGGATGCGGCCACCGCCGACCCGCATTTCTGGACCGACCCGGTCCGGGTGCGGCGCGCGGTCGAGGTGATCCGCGACGAGGTCGTCGACCGCATCGACGGCATCGACGCCGCCGCGGTGCGCGCCAATGCCGACCACTACCTGGGCGAGCTCGACCGGCTCACCACCTGGATGAGCGAGCGCTTCGCCGCCATCGCGCCCGAGAAACGCAAGCTGGTCACCAACCATCACGTATTCGGTTACCTGGCACAACGATTCGATTTCGACGTGATCGGCGCGGTCATCCCCAGCGGCACCACCCTGGCCTCGCCCAGCGCCACCGACCTGGCCGGGCTGGCCGACACCATTCGCGCGGCCGGGGTGAACGCGGTCTTCGCCGACTCCTCCCAGCCCGACAAGCTCGCGCGCGTGCTGGCCGAACAGGTCGGCCTGCACGTGAAAGTCATCGCCCTGCACACGGAATCGCTCACCGAGCCCGGCGGCGGGGCCGGCACCTACCTCGACATGATGCGCGCCAATACCGACGCCATCGTGCGCGGTCTCACCGCGCCCAATCCCTGAAGAGTGCCGTGAGGGCACGAGAGATGGAGCAGCACATGCAACTACGTTCGCACGCCACCAAGGCGGCGGCCGGCCTCGCCACCGTCCTGCTGGCCGTGACCGGTTGTGGCGCAGACGATTCCAAGTCCGGTCACGAGTCCGGCCACCAGGACATCGCGAATCCGCTCGCGGTCACCTATGACGGCGGCGTCTTCCTGTTGGACGGCAATACCCTCGCCCAGGCGGCCGATGTGAAGCTGGACGGCTTCAACCGCCTCAACCCCGCCGGCGACGACCACCACGTCATGGTCACCCACGGCGAGGGCTTCAAGGTGCTCGACGCGGTGCACGGCGAATTCACCGATATCGAATTCCCGGCCGCCAAGCCCGGGCACGTGGTGCGCCACGCGGGCAAGACCGTGCTGTTCGCCGACGGCAGCGGCGAGGTCACCATTTTCGATCCGGCCGAGCTCGAGGACGGCAAGCCGCAGACCGACACCTACAAGTCGGCCGCACCCCACCACGGCGTCGCCGTACAGCTCGCCAACGGGAACCTGGTCGTGACCCTCGGCACCGAGGAGAAGCGCACCGGCATCGCGGTTCTGGACAAGGACCGCAAGGAGATCGCCCGCAACGAGGACTGCCCCGGCGTGCACGGTGAAACCATCGCCGCCGACGAGGCCATCGTCGTCGGCTGCCAGACCGGCGCCCTGATCTACCGCGACGGCAAGATCACCAAGGTCACCAGTCCCACCGCCTACGGCCGCATCGGCAACCAGTCCGGCACCGAGATCTCCCCGATCGTCCTCGGCGACTACAAACAGGACAAGGACGCCGAACTGGAGCGCCCCCAGCAGGTCTCCCTGATCGATACCCGCACCGGCGCCCTGCGCCTGGTCGACCTCGGCGGAGCCAGCTACACCTTCCGCTCCCTCGGCCGCGGCCCCGCCGGCGAAGCCCTGGTCCTCGGCACCGACGGCAAGATCCACGTCATCGACCCCGTCGCCGGTACCGTCACCCGCACCATCCCGGTCATCGGCGTCTGGGAAGAGCCGCTGAAGTGGCAGTCCCCCCGCCCGGCCCTGTTCGTCCGCGACAACAACGCCTACGTCACCGAACCGGCCACCAACAAGGTCCACAAGGTCGACCTGACCTCCGGAACCATCACGGCCACCGTCGCCCTGCCCGGCGCGGTGAACGAGATCAGCGGCGTCATCGCACACTGACGCCCCTGATCGGCAAGGGCTCGCGGCCCACCCCGGACCACGAGCCCTTCGCCATGGACGGGCTCGGTCGCAACCACCGGGCCGCGTGCAATCGCAATCACCGGGCCGGGTGCAATCGCAATCACCGGGCCGGCTGCACTGTGACTGGAGTGAGCCGGTGATGTCGTGAGCAATACCCTCGTCATTCCGGCGCGCTTTTGGCCGGAATCCACAGCCTGCCAGGGTGGATCCCGGCCAAAAGCATGCCGGGATGACGACGGGATGGCTGGCACCATGCGCGTGCACAGGGGTGGCCGGGCAGGGTATTCGTGCACGTGTGCGTTCGGTGTGAAGCGGGCTGGGTTCGGTGTGGAGCGGGGTGGGTTCGGTGTGAAACGGCATCGACCGGGAACTGGTGGCGGGGGCTACTCGCACGATGCCGCCACCAGAGCCCGGTGATCAGTTGCCCAGATCGGCGGCGCGTGGCGCATGACGGCGTGGCGGGTTGCGGGGCGGGAGCTTTGGGCGTGGGGTCCGTTGGTGCGGCGTGGCCGGGGCGGCATGCCGGAGGGGAGGTGTGGCATGGCGAAAGTCGGCTTGTGGGAAAGGGTTCGGGCCTACCATCTGACGCATGTCTGACCGCCGGGACGACTCGATGATGATCGAGGGGCGGGTGGCGCCTGGATTGGGTGCTTCCAGGGCCCTGCACATCACGTTTTCCGTGGGGCCGGATGAGCCGCTGGCGGTGGGGGTGCAGGGGGCCGGGAACGGTGTGGGGGCGCGGGCGGCGATCCTGTTCGGGTTGCAGAACGTGGGGGTGGGCCGGCATCTGCTGACCTATACGGATGGGTCGGTGGTGTGGGTGGACTCGCATCGGGATATGCCGACCGTGGTGTCGCGGGGGGATGGGGCGGCGATCGGGAAGATCGTGCGGGCCGAGACTTCGACGGCCGTGGGGGCCACGGCGGGAACGCTTTTCCACTTCGTGCCGGATCCGGAGCATCGGGATACGGCGGATCTGTTCCACCTGCTGGTGCTGGATCGGATGGGGGAGGAGGCCGGGCGGCTGGATGTGGTGCGCACGGTGGCGGGGTGGTCGGCGGGGCGGCTCGCCAATGGGGCGGGGGGCACCTTTCTCTGGTGGGATCGGACGGGGCCGCCGCTGCGCGTCCCGATTCTCGGGACGCGGTTGGTGATCGGGCACGCGCTGGACAAGACCGAGCGGGATGTGCTGCTCGCGGCCTGTGTGGATATCGCCCTCGGACTGCGGCCGTATGTGGGGGCGATGAAATAGCCCACACGGCGAGCGCGGGTGAACGAGCGGCTTGACAGACTTAGGTCCGCCTAACCTAAGCTGTCGGCTCGTGACTTTGGTTGACGCGACACGTACTCGTGGCGTGCGTAGACGAATACCGTTGCTCGGCATCGGATTGCTCGCGCTGCTGGTCGTCGTCGTGCTGAGCCTGGCCCTCGGGACGCGGTCGGTGCCGGTGTCGACGGTGCTCGCGGCGCTGTTCGGCGATGATCACAGCCGCGATGCGCTGGTGATCACGGGGATGCGGCTGCCGCGCACGGTGGTCGGCATTGCCGTCGGTGCGGCGCTCGGGCTCGCGGGCGCGGTGGTGCAGGGCATCACCCGCAATCCGCTGGCGGCGCCGGTCACCCTGGGCATCAATGCCGGGGCCGGATTCGCCGTCGTCGTCGCGATTTTCGCGCTGGGGCTGTCGCATCCGGTGCAGTACATCGGGTTCGCCTTCGCGGGCGCGGCCGCCGCCGCGGTGTTCACCCTCGCGCTCGGCCGGCGCTCCGGCGATCTCGATCCGGTGCGCCTGGTGCTCGGCGGTACGGTGCTGCAACTGGTGCTGGTGTCGTGGACCTCGGCGGTCATGCTGTTCAGCGAGCGCACCCTGGACGAGGCGCGCTTCTGGCTGGCCGGTTCCATCTCGGAGCGGAACTTCGATGTGCTGGTGCCGATGCTGCCCACGCTGATCATCGGCGCGGTCGTGGGACTGGTGCTGGGTCCCGCGCTGAACGCGCTGGCGCTGGGCGATGAATCGGCCCAGGCGCTCGGCGTGCCGGTGGCGCGGATCCGATTCGCCGGCATGGTGGCGGTGGTGCTGCTCGCCGGTTCGGCGGTCGCCATCGCCGGGCCGATCGCATTCATCGGCCTGGCCGCACCGCATCTGGTGCGCCTGGTGGTGGGCAACGATCACCGTCTGCTCATTCCCGGCTGCCTGATCGCGGGACCGCTGCTGCTGCTCTCGGCCGATATCCTCGGCCGGATCATCGCACGGCCGTCGGAGGTGGAGGTCGGCATTCTCACCGCCTTCCTCGGCGCGCCGCTGCTGGTCGTGCTCGCCAAGCGGGGGAGGGCACGATGAGCGATCTCGCAACCGTCGAGCGGGGATCACGAAAAGTGTTCCGCGGCAGCGCGAAGCGGCGCACCGGCGCGCCGACCATGACCGCCCGGCGGCGACGGCGCACGATGGCGCTCGGCACCGCCTCGGTGGTCGCCCTGCTGACCCTCACCGCGATCGCGCTGACCTCCGGCGAAATGAACATGCCGGTCGGTGTCGCACTGCGCGCCGCCTTCGGATTCGGCGACGCCGGTGACGTTTTCGTCGTCCAGGAGTTCCGGATGCCCCGGCTGGCGGCCGGCGTGGTCGCCGGCGCCGCACTGGCCATCGCCGGTTCGGTGCTGCAACGACTGCTGCGCAATCCGCTGGCCTCACCGGATGTCATCGGTGTCACCGGCGGCTCCTCGGTGGGCGCGGTCGCGGTGCTGGCCCTCGGCGCCGGGCAGACCCTGGTGCCCTTCGGGGCGGTCGGCGGCGGCCTGTTCGCCGCGCTGCTGCTCGGCGTGCTCGGCCGGGCCGGGCTGCCGATCACCCGCCTGATCGTGGTGGGGCTCGCCGTGCAGGCCGGATTGCAGGCCGCGGTGAACCTTTTCATCGTGCGCTTCCCGGCGGAGCTGGCGAGTGCGGCCAAACAGTGGACCACGGGCTCGCTCTACGGGCGCACCTGGACCGAGGTGGCGGGCGCCGCCATTGCCTGCGTGCTGGTGATCGCGCTGCTGTTCCTCCAGTACCGCACCCTCGCGGCCCTCGACCTCGGCGACGAATCGGCGGGCGTGCTCGGCATTTCCGCGTCCCGGGCCCGAGTGTGGCTGCTGGTGACGGCCGTGGTGCTGGCCTCGCTCGCGGCGGCCCTCACCGGCCCGATCGCCTTCGTGGCCCTGGCCGTCCCGCAGCTGGTGCGCCTGCTGGTCGGCCCGCCCACCGCCGCCACCATGGCCGTCACCGGACTCGTGGGCGCGACCCTGCTGGTGGGCTGCGATCAACTGGCGCAGCACGTGCTGCCCGGCGGGGTGCCGGTGGGCGTCGTCACCGCCACGGTCGGCGCACCGTGGCTGCTGTATCTCATGCTGCGCGAGAGCGGCCCGGCCCATCGGAGGACATCGTGAGCGACAACGTGCTGGCCACAAAGGATCTGGCGCTGCACTACGGCGACCGGGCGATCATCGACGGGCTGGACCTGGAACTGCCGGGCGGCGCGGTCACCGCCATCGTCGGACCCAATGCCTGCGGCAAATCGACGCTGCTGCGGGCGCTCTCGCGCCTGCTGCGTCCCTCCGGCGGCACCGTGACCCTGGATGGCGCGGACCTGCACCGGATGTCGGCGCGCGCCCTGGCGCTGCGGCTGGGATTGCTGCCGCAGCAACCCATTACGCCCGAGGCGATCACCGTGGAGGCGCTGGTCCGGCTGGGCCGCTATCCGCATCAGCGCATGCTGCGGCCCTGGTCGGAAGCGGATCAGGCGGCCGTCGAGGAGGCCATGCGCCGCACCGGGACCGACGGCCTGCGCGATCAGCAGGTCGATCAGCTCTCCGGCGGTCAGCGCCAACGCGCCTGGATCGCACTGGCTCTGGCGCAGGACACCGATCTGCTGCTGCTCGACGAGCCCACCACCTTCCTCGATCTGCGCCACCAGCTCGATGTGCTCGATCTGGTCTCGGAGCTGCATGCCGAGGCGGGCCGCACCGTCATCATGGTGCTGCACGATCTCGGGCAGGCGGCGCGCTACGCCGACCATCTCGTCGTCCTGCACGACGGCCGGCTCGCGGCCGCCGGACCGCCCGCCGACGTGCTCGACGCCGAGCTCGTGCGCACCGTCTTCGGCGTCGACTGCCGGGTGATCCCTGATCCGGAAACCGGTACGCCCCTTGTCGTTCCGCGCAGCAACCGCCGCAAAGCCGTGTTCTCCGGCTGAGCGCGCCGTCGGAGTTCCCGTCATTCCGGCGTGCTCTTGGCCGGAATCCACCCCCGTTGTCAGAGATCCCGGCCAAAAGCACGCCGGGATGACCGAGAGGATCATCATGTCCACACGCCGATTCCGCATGCGCGGATTCGCCCGCGTCACCGCCGCGATCTGCGCGGCCGCCATCGGCATGTCCGGCATCGCGGCCTGCGGAAACGGCTCCAGCACCGGTGATTCGCCGGTGTCGGCGGCCGATTCCGCGAGCTTCCCGCGCACCCTCGACACCGTGATGGGCCAGGTGACCATCCCCAAGGTGCCGCAGCGCGTGGTCGTTCTCGATACCGCCGAACTGGATTCGACCACCCTGCTGGGCATCAAGCCGGTCGGCGCGGTGATCCCGCACACCAAGACCAAGGGCGGTTTCCCGGACTACCTGGCCGACAAGCTCGCCGACGTCACCGATGTGGGCCCGCTGCTGGAGCCGAATCTGGAGCGCATCGCCTCGCTGAAGCCGGATCTCATCCTGTCCTCGAAGGTCCGCCACGAGAAGATCTACGACAAGCTCTCCGGCATCGCGCCCACCGTCTTCACCGAAACCACCGGCGGCCCTTGGAAAGCCAACCTCGCCGTGCACGGTAAGGCGCTCGGGCTGGACCAGCAGGCCGCCGACGCGCTGAGCGCCTACGAGGCCCGCGCCCACGCGCTGGGCGAGGCCATCAAGACCAAGAACAACGGCGCCCTGCCCACCGTCTCGGTCATCCGCTTCCTGGCCGGCCCGACCCGCCTGTACCAGAGCAACTCCTTCAGCGGCGTGGTGCTCGCCGATATCGGCCTGCCGCGCCCGGCCTCGCAGATCTCCAATGACCCCAAGAAGATCATGACCGAGGTCAGCGCCGAGCAGATCGATCAGGCCGACGCCGACATCATCTTCGTCGCCACCATCGACGATCCGGGCAAGACCGAGAAGAACGCCGTCACCACCAGCCCCGTCTGGAAGGACCTGCGCGCGGTGAAGGGCAATGGCGTGGTCGAGGTTCCGGACGAGACCTGGATGTCGGGCATCGGCGTGCAGGCCGCCGGCCAGATGCTGGCCGACGTGGCCAAGGCGACCGGCGTGGACCTGCCGAAGTCCTAGCGATCAGTCCGCGACCGAGCCGACAGCAGCAGGCGTCGACGGCCTTGTCCCGGGCCGTCGACCTGCTCGCTAGCTCGATTCGTCCCGTTCGGGCACGCCGGGATCGAAGATTTGCTCGGCGGAATCCACCACCAAGGCCAGGTCCAACCAGCGCGTCAACTGTTCGAGATCTGCGCAGGCGGTGACACGTGCGCGGACAGTGCCGTCGACAGCGAGTCCGCGGCGATCCAGAACTCGCAAGACGGATCCCGCCAATGCTTCCGCCCGACCTTCCGCCCGGCCTTTCGCCCGGCCGATGGCCTGGTGTTCGTGCGCGAAGTCGCTCTCCCAGTGGTAGTTCTCGATCGCGATGGCCACGAGTTCCTCCCACTCCTTCCGGTACCGGGCGGGTACGCATTTGCTGATGTAATCATGATAGTGGACGCGCCAATCCGGCTCGAGGTGTCGCATTGCCTCGAGGACCATGGTCAACACGGTATGGCGCTCGGCGTCGCCAAGGTGTCCCGGCGCGGCGAGCAGGGCCAGCTCTGGCCAATGATCGGCCTCGGCGACGGTGGTTACCGCGGGCAACATGCCCGGCCAGTAGGCCCGGGGCCGGAAAACAAAGTCGGGGTGGCCGGTTTCAATGGGAGCCGCGACTCTGCGGGCGGTTGATTCATCGGGACAGAACGCCAGCAATATCACCGGGCACCCCAACCGTTGGCGCACATGGGTGACGTAGGCGGGCCAGCTCATCGCAATGCGTTCGAGTTCTGATGTGCCGCACGAATTCTGGACCTCATGGATGATCGCGAACTCCGGTTTGTCGGCAGCCGTTCCGATCAACACGACATCCAGGTGCAACTCACCCGGCGACAGTAGGGTGACCGTTTCCGGCCCCGGCCGCCAGCATGGCAGATCAGGGACCGGTAATCCGAGTACCGAGCGAGCGATCCGGGGTGCGACTTCGGCGCGGTTGCGCAGTAGTTGCAACGGAATCTCATGGCGGATGGACGGCACGCGTAGACCGTAGCGACCCATTCGAACGCGTGTTCAGGGGTTTCTCGGACATGCCCGATTCTTCCTACCTGGGCGTGTCCCGGTCAGCGGTCCTGCGGCAGCCCGCCGCGCCAGATATCGAAGCTGGCCATGATGTGGTTGCGCACGGTGGTCCACTCCGGGACGAGCCGGGAGGCTGCGGGGACCGAGGTGGTCAGCAGGACGCCGGCGACGGTGATGAGCGTGATGCGCATCCAATCTCGGGCACCCGGCCGGTCGGCCAGCTCGCCGAGCACCTGGCGCGCCACCGAGAACACGGTGGTTTCGATGTGGGCGACGAGATCGGCGACGGTGCTGGCCATATCGGGATCGGTGCGGGCGGCGGTGAGGAATTCGAATCCCACGCTGATGGGGGCGGCCTGCGCCAGCGCCCACAGCGAGTCGACCAGCTCGACGACCTGCTCTCGTTCGGATCCTGTTATCCCGGAATGGGTTTCGACCACTGCGCGGGCGGTCTGATCGGCCAGCCGCCGGATGGCGGCGTCCAGCAGGGCGGCGCGAGTGGGGTAATAGTGCTGTACCGCACCTTGACTCAGTCCGGCGAGTTCGGCGACGCCGCGGGTCGAGGTGGCCGCGTGGCCGTGTTCGACGAGGCTGGCCACGGTGGCGTCGAGGATGGCGATGCGCGTGTCCTCCCGCTGGTCGGCCCGGCTGCGTTTGGCTTTTCCCGTTGAGACCGGCACGCCGCCCACGATACCGGTCCGGATACGAACAAGTCACATGACTTGTGAAGTCTCACGACTGGTCAATACGCTTGCTGGACAGCCGATATGGAACACGACGAGGTGATCTTCGGTGGCGAAGCAGGATGTCCGCATCTGGCGGCGCGGCCCCGCGCCCACGCCCGCGGGACTCGATGACAATCACGACTACGGATACTTCGGTCCGGGATCACAGGTGTGGCGGGTGCTGTTGCATCCGGTGGCCGCCACCTTCATCGGGCAGGTCACCGCGCTGCTCGAGCTGCCGCACATCCCGTTGCAGGCGGTGCTCGT
The DNA here is from genome assembly GCF_042672265.1 of Nocardia sp. NPDC127526. Taxonomy (NCBI): domain Bacteria; kingdom Bacillati; phylum Actinomycetota; class Actinomycetes; order Mycobacteriales; family Nocardiaceae; genus Nocardia; species Nocardia sp. NPDC127526. The sequence continues at coordinate 122,820 of NZ_JBHXVO010000010.1, read as the reverse complement.
CGACCACGATCCGCTGGCGGTCCAGGGGCGCGCCCAGCGGCGGATGAGCCCGATCATGGCGGTGCGCCGCGCGCAGCGCACGGTCGGCGTACCGGTGCCGATCATCTTGGGCGACAAGGCGACCGCCGATCGCGTGGCCGCGCATCTGCGGCGCTATCACCGATCCATGACCGGCACCATTCCCGGCACCGGTGAGCCGTATTCCGCGCAGAGCGAGGAACTCGTCCTGTTCGCGCATGTGACGATCCTGCAGGCCGCGCTGCTGGTGTACGAGAACCTCGCCTTCGAGGGCCTGCGCCCGCCGCATCGCCTTCCGCCCGCCGAACGCGACCAATTCTGGCTGGAGGCAAAGCAGTTCGGCATTCTCATGGGTGCGCGGCCGGAGCAGATCCCCACGACCTGCGCCGAGGTGGCGGAGTACTACGCGGGCATCGCCCACCGTTTCGGAGTGATCGACAGCTTCGGGCCGGATCTGGTGGTCGCGCCGACCGTGGCCATGCTGCGCGGCTTCTCGCCCTCCCAGCTGCGCGAACTCGCCCCTATCCTGTTGACCGCCTTGATCTTTCCGCAGCTGGTGGCCGTCGTGCCCCGGCCCGCCCGCCGCAATCTCGGCGTTCCGGCTATCGCCGACCCGCTATTGATGCTGTCGCTGTGGTTGACGCGACCGGCCATGCTGGCCTTCGCCTTCCGTCCCTTCGCCGATGCCATGAACCGGTATTTCGGCGGCCCGGATGCCATGCGCCTGGCCGCCCACGCCCGGGAACTGCAAGAGCGCGTCGCGTAATCCGCGCCGGGGCAGCCTGATTCGCCGCCCCGCCGGGATACGTCAGCCGCGCGCGGCCGTGCGCCGAGCCGGGCGCGACCGCGCGGCGGGCTGCGGAAGCAGCTTCTCCAAGCCCTTGCGCAGATGCTCGCGCGCCGTATCCGTCTCCAGTTCGCCGCACAGCCAGCGCGAGGACAGGCCCTCCGTCAGTGCGGTGGCGATGAGCCCGGCCTCATCCGGATCGATCTCGTCGGCCACCTCGCCGACCGCCTGCGCCAAGCGGATGGTGTCGGCGATCTCCTGATTCCAGCGCCGCGCGGTGCGGGCCAGCGGATCCCGCAGCGCCGGTTCGTAGACCGCGCAGGCGCGCAATTCGTTCCAGGCCAGGGAGATCTCGCGGACCTCCGGATTCTCCTGGATCTCGCCGAGCATCTGGCTGATGAGCCGCTCGCGGGCGGACTCGGAGTGATCGGAGGCGGTGCGATAGGCGCGGGCCCGGTCGTTGATGTAGGTCAGCGCGGCCGCGAGCAATCCGTCGCGATCCTTGAAGTGGTAGTACAGCAGCCCGGGCGACACCCCGGCCACCTCGGCCACATCGCTGACCCGCAGGCCGCGCACCCCTCGCTCGGCGATCGCTGTGGCGCTGGCCTGCAGGATCGCTTCCCGCCGGCTCGTCATGCCACTACTCCTCGTCCGTTCGCAAAGCTGCGGTCATGCTAACGCAGCGGGTTGCTGCTGGGTGATGCAGTGGATGCCGCCGCCGCGCGCGAAGATCTCCCGGGCGTCGACCGAGACCACCCGGCGGCCCGGGTACGCCTCGGCCAGGATGTCGCGGGCCTTGGCATCGTTCGGATCGTCGAAACCGCAGCAGATCACGCCGTCGTTGACGACGAGGTGGTTGATGTAGCTGTAGTCCACCCAGCCCTCGTCATCGCGAAGCACCTGCGGCGCGGGCACTTCCATAATGTCCCAAGTGTTCCCGTGAGCATCCCCGGTCTCCCGCAGCCCCGCGATGATGTCGGCGGTCACGGCGGCATCCGGATGCGCGGCATCGGTCTGGGTGTGCACCAGCAGTTTCCCGGGCGACGGGATGGCGGCCACGATGTCCACGTGCCCGCGCGTGCCGAAGCGCTCACTGTCGCGGACCAGCCCGCGCGGCAGCCAGATCACCTGTGACACACCGAGAGTGCGCGCCAGCTCGGCCTCCACCGCGGCCTTGTCCAATCCGGGATTGCGGCCGGGATCGAGCTGCACCGTCTCGGTGACCAGCACCGTGCCCAGCCCGTCGACCTGAATGCCGCCGCCCTCGTTCACCAGCGGCGAGTCGATGAGCTCCGCACCCGCCAGCCGCGCGACGGTGGCGCCGATGTGCCGATCGTGCTCCCAGCTCGCCCATTCCTGCGCGCCCCAGCCGTTGAACACCCAGTCGACCGCGCCGAGGCGGCCGTCGTCGTCCAGGACGAAGGTCGGCCCGATATCGCGCATCCACGCATCGTCGAGGGGAGCTTCGACCACCTCGATGGACGCGGAGAGGTACTTGCGGGCGGCGTCGCGGTCGGCCGGATCGACCACCATGGTGACCGGTTCGAAGTCCAGCACCGCGTGCGCGACCGCCGACCAGGCCGTCCGGGCCGCGTGCACCGAGTCCGCGTCTTCGAAGGCGGTCGCCCCCAGCGGCGGGAACGCCATCCAGATCCGTTCCTGCGGAGCGGTTTCCGCGGGCATCCGCCAGGTCACGACGCCACCGCCCCGTGCGGCCGGTCGGCGTCCACCGGCGCGGTGAGCGCGGCATAGGTATCGGGCCGGCGGGTGGTGAGGAAGGGGAACAGGTCCAGCCAGTCCCCGCGCTGCGCCAGGTCCAGATCGGCCACTAGCACCGCCGCCCGGTCCCGCGGCGCCTGCACCAGCACCCGGCCGTACGGATCGGAGATGAACGAGGACCCGTAGAAGTTCACGCTGCCCTCATCGCCGAAACGATTGGGCACCACCATGAACGTCCCCGCCGTGATGCCGTTGCCGACAATGACGTGCTGCCACAGCCGCTGGGTGTCGAACGCCGGGAACGAGGGCTCCGAGCCGATGGCCGTCGGATAGACCAGGATCTCCGCCCCGCCCAGCGAGTAGGCCCGCGCCAGCTCCGGGAACCACTGGTCCCAGCAGGTCGGCAGGCCGATCGCGGCGCCGTCGAGGGCGTCCGGGCGGTACACCGGGTAGGCGTCCTGCGCCGGTCCCTGCCGGAAGTAGGTGTCCTCGTAGTAGCCGTCACTGATCGGAATGTGCAGTTTGCGGGTGCGCCCGAGCAGCTCGCCGTCCGGCGCGACCAGAATCGCGGTATTGAACCCGAGCCCGTCCTCGGCCTCCGACCGTTCGTAGAGCGAGGCGTGCACCAGCACCCCGTGCGCGCGCGCCGCCGCGGCGGCGAACCGGAAGGTCGGCCCGGTCAGCAGGTCCTCGGCGGTCGCGCCGGGATTCTCGGCGGCCCGCACATCGGCCGGGTACCGCGACAGCGTCAGCTCCGGCAGGAACACCGCGCGAGCCCCCTGCGCCGCCGCCAGACCGATGCCCTCGACCAGCTGATTCTTCAACGCCTCGGCATCGGGCAGCCACTGATGCTGCACCACGCCGACCCGCAGCGGTACGCGATCGGGCTCGCTCGCCCGCGCGAACGACGGCGGCGGGGTGAGCGCGGTGGCGAGAACAAATTCCGGCTTGACCATGGAGCTTCGTGCCTCCCGTGTGGGGGTGTGGGTACGCAGCCACCATAGAAACTGAAAGTTCAGTCAGTCAAGTGTCGATGTTTCTAGCGGTTAAGGCGGCTATGTCGATCTAAAACTGAAAACCAAGTCAGACAGCGCGTGGGGATCGTGCGGTGCAGTCGCGGTGTGTTGGAGGTGATGCAGCCCTGGGTGAACAGGTGGGTTTGCTTGGCGCGCTTGTCCATTCGGGCGAAGTAGCGGTCGTGCGCCTGCTCCAGGGTGAGCCTTCCATGAACGCCGCGGGCAGCCACGGCGGCATGGGCGCGGCGCCGCAGAGCGCCATCTGCAGGCTGTCGGTGGCGTAGTCGCGCCGCACGTCCTCCGGCAGATCCATGATGCGTTTGACCATGGTCGGCACCAGCATGGCGATGTGCACGCCGTGGCGTTCGATATCGGCCAGCACCTGCTCGGCGTCGAACCTGTCGTGCACGATCGCGGTGGAACCCATGAGGAAGGTGAGCAGCAGGCCGAAGAATCCGTAGGCGTGGTGCAGCGGCGGCGCCACGATCACGGGCGCGCCCAGCCGCGGAATCGGTTCCAGCTCGGCGAGATTCGCGAGGGCCGGCAGCATGCGCGGATTGATGCCGGTCACCATCGCCATCGCCGCGCGCAGCCCCAGCTGCCGGGGCGCGCGCCCTTGGGCACGCCGGTGGTGCCGCCGGTGAGCAGCACGATCGCACTCCCGTACGCGGGTCCGCGCACGGGCGCACCACCCTCGGCGATCAGCTCGTCCACCGTCGGCAGCCCACCGGCCGCGCCCCGGACCACCACGCGATGGCCCGAGTACCCGGATCGCTCTATCTCGGAATGGAATTCGGCATCGTAGAAAAGCACGTCCACGCGTTCGCGCCGCAGCACCTCGCCGATCTGGGGACCGGCGAAACCGTAGTTGAGCGGCACCAGATCGGCCGAGAGCCGCGCCCCGGCATAGATGGCCTCGGCGAAACCGCGGTGATTGCGGCACAGCACCCCGATTCGGTTGCCGCGCCGGACATTCCACCGGGCACGCAGCGCCGCTGCCAGCCGCTGCACGCGCCGGTTCAGTTCGGCGGCGGTCACGACGCCGTCATCGTCGATCATGGCGGGCCGATCCGGGAACCGGGCCGCGAAGCTCGCCGGCAGCGTCGCCAGGCCCAGCCCGCCGCGCAGCGACAGCACCAGCTGCGGAATCCGGCTGGGAGGCAGCGCATTCAGCACGCCCGCCTCCGGTACGCGGGCGAGAATCGTGATCGAGTCGTCGAACAGATTGGCGGCCTTCTCCAGTCGCGCGAGACCGCGAGCCCAGTCGGTGGGCCGGTTGTCCCAGTTGCCCGCCTTGGCGTAGAGGGTCAGCGCGCGCTGCGCCGCCCGGGAGGAGTCCAGCGCGTACAGCACAGGGGCGCCGGCCCGTTCGAACCACGGCCGGATGGCCAGGGGACGATCCACAATGGCCCGGCACACCGCGCTCGCCGCCTCCTCGGGGGTATTGCCGGGCGTGTACCGGTAGATCCGATACGGCCCCAGCATGTCCGAGCGCACCAGTTGCAGATGCACCGAGGTGGTCGTGATGCCGTCGGCGCGCAATTCCGGTCCCGCACCGCGTAGCCAGGACAGGAACGCCGCCTTGGTGGCCACGTAATTGGTCCAGCCCACGCCGGGCACGTGCACCCCGGCGGTGGACACGTTCACGATGTGACCGCTGTGCCGGGCCCGCATGGACGGCAGCAGGCTCATGATCAGCCGGATCGGACCCAGATAGTTGATCCGGGTGGTCTCGTCGACATTGTCCCAGCGGTCCACCGAATCGGTCAGCCAGCGGCGAATGGACTTGCCCGCATTGCTGACCAGCACGTCCACCTGCCCGTGGTCGGCGAGCACCCGCTCGATCAGGGCGGCGCAGGCGTCGATGTCGGTGAGATCGGCCGGGTAGGGGTGAATCGATCCCGGCGCGCCGGCGAGTTCGTCGCGCAGCTCGTCCAGCAGCCTGGCGCGCCGCGCCACCGCGAGCACGGTGGCGCCATTGGCGGCCAGCCGTTTCGCGGTGGCCCGGCCGACGCCGGAGGAGGCGCCCGTCACCAGGATGATCCCCCGGTCACGGCCGGCGCCAGCCGCCGGTCGCTGATGCCGTAACTGCTTGCGCCGAGCGCCATCCGGAGTGATTTCGGCAGTTCCATCACAGACTCGTTTTCCTTGTCGAACGATCAGGCTGTGACGCCGGCCGCACGATTGCGCCGCGGCTTGGCCTTGGCGCCATTGGTTTTCACCGCCGCCTCGGCCGGAACCGGTGGCAGCACGTCGAACTCGTAGTCGGTGAACGGGAACCGCCGGTGCCCGCGCCGCGCCGCGAAGAATCCGGTGGGGCGGATATAGGTGCTGTCGCCTTGGGAATTGCGGTAGTAGGTCGGCACGTGCGCATTGAGCTCGGCCAGATAGAACCGCATGGCCGCACCATGGGAGTAGATCGCGCGGTGATAGGCGTCGTGCGCCTCCCGCCGCACGGCCGCGAACGTCGCGCCGCGGCGGCGGGCCTCGGAGATGGCGCGCACCGCGTGGTCGGCGGTCATCTCCACGAACGCGTGCCAGCCGCTGCCCGACCACGAATACGGCCCGACCAGAGTCCAGCGATTGGGCAGGCTCGGCAGCGCCACGCTCTGGTAGGCCTGCAAGCCGTGCGCGGTGTAGAACTCGCCGAGGTCCAGTCCGTTTCGGCCGATCACCATGCCGGGCGTGTAGGTCTCCGGATCGGAGAACACGTGATAGCCGGTGGCCAGCACCACCATGTCGAATTCGCGCTCCTCGCCATCGGTGGTGCGGATGCCCTGCTCGGTGAACCGCTCGATGGGGGTGGTGACCAGCTCGACATTGTCGCGGTTGAAGGTCAGCAGATAGCCGGTGTTCGCGGTGGGGCGCTTGGCGATGGGACCGTAGTCCGGGGTGAGCCCGTCCCGGGTCCGCTTGTCGCGCACCATCATCCGCAGCAGCCCGCGATAGCCCAGGATGGCGGCGCTGTCGACGGTGCGCATGGTCGGGCGCACCACGGCCATCGGCGCGTTCGACATGGCCCGCAGCAGCGCGTCGACGACCACCAGCACGCCGCCGTGCACCGCCGCCTGCACGCCCGGCACGGACAGCATCACCTGCACCGAGCGTGGAATGCGCGGATTCGGCTTGGGCACACACCACACCGGCGTGCGCTGGAACACCGACAGGCTCTGCACCTGCCCCGCGATGGACGGGGTGATCTGCACCGAACTCGCCCCGGTGCCGATGACGGCGACCCGTTTGCCGGTGAGGTCGTAGTCGTGATCCCAATCCGACGGCCGCTGCACCTTTCCCGCGTAATCGGCGAGCCCCGGAATGCCGGGATCCTCGCGCGGGCTGATGAACGCCCCCACCGCGCTGATGACGAAGCGCGCCGTGATCACCCCGCCGCCCGCGAGATGCAGATTCCACCGATGGCCGCCCTCGTCCCACTCCTCGCTCACCACCGTCGTCCCGAACCGGAGGTGCGGATACAGCCCGAACCGCCGGGCGACGTCCATGTGGTACTGCTTCACCTCGGCCCCGGGCGCGAACAGCCTGCTCCACTTGGGATTCCGCGCGAACGAGTACTGATAGGCGAGCGAGGGGATATCCACTTCCAGTCCCGGATAGTGGTTCTCGTGCCAGCTGCCGCCCACCTCGTCGGCCCGCTCGATGATCACGAAATCGGTGACGCCGGCCTGCTTCAGCTTGACCCCGGCGGCGATCCCGCCCGGTCCGGCGCCGATCACCGCGACCTCGTGGTCCGGGACCGAATTGTTCGATGGTGGTGTGCGATTCGACGCTGTGGCCACGATGCTCAGGACCTTCCGAAGCGGGCGGCTGGCAGGGTGCCCAGCCGTCGGCGGCCTGATGTCGAGGCCGCCATGGACTCGACCCGGTGTATGTCGGGTGTCACCCCAGAGTAGATCTGTCTGGGACAGTGATCAAGGCCCGAGAACTATTGCCGCAGCGCGCTGCCCGCCACCCACTGCTCCCAGGGCACGCCCCAATCCCCGTTCTGCCATATCTCGAGCGGATCGCCGCCGGTATTGCGGACCTCCACCACATCCCCGATCATCGAGAACTCGTAGAACCACGCGGCATTGTCGCTGCTCAGATTGAGGCAGCCGTGCGAGACGTCGGTGGAGCCCTGCGCCCAGACGGTGGAATCCAGAGCGTGCAGGTAGATGCCGTCGGTGCTGATGCGGGTCGCCCAGTAGATCTTCTCCTTGTACCCGAGGCGCGAATTCGACGGCAGGCCATAGGTGGAGGAGTCCATGATGACCGGGCTGGCCTTGCCGAGCACGGTGTAGACGCCGGGCTGGGTCCAGAACGAAATGGTGCGTCCCCCAACGGTCGTGCTGCCGCCCATGCCCATGGAGGTGGGCATGGTGCGCACCAGATTCCCGTTCTCGTAGACCTCGACCCGATGGGTGTTGTCATCGGCGATGGACACGTGCGACGGTCCGATGACGAAGCTGGTCCGGGCGTCCTCCTGCCCGAACAGTCCGGGCCCGAGCTCGGCGCCGTAGACGTCGGCCGCCACCGTCACCCGGGTGCCGGGCGCGTAGTACTCGCGCGGGCGCCAGTGCACATTGCGGTTGTCGAGCCAGTGCCAGGAGCCGGTCACCGGGGGAACGGTGGTGACGTGCAGGCGTTTCTCGGCGGCCGCGCGGTCGGGGATGTCCTCGTCGAAATGCGCGACGACCACCGTCCCGACGCCGTAGGTGCCGCCGTCCTGCAGCGGATCCGCGCCGGTGTTGCGCAGCGTCACCTTGGTCTGATTGTCCGGCGTGAGCGTCGAGAAGGTGGAGGTGATCGGCCCGGTCGGCCCGGTGACCGCGAGGCCTTCGGCGGTGAGGGTGTAGCTGCGCCCGTAACCGAGTTGCTCGCTGGGACTCCACGCGGTCTGGTCGGGGGTCAGCGTGCCGTCGATGACCCGGCCTTCGTCATTGGTGAGGGTGACCCTGGTGAGAATGCCGCTGCTGGTGTTGACCGAAACCGGTGCGGCCGGATCGACCTGTTGGGCGCCCGGCGGCGGCAGCACGGTGATGAGCGGCGGTGGCGGCGGGACGATCTCGGGCGTCCCGCTCGTCGTCGAGGGCGATGAGCAGGCGGTATTCACGAAGATCAGCGCCCCGAGAACTCCGGTGGCGGCGGTGGATCGAAACCGGTGGGGTGGCATGAGCGCTCCCTTCCGTATTCGCCGTGCACCGCACTGCAGCACAGCTCTTGTTACGGCTCAGGCTAGTAGATCGCGCCGGATTTCCGCTGATACGCGCCGTGCTCACCGGGCCGGGCGGAGCAGATTGCCGCGCAGCACACCGTGGGCGGTGCGCACCGAGACCACCGACCAGGCGGCCACCAGCAGGGCGTAGAGGGCCACGGCGACGACGGCGAACAGATCGGCCCCGGTGTGGGCGAACAGCACGGTGCTGCCGGTGACGCAGGTGCCCAGCGGGAAGGTGAAGCCCCACCAGGTCATATTGAAGGGCATGGACTTGCGGGCGTGGGCGGTCACCGCAATGGCCAGGGCCAGCCACAGCATGGCGAATCCCCAAGTGGGAACGCCGAACAGCAGGGCGAATTCGTCCAGGCCGCGAGCATCCTGACCGGGCAGGGCCAGCGGGGCGACATGGGCGAGCTGCCCGGCGGCGGTGACCGACTGGCCGAGCGGGCCCAGCACCAGCCACACGGTGGCGACCATGCCGGCCGGGGGCAGGCCGTGGTGCAGCAGCCGCGACCAGATCAGGGTGATGGTGACGACGGCGGCGATCAGGGTCAGGCCGAACATGGCGAGGCAGGCGAACAGCAGGGTCAGCCGAGCCTGGCCGGCGGGGGCGTAGGGCACCAGCAGCGCGCCGGTGGCGGCCGACACCATGGGCGGCACGACCGGCATGAGCCAGCCGCCGAAGGCGGAATCGGCGTCGAAGTTGTGCCGGGTGATCATGCGGTAGGGGATGGCGGCGGCGGTCATGAGCCCGAGCGCGGTACCCGCCGACCACAGCACCCAGTCGATGGTCAGCGCGGCGGACAGGCCGATCACCTCGCGCCCCAGGGTGAGGGTGCCCGCGCCGACGGTCAGCAGCGCCATCGGCAGCGCGCCGTAGAACTGCATCATGACCGGGTTCGCGCCGTGCGAGCGGGCGGCATCGGGATGGCGGCGCCACAGCGCGACCCAGGCCCCGGCCAGCACGATCAGCAGCAGCGAGGCCAGCCCCCACACCACGGTGGCGGCGGCGCGCAGGCCCGGGAACTGCAGCGGCAGGGTGGCGGCGGCATTGGCGACGATCCCGGTCCCCATGACGACGGCGAACCAGTTCGGCCCCAGTTGCCGCAGCGAATTGGCGGACTCCCGGCCCGATTCGGCGGCATGCCGCGGCGCGGCCGCTCCCCGCTTCGCGACGGGTGCGGTGGTGTCGGCGTTGCGGCGGAGGGTCACTGTGGTCATGCATCCAGCATCGGCCGCGACGGATCCGCCGGGTAGCGGCCGGAAATCGATGGATGCATAGAACGAATCTATGCCCCCGCCGGGCCGCGGTCGTGGGCTCAGCTGACCACCGTGAATCGGCGCGGTGGCGGGGCGGTGCGCGACCGGCGCACCATGCCCAGGTCGGTCGGCAGGTCGCGGGTGCTGTCGAAGCGCTCGATGGCCGTCGCCAATTGCGGTAGCCAGCGGGCGAATTCGGAGCGAACCGGACCTTCGGTGCCGAGTCGGCACACCACGGCCATGGCCGTGAGCAGGCTGCGCGCGAAGGGCGTGTATTCGGGCGGCATGGTCAGCTGGCGATTGGGATTGGTCAGCCGGGTGTCCATGAAGGGCACGACCTGGTGGCGCAGCCAGTCGGTGCCGAGGGTGAAGGTCGGCGTGGTGAGCGGCTCGCACAGGCGCGCCAGGGCCGCGCCGACCGCATGCACGTCGAAACTCCGGCCGGGCGCCACGAACCCGTGCCCGCGCATGGCCCGATCCAGATCGGCCGGACCGCCATTGAGGACCGCGTCGACGATATCGCCGATGGAGTCGATGAACCCGGAGTACGGCCACGGCGTGCACGCGCCGAAATCGACGACGCCGAGCCGGCCGTCCGGCAGCACCCGGAAATTGCCGGGATGCGGATCGCAGTACAGCAGGCCGGTCCGCTGCCACGACGACAGCACGAAACGAATGATCAGCATCCCGACCCGGCTGCGCTCCTGGGGCGCGCCGGATTCGATGATGCGCGATACCGGTGTGCCGCTGAGCCATTCGCTGACCACCAGATCGCCGCGGCGCGTGATCACCTGGGGTATCACGAAATCCGGATCATCGGCGTAGGCGTCGGCGAATCGCTGCTGGTGCGCCGCCTCGGCCTCGTAGTCCAGTTCCGCGCGCACGGAGGTGCAGATGGCCTCGGTCACCGCTTTCACATCGGCCCCGGGCAGGAAGACGGTGGCCAGAATCGAGATGCGCCGCAACTGATCCAGATCGCCGAGCACGGCCTCGCGGGCGCCGGGATACATGAGCTTCACCGCCACCGGCCGCCCGTCGCGCCACACGGCGCGGTGCACCTGCCCGATGGAGGCGGCCGCGGCCCGCCGATCGTCGAATTCCTTGAAGTACCACTGCCAGCTCGCGCCGAGCCCATCGGCCATGGCCGCACGGACGGTGGCGGGCAACATGATCGGCGCGGATTCCCGCAGCTGGGCCAGTGCCAGGCGATACGGTTCGGCAAGTCCGGCCGGCAGCGCGAGCTCGTAGAGCGACAGCAGCTGACCGAGTTTGGTGGCGCAGCCCTTCAACTCGCCGAGCACCTCGAAAATGTGCTGGGCGGTGCGCAACTGGATATCGGCGTCGATCTCGGCCGCCGAACGGCCCAGCGCGCGCTTGCCCACGCCCGCGGCCCGGCGTCCGGCGAAAGCCACCGGCAGCGCGGCGATCTTGGCGCCGCGCACCGTCTTTCGGACGGGCGGCGTATCCCCGGTTCGCCCCGGCCGACCGCCTGCCAGTCGTCCAACCATGGCTCACCTCATCGTGTTCGCGGCCCCGCGGGGGTGGCGCACGTGCAGTTTGGCACACGACAGCCTAAACTGTCTGGGACGTATCCGAAAGTTGTCGAAAGGTGACCAGGATGGGAGCCCAGACGGTCGTCGCCGACGTCGCCGACGAGCTCGCGCGTCGCGTCGTCGCCGGCGAGTACGCGCCCGGTGACCTGATGCCCTCCGTCCGCCAGGTCGCCGACGAATTCGAGATGAATCGCGCCACCGCCCAGCTGGTTCTGGGCCGGCTGGAGTCCTACGGCTTCGTGGACGCGCACCGCGGCCGCGGCTTCACCGTGCGCGATGTGCGCCGCTCCGGCGGGGTGGAGGTGTACCGGCGGCTGTTCCGGCTGTCCGCGCCGGAGATCGCGGTGCACATGTTCCGCGATGTGGTCGAGACCGAGCGGACCATCGTCCTTGACGCCCTGCTCGCCTACACCGACAGTGCGGCGGACGGCGATCTCACGGCGCTGAGGAAGGATATCGACGAGCTCGAATCCCTGGCGCGCGCAACCGAACCCGACTATCGCCGGCTGCTGGTCATCGAGGTCGGGATGGTGCGTCGGCTGCTGTCCGAACTCGGCCACAGCATGCAGCGCGCGGTGCTGAACTCGATTGCCGAGCTGCTGTTCGAGGTGCCCGCGGCGGTGCGGGCGTACTTCGCGGTCTCGGCCGATCTGCACGTGCTGGTGTGGCGGGCGCTGCAGGCGGTGTGGGAGTCCGGCTCCGGGCCGTCCGAGGCGCAGCTGGCGCTGTTCGAGGACCTGTTCGCCATGTATCACGAGAAGGTGGTGGCGACGTTCGAGGAGTTCGCGCACGCCGGTGCGCCGGGGCGGCGGGCGGCGAGCGCCTGAGCGGCCGCGCCCCCGCCCCGTCCGGGTCACCCCGCCTGTCCGGGTCGGTGGCGGCGACTATCCGGCGGCGACCACGGCGGCGGCCGCGAACAGCGCGCCGATGATCGCCAGGGCCAGCACCGCCACGATCACCAGGTTGCCCCGGGTCGGTGGTTCGGCTCCCGGCGGATTCGGTCGGTCGGTCATGGCGCTCATCTCCTCAGCGGTATGGGTGGCGGCACCGGGTCGTCGTATTCCGGTGGGTCCCAATAAGTTTGCAGGCCGCGCCGCTGCGGCATGAGCTCGGCCGCCTCCCGGGCGATGCCGAGGAAGCGGGGATGGTCGATGACGAACCGCACGAGCCGCTCGACCTCCGGGCCGGTGGTGACCCGCATGAGGGTCCGGGTGGCGCGCGGGAAGGCCCGGGCGAACGCGTAGACCAGCAGCGATTCCGCGCGCAGCGGCAGCATGGCGCGGTTGCCGCGCACGGCGTCGACGATCTTGCGGCCGGCCTTGTCCGGATTCATGCCGAACAGCGTCATGGCCTTGGTGACCAACTGCCGTGCGATGGCGACCTGTTCGGCGGACAGCGATGCCAGCACGGCGGTGGCGGGCAGATTGGTGGCGATGATCCCCGGGCACACCACGGTGACGCCGATGCCGTGCGGCGCCAGCTCGGCGCGCAGCGACCGGCTGAAGCGGGTGATCGCGGCCTTGGTCACGGATTCGGGCAGCCCCAGCCGGATCGGCGCGAATCCGGCGAAGGAGGACAGGTTGACCAGATGCCCGCCGCGTCCGCGCTCGACCATCTGCGCGCCGAACAACCGGCAGCCGTGCACGGTGGCCATGAGGTTGACGTCCACGGCGCGGTGCAGATCCGCGGCGCGGATATCGAGAAACGGCCCGCCGACCACGATTCCGGCATTGTTGACCACCACATCGGGGACGCCGTGTGTGGCCCGCACATAGCCGGTGAAATCCTCGAGCGCCGTCACGTCGGCCACGTCCAGGGCATACGGCTCCGCGCGGCCGCCGAGCGAATGTATCTGCGCCACAGTATCTTCGGCAGTGGCGTAGTTGATGTCGGCGACGATCACCGTCGCGCCGTGCCGGGCCAGGGCCTTGGCGGTGCCGCGGCCGATGCCGCTGCCGGCGCCGGTGACCACCGCCAGACCGGGGTGGAAGGGTTTCATCGTTGGACACTCCTCGGCCGGAGGTTCGGAGTGTACTCTGTCTGAGACAGCCGTGCCAGGTGGTGCCGCATCCGGGTAGCGGGAGGACTCCGATATGACGGGCTTCGACAATGAAGTTGTGGTCGTCACCGGTGCGGGCGGCGGCATCGGCCGCGCGACCGCGCGGCGATTCGCCCGCGAGGGCGCGGTGGTGGTGGCCGCCGATCCGGACAAGGACCGCGCGATCGAAACCGTCGAAGCCATCACCGCTTTCGGGGGTGCGGCCACGCCCTGGGCGGTGGACGTCGCCGATCGCGCGGCCATGGCGGACTTCGCCGAGGACGTGCACGCCGAATTCGGGCCGCCGCGGGTACTGGTCAACACTGCCGGATACGCCACGGACGGACCGTTTCTCGACCACACCCGGGAGGACTGGGAGCGGCTCATGGGCGTGAACGTGTGGGGGCTGGTGCACGGCTCCACGTTCTTCGGCCGCCAGATGGTGGCGTCCGGGCGCGGCGGGCGCATTATCAACGTCACCTCGGTGGCGGCGTTCGCGCCCGCCGCGATGAGCACGCCGTACCGCACCACCGAGGCGGCGGCCCGGATGCTCACCGAGGGTTTGCGATTGGAGTTCGCCGGCACCGGGGTGGGCGTCACCGCCCTTTGCCCGGCTCCGGTGGACACCGGGAGTGACGACGAGGGCGAGTTGGACCGCGTCGCCCACACCATTGTCCGGGTGGCGGCGCGCCACCCGACGGTGGCGCCGACGTCCCTCCGGGCGCGGGCGCTGTATCTGCTGAGCCGGATCGACGGCCTTGTCGAGAAGCGCTTGGAGCGAAGGCATATCGCGGACCGGTGACAGGTCGAGGGCCGCCGCGCCCTTCCGGCAGGGGCTCAGTACCGCCCGAAGAGCACGGCGGCATTGTGCCCGCCGAAGCCGAAGGAATTGTTCATGGCGTACTCGACGGTGGTGTAGCGCGGCTTGGAATGCACCACGTCCAGGTCGATTTCGGGATCCTGGTTGTCCAGGTTCAGCGTCGGCGGGATCACCTGATCGCGCAGGGTCAGCACGGAGATGACCGCCTCGAGCGCCCCGACCGCGCCCACCGAATGCCCCAGTGCGGATTTCGGCGCGTACACCGCGGGATGGGCGCCGATGGCGGCCGAAATACCTTTGGCCTCGGCCAGATCGCCGATCGAGGTGCCGGTGGCGTGGGCGTTCACGTGGTCGATCTCCGCGGGCAGCACCCCGGCCGTCTCGATGGCCCGGCGCATGGCGCGGGCGCAGCCCAGGCCCTCCGGATCGGGGGCGACCATGTGGTAGCCGTCGGCGGTGAGCCCGGCCCCGAGCAGGCGGGCCAGCGGCTGCGCGCCGCGCGCCAGGGCGTGCTCCTCGGCTTCGAGCACCAGCAGCGCCGCGGCCTCGCCGAAGACGAAGCCGTCGCGATCGCGATCGAAGGGCCGGGAGG
This sequence comes from Nocardia sp. NPDC127526, assembly GCF_042672265.1. Classification (NCBI taxonomy): domain Bacteria; kingdom Bacillati; phylum Actinomycetota; class Actinomycetes; order Mycobacteriales; family Nocardiaceae; genus Nocardia; species Nocardia sp. NPDC127526. The sequence continues at coordinate 107,805 of NZ_JBHXVO010000010.1, read as the reverse complement.
CGCGCTCGGGTTCCTCGATCCGGGAGCTGAGCGCCCGCGCCATCGAGAACCCGGCAATGGCAACGGGATTGATGTAGCCCTCCACGCCGCCGGCCACGATCATGTCGGCCTCGCCGAGAATGATGGACCGCCAGGCGTGCACGAGCGCCTCGCAGCCGGAGGCGCACGCCGAGACCGGCGTGACCAGCCCGGCGCGCGCGCCGATCTCCAGCCCCACCACCCCGGACACGCCGTTGGGCATGCTCATGGGCACCGCGAAGGGCGACACCTTGCGGTAGCCGTGCTCGCGCATGGCGTCATTGGCGGTAACGATGGCGTCCGCGCCGCCGAGTCCGGTGCCGATGCACACCCCTAGTCGATCCTTGTCGACCTCGGGTGCTCCGGCGGTGCGCCACAGGCGTTTCCCCATGGCGTAGGCCATCTGCTGCACATAGCTCATGCGGCGCTTGCGGACCCGGTCCAGGCCCCCGGTGGGATCGTCGACGAGCTTGCCGCCGATGGCATTCGGCAGTTCCAGCCGGAGGGTCTCCGGATCGGTCAGCCGCCGGATGCCGCTGCCGCCATTGAGCAGGGCGGCCCAGGTGGTGTCGGTGTCGGGGCCGAGGGAGGTGGTGATCTCCACCGCGGTGACCACCACATTCCGGAAACCGCCATTGCGCGTGGAGAAGCCGGTGTCGAGCGTCGGCACGTTCGTCACATCCTTCATGTCGGTGGACGGTGACCAATTGGCAAGCGCGGCAAGGAAATTACGCGCTGGGGTCAGACTAGCCCGAAAGCCGGCAACCGGCGGGCCGGAACGGATGCACAAGACCGCCACTGTCAATGATGCGCCCTTCCGGTCAATCGTCTCAGACACAACGGGGTGGTGCAAAGCGAGAAGGATTCTCAGATCACGCGGCGGCGGCTGAGGTAGGTGACCGATAGAACCCCGAGAGGAATCTGGCCCCAGAACGTGAGCAGCCGGAAGCCCAGGGCCGCGCCCACCGCAATGCCCGCCGTGACGCCCGCGATGGCGGTGAGCCCGGTGACCATGGCGATCTCCTTGGACGCCACGCCGTTCGGGGTCGGGATGAGCGGGGCGAGGGTGATCGTCAGCAGGTAGACGACATAGGCGTGGGCGAGCGACAGATCGACGTCGACGGCGTGCAGCACCGCCCACAGCGTCGCGATATTGAGGAACGGCTGCACCGCCGCCGAGGTCCACAGCAGCCCCGCCCGATGCGGCCGGAAAGCAGTGGCCACCACGGATTTCCACGGCAGATCGGTGCTCGCCCGATGCAGATGCCGCCGTACCCACCGCCGTCCCAGCTCCCGCCAGCCGCCCCGCGCGCGGGCGTAACGCCGCGCCACCACCGCCGCGCCCACCAGTAGCGCGAGCATCATCAGTCCCACCGGGACCGCGATCGCCACACTGCGCCAAGGATTCTCGGTGATCGCCGCCCGCGCCGCCGTCAGCCACCCGGTCACGCGCTCACCGGGCACCCGCGTACCCGTGCGATCCAGCAACCCGGGCGTGGCCGCGAACGCGATCAGCGCCAACGGCGCCCGCACCGCGATCACCGCGAACCCGAGCAACCCGATCGACGACCACGCCGCGACATGCCCGAGCCCCGCCCGCCGCAGGAACCGCAGCCGCAACAACAATGGCGCCGCCGGAATCACACTCACCGCCGTCACCGCCCACTGCACCGCGAACAAATGATGCGTAGGCGGATCCACCGGCATGGACCCTCGCAACATCCACACCGACGTAGGCCACATCGCCACCGCGCCCACCGCCGCCACCCCCAGCCACCACACATCCGCCCCGGCCAAACTCCCCACCCCGGCCGCCACGGTCTCCCACTGCCACACCACAACCCCGGCCAGCACCGCGGTGAGAACCACCGTCACCAGCAGCTGCGACCGAGTTCCGCTGCGCACCAGCCACTTGTCCACGGCCGGCGCGAGAGATCCGGCCGAATCCGGCACGCGGCCGTCCGGCTCGGCGGGCACCGCCTGACCGGCGCGCGGGTGTGGCTGCACTGTAGTCCTCCCTCGCCTACGCGTGGCTGCCCTCGTCCAACGGATCTACCGGTGGTGTACACGTTTCGGTTCACCACCGGCCGAACATCGCATGGAGAACTGGCGACTACCGGGTGTGCAGTCGCGTGAGCGGCCTCGGGGCGGTCCGGGTTCAGTCGAGCAGGGCTGCGGCGACGACCGAGGCGATGTGTTGCTGGCCTGCGACATTGGCGTGCAGGGGGACGGTGCGGGTTTTGGGGGCGGGGCCGTTGACCCATTGATCGGTTTCGGGTTGGCACATGTCGTGGCCGGTGCGGGCGAAATTGTCGGCGAAGCGGGTGTCGTGCTGGGCCGCTGTGTCGCGGAGGGTGTCGGTCAGGCGTTGCTGGCCGCCTTGGTCGATGAGGCCGAAACAGCCGCCGCCCGGCGGGAAGTAGCGCGGGTAGGTGGTGAGGACGACGATGGCGTGCGGAGCGCGCTCGTGGATGGCGTCGAGGACCGCGCCGACGCGCCGGCGGATGGTGTCGAGCATGGGGTCGGTGATGCCGTTGACATTGAAGGGGCCGATGTCGTTGGCGCCGATGGTGAGGGTGACCAGGTCGGTGTCGGGGGTGAGGGCGTCGAATTGGGGTGGGTTGGGGGAGCTGCCCTCGCCGGGTTGGGGTTCGGTCATGTGGGTGGTCTTCGCGCTGCTGCAGCTGGCGTCGGCGAATTCGCGGACGGCGAGGGTGCGGGCGAGCACGGAGGGGTAGTTGTCGGCGGCGCGGGTGCAGAACAGCGGGCTGCCGGGTTGCAACTTGTCCAGTGAGCCGACCGCCGCGGCGGAATCGCCTAGCGCCACATACCGGCCGACGGTCGGCAGGGATTGGGCGGGCGCGGCTCCTCCGGCGGTGGCCGCGAGTGCGGCCACCATCGCGGCGAATACGGACGAACGTCGCAAAGCCGTCAACTCCGAACTCTCCTTCTCGCGCGGGCGGATTCCCGAATGCGGGTGCGCACCCTATTACCGCACGACAGCACGCCTCAGGAGGCCGTGTTGAAGGAGTTCAGATAGGCCCGTGGCGCGGTGCCGTTCACCGAGTGGTCGCCGATGAGCGCGGCCTTGTAGGCGGCCGGATTGTGCGAGGACACCGTGCGGGCATTGCGCCAGTGGCGATCCAGGCCGAGCCCGGCCTGCACCGCGCTGGCGCTGCCGGCATTGAACAGCTGCCACGTCGCCGCACCGACCAGTTCGGTATTGGCCACCTGCGTGGCCGCGGATTCGAGCAGCGCTCGCTGCACCGACTCGGCCGACGGATCAGCCAGGAAGCCATCCAGCGTCCGCGCCACCTGCAGCACATTGGCGCGGGCCGAATACGCCTTCGCCCAGACCTCGCCGACGATCTGGGTGACCTGCGGATCGGCGCTGGGATCAGGCGTGGAGGCGAGCGGATAGGAGCGCGTCCGGCCCCGCACCAGCTCGGCCAGATCATCGGCGACGGCCCGCGCGATGCCCGCCTGGGTCGCCGAGAGCACGAATTGGTAGAACGCCTCCATATAGTCGTTGGCCAGCGGATTCCGATGCCGCAGCAGGTAATCGGGATCGACGCGCACATTGTCGAAGACCGCGGTGCCGCTGGCGGTGAGGCGCTGCCCGAACCCGTCCCAATCATCGAGGATGGTCACCCCGGCGCTGCGCCGCGGCACCAGCGCGGACACGAATTCGCCCTCCTCGACCACCAGCACATTGAGCCAATCGGCATAGAGGCTGCCGGTCGTGTAGTACTTGCGGCCCGAGAGCAGATACTCGTCCCCCTCCCGTCGCAGGGCGGTGGCCAGCGCGGTGAGATCGGGCGTGCTCAGTTCCGCGCCCGCGGGACCGAAGAACTCTCCCGCCGCCGCCGCGCGCAGCAGGGTCGTCCGGGCGGTGCCCAGCGGCGCCAGGCGCAGGATCTCGGTGAGCCCCAGGTGCCCGCGGAAGACCTGCGCCACATTGGAATCACCCGCGGCGATCCGGATCAGCACCTCCGCCAGATCGGCGACCGACGCACCCGCCCCGCCGTATTCGACGGGCACCCGCAGCGCCCCCGCCCCCGCGTGCAGCAGCGCCGCGATCTGATCGGTCGGCAGCTTGTGCTCGGCATCGCGATCCACCGCCTCCGCGCCGAGCCCGGCGGCCACCTCGGCGACGGCATCCAGTCGCGCCCGCAGATCCTCTCCAGCCATGTCACCCCGTTCGTCGTCCGGTCGCCGCCTGCCGCGACGCCGCGTCCCTGCCGGATCGCTCGCGAAAACTACACCGCTCCAAAGGGTTTGCCGGAAGACATCCGATCACCGTGGTCCGAACTGTTCCCAATGCGCCCGCCCTGCCGCACGATGACCAGCGGACCAGGGGGTTACCGCAAACAGCTCACTTCTACGAACGGACGTCCGCATGTCTGATGTCGTCGACACCGAGCCGCTGATTCGCTACTCCGACGAGGTGCGCGAGGCGCTCGCCCGGCGGGACCCCGTCGTCGCGCTGGAATCGAATGTGGTGGCGCACGGCTTCCGCCGGCCGCAGAACGTGGCGGTCGCGCGGGAGGTGGAGGCGGTGGTGCGCGCCGGCGGCGCGGTACCGGCCACGATCTTCCTCGCCGACGGGCGCATCGTGGTGGGCGCGACCGACGCCGAGCTCGAAAAGCTCGGCAGCGCACCCGATGTCGCCAAGGTGACCAGCCGCGATATCGCCGTGACGCTGGCGCGCAAGGCGCTCGGCGCGACATCGATCGCGGCGACCATGGCCATCGCGCACCGGGCGGGCATCGCCACCGTGGCCTCGGCGGGGCTCGGCGGCGTGCACCGGGACGCGCCGACCTCCATGGACATCTCCGCCGATCTCACCGAACTGGCCCGGACCCGGCTCATCGTGGTGTGCGCGGGGGTGAAGAAGATCCTCGACGCGGGGCTCACCCTGGAATTCCTGGAAACCCAGGGCACCCCGGTGATCGGCTACCGGCATCGCGGCTTTCCGGCGTTCTACTGCCGCGACAGCGGATTCGACACCCAGGCGCGCGTCGACGATCCCGGCGAGATCGCCGGGATCGCCCGCCTGCACCAGCAGCTGAACACCGGATCCATCCTGGTCACGCACCCGATTCCGGTCGCGGACGCCCTCGACGGGGACCGGATCGAAGCCGCCGTCCAGCAGGCGCTGGCCCGCGCCGCCGCCGAACGGGTCACCGGCCCGGCCGTCACCACCTTCGTCCTGCGCGCCGTGGACGCGGCCACCGGCGGCGACGCCGCGGCCGCCAATCGGGCCGTGCTGCTCAGCACCACCCGCGCGGCCACCGAGATCGAGGTGGCGCGCAGCGCCGCCGAACGCGCGGCCCGCGACCGACCCATCCACACCCGGGAGGTATCCCATGCCAGTTGAGTCCGCGCATTCGGCGGCCCTGTTCGACCTGGACGGCACGCTGCTCGATACGCCGCGCGCCATTGCCGAACAGTTCGCCATCGCGGTGGAACGGGTCACCGGCGTGCATCCGGGCGAGGAGGCGGCCCGGCGGCTGATCGGCGCGCCATTGGAGAAGATGGCGGCCGCGCTGTCCGGCAGCGATCCGGAATCCGCCACCGCGCAATCGATTTCGGAGGAGTACCTGACCCGCTACCGCGAGCTCATCGTGCCGAAGGCGGCGGACCTGGTCTTCGCGGGCGTGCGGGAAGGGCTGGAACGACTGACGCATCAGGGCTTCGCGCTCGCCGTGGTCACCAGCAAACGCCATCACAGCGCCGAGCTGATCCTCGAGGCGGCCGGTATCCGCGACCTGTTCGCCGCGGTCGTCGGGGCCGACGACGTCTCGCATCCCAAACCACACCGCGAGAGCGCCGATGTCGCACTGGAACTGCTGGACCGCGCCGACGCGGGGCCGGCCGGGGCGGTCATCGGCGATACCGCCGCCGATATCGGATTGGGTTCGGCCATCGGCGCGTTCACCGTCGGCGTCACCTACGGCGTCTATTCCACCGAGCAGATCTCCATGGCCACACCGGATTTCATCGCACACACCTTCGGCGACGTCACCCGTGCCGTTCTCGGCCGGATCGGAAAGTGAGTACACCATGACCACATGGACCCGCCCGACCACCGAACCCGTCGACATCGAGAAGTACCTGGGCGTCAATGTCTTTCCGCTGCCCGCCCAGCCGGGGCTCATCGCCCTGCACACCGAGGCCCGCGACGCCGCCACCGATCAGGCCGGTTTCGTGCGCGCCACCCAGCGCATCATCCGGCTGCTGCTGGAGACCGCGCTCTCGCACCTGGAGCACCGTCCCCGCCCGGTCACCACGCCCACCGGCTTCGTCTTCGACGGCGTCGAACCGGCCTCGCCCGAGCTGTACGCGGTCACCATTCCGCGAGCGGGTGACGCATTGGAGGGCGGACTGCGCGAGATCCGCCCGGACACCCGCTTCGGCAAGATCCTCATCCAGCGCGATGTGGTGACCAAACAGCCGACACTGCACTTCAGCAAGCTGCCCGCGGGCATCGCGGGTCAGGAAGTGCTGCTGCTGGATCCGACCATCGCCACCGGCGGCACACTGCTCACGGCCGTCAACGAGCTCATCGCCTCCGGCGTGGAGGAACACCGCATCGTGGTCGTCAATGTGCTGACCTGCCCCGAAGCGCTGGCCACCGTGCTGTCCCGGCGGCCGGATCTGCGCATCATCACCTCCCACATCGACCAGACCCTCACCGATCAGGCCTTCATGCGCCCCGGCATCGGCGATTTCGGCGACCGCTTCCACGGCACCACCGTCCGGGCGTGAGGACGGAGCACAGCGTGAACCTTCTCGACCTGCTCGACGCACGCGTGCGGGAGCATCCGGATGCGGTTGCCGTCGAGGATGATTCGGGCAGTCTGACCTTCGCCGAGCTGTCCCGGCGTGCGGCCCGGGTGGCCGCGGCGCTGCGGGACGCGGGCGTCGTGCCGGGCGATACCGTGGGCGTCTTCCTCGATCCGTCGGCCCATCTGGTCGTCGCGGTGTGGGGCATCCTGCGCGCGGGCGCGACGTATCTGCCACTGGCCGTGGACTATCCGGCGGAGCGGATCGCCTACATGGCCGCCGACAGCGCACTCCGCAACGTGGTGACCGGCCATGAAACGGACGAACTCGCCCGCCGCATTCTGCCCGCAGGGGTCCGAACCGTGCGCGCCACCGATCCGATCGCCGACTCGGATTCCGGGATCGCCCAGGGCGACGGGCACGTTCCCGTAGGTCCGGCCTACACCATTTACACATCGGGAACCACCGGAGCGCCGAAAGGCGTCGTGATCCCGCACCGGGCGATCGCCAACCAGATGTCCTGGCTGGCCGCGGAACTCGGTCTGCGGTGGGGCGCGCGAATCCTGCTGAAGACGCCCGTCAGCTTCGACGCCGCGCAGTGGGAGCTACTGGCCAATGCGGTCGGCGCCACCGTGGTGGTCGCGCCCGCGGGAACCCACATCAACCCCGATGACCTGCTTGCTCGCGTGGTCCGCGATTCGATCACGGTGCTGCAATGCGTGCCCACCATCTGGGCGGAACTCGCCGCCCTGCCGGGCCTCGGCGCCGCCACCACGCTGCGCACGGTGGCCAGCGGTGGCGAAGCCCTCCCCACCGCCTTGGCGCAACGCCTTCGCGAAGCGCTACCGCACGCCCGCGCCATCAACCTCTACGGACCGACCGAGGCGGCGATCAACGCGACCTGGTTCGACTTCACCACCGCGGACCTGACCGGTACCGCGATCGTGCCCATCGGCGCCCCCGTCGACGGGTGCGTCGTCGCAATCGTGGACGACCGAGATCACCCGGTATCGAATGGCGAGACCGGTGAATTGCTGATCGCCGGAATCCAACTCGCCGAGGGCTACCGCAACCGCCCCGGCATCACCGACGAACGATTCCCGCACCTCACCCTCGAGCCCGGCGATTCCCGGCGCTGGTACCGCACCGGCGATCTGGTGCGCCGCCGCCCCGACGGCCACCTCGCCTTCATCGGCCGCAACGACGAACAGGTCAAGGTCAACGGCCACCGGGTGGAAGCCAACGAAGTCCGCGTCTGGATCGAGAAGCACGACTGGGTCCGCACCGCCGCCGTCGTCCCCTGGGTCAGCGAACGCGGCACCACCCAACTCGCCGGCTTCATCGAACTCGACCCCGACGAGGCCCCGCTGATGGACCAGGACCGGGCGGGCCGCCACCATCGCTCCAAATCCAGCCGCACCCAAGTCACCGCACAACTGGCCGATCTCGGCCTTCGCGAGATCACCACCGAACCCGAAATCCTCCTCTTCGGCGCCGAACCCACCGAAGACCAACGCCGCCGCGTCTTCGCCCGCAAGACCTACCGCACCTTCACCGCAGATCCGTTGGACCTCGCATCGATCGAAGCGATCCTGCGGCAGCTGCCCGGGAACATCCGACCGGCATCCACCGCGGAGCCACCCGCACCCGGTGACGGCCGGGCCGTGCCCGCCGGACTGCCGGACTCGGCCGCCCGTGAGCTGATCGCGCCCGCTGAGGATCCGGCCGCACTCACTCCGGGAGTATCGACCGGCGTAGCAGGACGGGGATCGGCGGTCGAGCCGGCGCGCCGGGCCGAACGGCTCACGGCGCAGCGGATCGGTGTGCTGTTGCGCTGGCTCGGACCTTTCCGCAGCCCGGATCGGTTGCTGCCGAAGTATTTCTACGCCTCGCCGGGCGCCCTCAACGCCACGCGGATCTACCTCGAAACCGGTGGCCTCCCCGGCTTGGCCGCGGGCGTCTACTACTTCCACCCGCTCCGCCACGCGCTGTACCGCGTCAGCGCGGCCGGCCGCGCGGGTGTGCGCGTCCACTTGGTCGGCCTGCCCGAGGTAATCGAGTCGGTCTACTCCACCAACGTGCGCGAGGTCCTTCATTTCGAAGCGGGCCACATCCTCGGGGTTCTCGACGAGGTGAGCGCCGAGTTCGGCTGGCAGGTGCGCACCGTGCCCGCCATCCACGGCCTGACCGAGGGCGTAGCGACCGCGAGCGTCGAAATAGGCCCGCCGGACGCGTTTCCGGATTCGGCGTCGCCCGCGCCGGAGATCCACGCCTCGGTGCGCACGGCGGCCGACGCCGCCGTTGCGGGCGGTCCGGCGGCAGCGGTCGGGGAGCGCTCGATATCGCCGGCGATCCATGTTCAGGTGCACGGGAATGTCGGCGGTGCTCGGCACGGGCTGTACGAATTCACCGGCGACGGGCTGCGATTCGTGAGTGACGGCAAGATCGAGCGGCGGCATGTGATCGCCATCAATCAGCGCTCCTATGACCGGGCGGCGTTCGCGGTGGTGCTCGCGGTCGAGCCGGGGTCCGGGTGGGATGGATTCACCGAGCTGGGCCGGGCGCTGGCGCATTTGCAGCAGATCGGGAGCCGGAAGGGCATCGGCTTCATGTCGGCGGGGTATGCCTCACTGACCGGGCGAGACCTGCCGTCGGCGCGCCGATTCGACCAGATTCGGGGCGTGCGGGCACTGAGCTACTTCGCGCTGGCGGGGCCGGTCGACCCGGCGCAGGTGGCCGCGACCGATATGGGTGAGGACGCTGTTCATATGAAGGGCCCGGAGGAGCTGCTCAAGGACGATCTGCGGGCCGTGCTGCCGTCGTACATGGTTCCGCCGACCATTCACGTCCTGGAACGGATTCCGCTGTCCCAGAATGGGAAGCAGGATCGCGCCGCACTCGCGGAACTGGCCGTCGCGCTGGGCTCGCGACAGGCGCGGCCCAGCGATCCACCCGCGACCGCGCGGGAAGCCGAGGTGGCGCGGATCTGGTCGGAGGTGCTCGGATATGAACCCGTCTATCGCGCCGACGACTTCTTCGCACAGGGCGGGAATTCCATGTCGGCGCTGCGCCTGATCCGGGCGCTCGACGAGCGGCTCGGCGTCACCCTGCCGGTGCAGACCATCTTCCGCGCGCCCACGCTCGCCGAATTGGCCACCGCGACAGCGGGATCAGGGAGTGCGGGCGGATCACGATTCCTGCGATTGGACGGGGGAGCGGAGCACACCGCCACCACCGTGCTGTGGCCGGGACTGGGCGGGTACCCCATGAGTCTGCGCACCTTGGCCGGGGAGCTCGCCCACCATGGTCATGCCGTCTACGGCGTGCAGGCGCGCGGGCTCAATCCGGGGGAGATGCCGCATGACAGCCTCGATGCGCTGATCGCCGACGATCTCGCCGAACTGCTGGATCTCGTTCTGCCGCAGCCATTCCGGATCGTCGGCTACTCGTTCGGGGCGCGGGTGGCGGCGGAGGTGGCGCAGCGACTCGTCGCCGCGGGGCATGATGTCGAGGAACTGGTGCTGATCGCTCCCGGCTCGCCCGTGATTCCAGGTATCCCGGATGACGAGGAGGTCCGGTATGACAGCACGTATTTCAAGCGCGTCCTGGCCTCGGTGTTCAGTGCCCGGATCGATCCCGCATACGTCGCGGAACTCGACAAGCTGGTCACCGGTCGTACCGAGTTCATCGATCTGGTCGTGGCCAACGAACCCGGCTTCGACCGGGAGACGGTCGAACGGATTGTCGCCGTGGTCGAACACACCTACCGCTTCCGGTCGCACCCGGCGACGGTCGATCAGGACCTCCTCGATCGCGGCCTGTACCTCCGCGCCCGCGGAGACGGCCCGTCCTTCGCCGATATTCCCGTCGCCCCACTGCGATTGCGCACCCGGCCGGTGAGCAATCTGCCCTACCGCCATTACGACATCGTCAACGCCGGCGCGCTCGATATCGCCGCGGCGGTGCTCGAACAAACCACGAACAGGGAGTTGGTCTGAATGCCGCATGTCGAGATCTCGCACTTTCCCGCCGACCTGTCCGCCGATGCCAAGCAACTCCTGGAGGTCGCCATTACCGCGGCGGTGACCCGCGCCTTCGGCGTCGCCGAGGGCGCGGTCTCCATCGGACTCGAGGGCGTCGCCCGAGACGACTGGCAGGAGCGGGTATACCGCCCGCTCATCACCGAACGCGCCGAGGGCGCCGCACTGCTGCGCGCCCCGAAGTACTGATGGGCATCCGGGACGCAGCCGACGCAGGGCCCATCCCCGAGGCGGACGACGCCGTGACCGCAGCGCCCGAACCGGTTTCGTCCAACCCCGTAGCGCCCGGCGCGGTGGTGTCCGCGGTGGGCGAGGCACCCTCGGCCCTGGTCCGGCTGGCCGCGTCGGTGGCCGCCGTCGGACTGGTCGCGCTGAACCTGCGGCCGGGCATCACCACGGTGGGGCCCGTGCTGGAAAAGGTCACCGCGTACTACGGCGCGGGGTCGGCGGCGGCCGGCGTCATCACAGCCGTGCCGGTGGTCGCCTTCGCGCTGATCAGCCTGGCGACACCGCTCCTGCTGGCGCGGATTTCGCTGCGCGCGGGCCTGTACGCGGCGCTGGGCCTGATCACCGTCAGCCTGGCGGCGCGGCCCTGGGGCGATCTCGCGGTCTTCGTGATCGCCACCTTCACCTCGGCGCTCGGCGTCGGACTGCTGTCGGTGCTGATTCCCGCCCTCATCCGGACCACCGGCAGCACCCGGACGTTGGTCACCACCTTCACCACCGCGTTACAGGCCGGAGCGGCAATCGGATTCGCGGCCGCCGTGCCGCTGTCGCAGGCGGTCGGCGGATGGCAACTCGGTCTCGCGGCCTGGGCGCTACTCGCGCCGATAGGCGCCGTCGCGCTGTGGCGTTCACCTCTGGCGAAGCGGGTGCCCTCCGCCGATGCGTCCACACCCGGCGCCGAGTCCACCGGTCCAGCCGCCTCGCACGACGACAGGGCGGGCGCCGCACGGGCGGTCGAGAATCCGATCGCCATCCTGCGGCGGACCGGAACGGTCGGGCTCGCGGTGTTCTTCGGGCTGCAGGCCATGCTCGCCTTCGTCGTGATCGGCTGGCTGCCCTCGGTGCTGGGCGACGCCGGTGTCGGCGAGCGGGCCGCCGGTGGAGTGCTCGGGTTGCTGACCTGCCTGGCGGTGCCGATCAGCCTTGTTGTGCCGCCGTTCGTGGTCCGCTCCGCGCATCCCGAGCGCTGGCTGGCCGGCTTCAGCGCGTGCAGTGTGCTGGGCATTCTCGGGTTCCTGCTCGCACCATCGGCGGCGCCGCTGGTGTGGTCGCTGATCCTCGGGGTGGGGCTGTCGGTGTTCTCGCTGGCGCTCACCGTCATCACCGTCCGGGCACCCACGCCGGAGCAGGCGGTCGGATTGTCCAGCGCTGTGCAGGGTGTCGGCTATGTGATCGCCGCGCTCGGCCCGTACGGCATCGGCGTCGTCCGGCAATTCGACGCCGGATGGGGTCTCCCGCTGGGGGCCTTGCTGATCACGGCCGTGGTGCAGACGGTCGTCGGCTATCGAGTCGGCGCGGCGAGGACGGCGGATCCGGAAAATGTACCCACCAACGAAAGGCAGTGATATGACGGCCGAGGCCGTGGCGAAGGTCGCCGATCTGCTCGACGATCGCAGCCATCACATCGAATTCAATGGTCACCTGACGAATCACGTCAAACACGCCGTCGTGGCGCTGGCCGCGATCGGCGCACCCGAACACATCATTCGCGACTACTACAAGGGCTATGCCGAGCTGACGCCTTACGGCTTTCCGCTCGAACCGCAGCGGCCCTCGGCCCTGGTGATCGATGCGGGCAACTGGCGCGAATTCATCGGGCAGCGCACGCATTTCAGCGCTTACGTCGCCTTCTTCGACAGGGAGGTCGCGGCCAGGGGCATCTCCGGTGCGGTCGCCGAGTACGCCCCGGAACTGCTGGACGGCTGGATCGGCGCCTTCACCCACGCCACCATCCATCTGGGCTGGGCGATCTGGGCCGAACATCCCGGCATGACCGCCGAAGCGCTTGCCTACCTGGCCTTCTCCTTCGTGCGCGTGGCCGATGACGAGCACACCCCGCCCGCCGCGGACGCCTCCGATCCGCTGGAATCGCTGCTGCGGCTGAGCGAGAGCTGGGCGCAGGACGAGATATTCCGGGGCGCGGTCGAATCGGTGATCGCGGATACGAACAGCTTCACCGAATTGCATCCCGAACTGAACCGCTCCGGCCTGCAAGCGCGCGTGGCCGGAGTGGCGATCACCAGGATTCCCGAGCTGACCGCGAACCCGGCGTGGATCCACCGGCTGCCCGGCCCGGAACGCCGCAGGCAGGTCCGGCGGGCGGTGACCCTGCTGTATCTGTCGCAGCCGGGCGATTTCGTGGTGCTGCACCTGATCACCTCGCTGTTCGCCCTCGAGGTCATTGCCGACACCCTGGATACGCCGGCGGCCGAAGACGCTGTGTACGAACTGTTCTGGGCCGGCCTGCGCATCATCACCGCGGCCGAGCGCAAATTCCCGACCGCGCACAAACTGCGTGAGCTCGCCCGCCTGTACACCACGGACGCCACCGCCGACACCCTCACCGGCGCCGCCGAATTCGAGGTGAGCGCGCGCCGCGCCTGGCTCGAGGACGAGGAGCACAATCCCAAGCTGGTCTTCGTGCTGCGCGCCTGGTGGGACGCCGACCAGTGGAGCGCCCACCGGCACGCGGCCGGCCAGTTCACCCGTACCCCGGACCTGCCCGCCAGTTTCGACGAACCCCCGAACGAATAGGACCACACATGACCGATGTGCTCTCGACCGTGCTCCAGGAGCAGCTGCACAAGCGCTACGGTGCGCAGGCCCCGGTGGCGGGCGGGGTCGCAAACCCGACCCTCGAGCTGCTGCTGCGCCATCGCACCGTGCGGCGCTTCCTTCCCGGCGAGATCAGCGAGTCCGAGCTGGCGGTGATCGTGGCCGCCGCGCAATCCGCCTCCACCTCGGCCAATTTCCAGTTCACCAGCGTGGTGGTCGTCGACGATCCGGCGCTGCGGGCGCGGCTGGCGGAGCTGGCGGGTGGGCAGCAGTTGATCAACGACGCCGCCGTCTTCCTGGTGTGGCTGGCCGACTGGTCCCGCAATATCGAGCTGGCCCGCGCCAATGGGCACACCATCGAGGCCACCGAATATCTCGACAGCGCCCTGTCCAGCGTCATCGACGTCACCCTGTCGGCGCAGAACGCCGCCACCGCCGCCGAATCCCTGGGCTACGGCATCACTTTCGTCGGCGCGCTGCGCAACAAGATCGACGCGGTGATCGAGGCCCTGGGGCTGCCCGAGCACACCTTCCCGGTGTACGGGCTGGCCATCGGGATTCCGGATCCCGCCGACCCGGCCGATATCAAGCCGCGGTACGGGCAGAGCGTGGTGGTGCACCGCAATACCTACACCCCGCCCGCCGCCGAGGATCTCGCCGATTACCTCGACCGCATCAATACCTATTACCGCGAACAGGAACTCCCCGAGGATTGGGTGAAGAACCGTCTGGCGGGCCGCATCTCGACCAAGGAGAGCCTGCACGGCCGCCAGGGCATCCGGAACACCTTCAACCGCCAGGGGTTCCCCTTGAAATAGCGGAAAGGAAACGGCCCGGCTGTCGAAAGACAGCCGGGCCATTGCTATTTGGAGAGCCTTGCTTCGCGATCAGTCCCGATGCAACCAGGCGTCGTAGAACTGGAGCCGGGCCGAGGCCTCGAACTTCAGATCCGAGACCGCATTCGACACCCCGACCGCCTGCGACAGTTCCACGGTGGGAATCAGCAGGCCGTTCTCGAGCACCAACTGCTGCGCCCTGCCGAGGAACTGGGCGCGCGCGGCGGTATCCACCGTCTGCAGCTCGGCGGTGAGGGCATCGTCGAGCGCCGGAATCGGACCGCGCACATTGTAATTCCGTCCTTCCAGCCCGAAGTTGGTGCGCAGGATATCGCCGTCGGCGCGGGTGGTGTTGTAGTAGAGCGCGTCGAAATCCTTGCTGCCCTGTCGCGCCGTGTATTCCGCATCGGCGAGCGGTTGCAGGCGCAATTCGATACCGGCCTTGCGCAACTGCTGCTGGGTCAGTTCGAGGATGGCCTGATTTCCGGCGAAAGCGCTGGTGAACGAGACCGCGAAGGACAGTCGCTCACCGTTCTTCGTCCGGATGCCGTCACCACCGGGCACCCACCCGGCCTGCTCGAGCACCCGGCCCGACGCCGCGGGGTCGTAGCCGAGCTTGCTGGAAAGATCCAGGTAGGCGGGAGTCCTCGAGGCCAGGCTGCTGGTGGCCGTCTTGTACTGCGGCCCCAGCACGGTATCGACGATCTCGCGCCGGTCGATCGCGGTGAGCAGCGCCGTCCGCACCGCCGCGTCAGCCAGTACGCCGCGCGTCACATTCGGCTGAATGCCGAAGGGCACACCGGGATTCGAGGTCACCTGCACCCGCCCGCCCGCGGCCTCGATCTGCGGTGCGTCCTGCGGGAGGGCGTCACTGACGGCATCCAGCTGGCCGGAGGTCAGGCTGCCGGTCCGCACACCGGACTCCGGCACCACCCGGAACTCGATGCGATCCAGGTACGCCTCGCCCTGATGTCCGAAAACCGCGGAGCCCCAGTTGTATCCGGTGCGTTTGGCCAGCACGGCGGACTGACCCTGCTTGTACTCCGCGTAGGTGAACGGCCCGCTGCCGATATTGTCGCCGAGGCAGCGCTGATCGGCCGGCTTCGCCGTCGTGGCCGCGGCCTGGATGCCGAGCTGCGGTGTCGAGGTGGCTTGCAGGAATTGCGCGTTCGGCCGGTCGAACTCCACCCGCGCGGTGAGCGGGTCCACCACCGTCGTGCCGGTGTACCCGGCCAGATAACTGGACGCGAGCGCCGCCTTCGCGGGGGTGAGCGTCTTCAGCACCGCGTCGAAATTCTGTTGCACCGATGCCGCGGTGAGCGGTGTGCCGTCACTGAAGGTCACCCCCGGGCGCAGCGTGAAGGTGAAGGACTTGGCATCCGGGCTTACCTGCCAGCTCTGCGCCAGCCACGGTGTGATCTCACCGGTGGCCGGATCCTGATCGGTGAGCGAATCCACGATCTGCCGTGTCACGTACAGGGTTTGATTGGTATTGGACTGCGCCGGATCCGAGCAGGTCGGCGCCAGTGACAGTCCGTAGCGCAGGGTTCCGCCCGGCTGCGGCGGTCCCGCCGGATCGCCTGCGCTGGAATCGGAGCCGCCGCAGGCGGCGAGCGTCGCCGTCGCGGCGAGCGCGCCGAACAGGGCCACGGGTCGTTTCATCGAGTTCTCCGGGTTGACTGGTAACGATGCGCGTGACGCTATTTCCCGCGTATCGCCCTGTCGCCGGTCTGGTTCGCCCTGAATCCAATGCTTGTGGCCGAACATTCTCCGCACCGGAACCGCTCGAACGAGTAGGCTCGCGGGCGACAAAGGGGTCGGGCGGCGAACGTCTGAGAACAGCACAGTCTGAGAACAGGACATACTGTGGCGAAAACCTTGACGCCCTGGGTATTGCTGAAAGAGCTGGAACCGGTTGCGGAACAGAATCTCAACCGGCATCTATCGATGGCCAAAGAGTGGCATCCACACGATTATGTGCCGTGGGATCGGGGCCGGAATTTCGCCGCCATGGGCGGAATCGATTGGGAGCCCGAGCAATCCGCCCTCAGCGAGGTGGCCAAGGCCGCCATGGTCACCAATCTGCTCACCGAGGACAACCTGCCCTCCTACCACCGGCTGATCTCCGAATCCTTCAGTCGCGACGGCGCCTGGGGCACCTGGGTGGACCGCTGGACCGCCGAGGAGAACCGGCACGGCATCGTGCTGCGCGACTACCTGGTGGTCACCCGCGGCGTCGACCCGGTCGCCCTGGAACAGGCGCGCATGATCTGCATGTCCCACGGCGTCGACAATCCGACCGGCACCGGCGACAACAGCTTCCTGCACGGCGTCGCCTACGTGACCTTCCAGGAGCTCGCCACCCGCGTCAGCCACCGCAATACCGGCCGGGTCTGCGAGGACCCCATAGCCGACCACATCCTGCAGCGCGTGGCCGCCGACGAGAACCTGCACATGGTCTTCTACCGCAATATCTGCGGCGCGGCCCTCGACGTAGCCCCCGACGACGCGCTCGAAGCCATCGTCGAAATCATCCGAAACTTCCGCATGCCCGGCGCGGAGATGCCGAACTTCCGCCGCAACAGCGTCCTGATCGCCAAACACGGCATCTACGACCTCCGCCAGCACCTCGAAGAGGTGGTCCAGCCCGTCCTGCGCAAATGGAACATCTTCGACCGCACCGACTTCACCGCCCGCGGCGAACAACTCCGCGAAGAACTGGGGCTCTTCCTGGAGCAGATGGCCAAGGACGTCCTCCGCTTCGAAGAACAACGCGACCGCATGCTGGCACGAGAAGCCGCCAAACGCGAACGCGAATCCGCTTGATCGGCTGGTAGCGGTTGTGGACAGCCGAGGAGTTGTCCACAGACTCGCGCTGTGCCGAGCACCGAACCTCTCGAACTGTTAGGTTCGCCTCGAAGGAGGGGACCATGGGGGACATACTGCGCGCCGACGTAGCGGCGCTCCGAGTCATGGCAGCCGGCATCCGCGGCGAATCCGCAGCCATAGCCGCCATCGATCCGGTGGACCAGGTAGCGAAAGTCGCTCGCGCCATGCCGAATTCGGCCATCGGCGCCGCGGCCGTAGGAATAGGCGAACCACTACTGACAGCGCTACGGCAGCTGGCGGGCGAACTGTCCGAGGTGGCCGCCGTCGCGGACCACGGTGCCGTCACTTACGAAGCGGCCGACGAGGCGTTCGAACGCCAGTTGGACGAATACCTGACCGGCCCCGCATGACCACCCGGTGACCTGGCGGTACGGCTCGTCGTGCCGAGCCGCCGGACCGGTCGACGGCGCATTGCGGCGGATGCGGGATGGCTACGGCGGCTGGACGACTGCCTGAGCGGGGCCCGTATGCCCACTGGCAGTGGCGGTTTAGTGCGCCCTGGCCGTCGAGCTCGATATGGCGCTCGCTCACGCATAAACCGGCGGACCCGTGTCGTTGTCGCTTCGTAGGGACTGCTTGCGGCGGCAGCGACAGCGGCCACTGCGGCGTTGGCCGGCGCGGAAGGAGCTGTGGCACTCGAGGAGACGGCCATTCGGCGCTGAGGAGCAGCCGCATCATCGCATTGCACGAGGAGGGCATGGCTCGTGCGACGTTACAGCTGCGCGGCTGGCAGGGGCGATTGAGGTGGCGGCTGACACGGGAGGTCGGCGGCGGGGCGGCGAATGACCAGACGGCATGGGAGGGGCATGTCTCGGGCAATGATGTCGCAGGTTCGCGGATGGCATCCGGAGATTGCGGGCGTTGCCAGTGCGGCTCTGGTGGCGGCGAATCTGCGGTTCGGTGCGGCCATGGGGCAGGTGCGGCGGCACGTGGATACCGCGCTGAGCGACTGGCAGGGGGAGGCCGCCGCTGCGGGCTCGTTACGGGCGGTCGCCGCGCAGTTGACGGCCAACCACATTGGTGCGGCAGTGCTGGATATCGCCGACGCGCTGGCCGATGCCGGTGGGCTGGCCGGACTCCGCGCCGCGGTGCTCGCACTCGAGGCGGAGGCTGTTGCGAACGGATGCGTGGTGGCCGAGGACGGGACGGTTGAGCCACCGCGCGCCGACAGCGGGAATCCCGCATTGGATCTGGCGCTGCAAGCCTGCTTCGACGCCGAGGCGCAGTCGGTGACCGCCAGGCTCATCCCCTTGCTGGATCTGGCCGGGGACACCGATCGTGAGATCGGTGCGCGTCTCACCGAGGCATCGGCGGCACTGGACGCGCTGTGCGCCGCACCGCAGGGCGGACCGCTGGGGAGCCGGGTGGCCGACATCATCGACGGGCGTGCGCTCCTGCCCGAGGAGCCGAAAGCGCTGTGCGCGCTGTGGGAATCGTTGAGCCCGGCGGAGAAGGATGCGCTGTTCGCCTACGACCCGATGATCGGTAATCGGGACGGCATCCCGGCGGTCGCCAGGGATCACTACAACCGGCTCGGCCTCGAACGGCTGCACACCGACGCGCGGTTCCAGTTGGCGAAGCTCGATGCGCCGCATCCGGACTGGGCGCGGGCGGAGAACCTGCCGACCACCACGCACGACTGGATTCGGTTGCGGGAGTGGGACGCCGGCCGGGCGGAGCTGCTGACCCGGATCGCCGGGTATGAAGCCATCGCCGCTGAGGTCGGCCCGGGTCATCGCGATCGGTTCCTGCTCGCTGTCGACAGTCGCGGCCACGGAGCCATCGCGCTGTCCAATCCGGACTCCGCACGCCATGTCGCGACCTTCGTTCCCGGGACGGGTGCACCGCTGAGCGGGATCGCGCTCGGGTTGGCGCGCGCCGGGGCGTTGCAGTCCGCGGCCGAGCGCGCGGATCCGATGGCTCGGACCTCGGTGATCGCCTGGTACGGCTACGACGCCCCGCCCGGACTGGGGGAGGCCATGTTCGATCACTACGCCGACGCCGGTGCGCCCGCGCTGGATCGATTCGCCGACGGGTTGCGCGCCGCCCATGACGGCTTGCCTTCGCACAACACTCTGATCGGGCACAGCTATGGCAGCACGGTCATCGGCACGGCCGCCACCGCGGGCGGCTCGCTCGCGGCCGACGAGCTCATCTTCGCGGGCAGTCCCGGAGTCGCGGCCGATGATGTGTTCGAACTGCGCTTGGACGGGCTGGTGCCGGAGCGCAACGGGGCGCATGTCTTCGCCACCGCGGACCCCGCCGATCCCATTCCGGTCGCCGGACGTTTGCCGCATGGTCCGACACCCACCGATCCCGGTTTCGGGGCAACGGTTTTCGACTCCGCCGGGGCAACATTCGACGTCCCTTTGTTGCGCGACATACCCGTTGATCCGGGTGCGCACGGAAGTTATTGGGATCGCGACAATCCGGCTTTACAGACCCAGGGCGAGATCATTACCGGCGCCTATCGCCGCTAGTCGCGCGATGACCTGCGCGGCAGTCCGCGGACCGCGCCTATTGTGCTCGCGGTCAATTAACGCGCTGATAGCGGACCCCTAGTGCACGTTGCGCAATCTTGATCTGGGCATGGGACCAAGTGTGGTTTGAAACGGTTGGTTCCGTGTTAATGTTCCGGGGAACAGAGGTTGGAAGCGGAGACAAATGCGCACAGAGAACATCAATAGGAAGTTCAAACTGCATGACGAGCGCAGGTTAGCCGCCCAACTTCCGGAACAACTGCAGGGTCTCGACGTCGTCGGTTTCGTCCGGGTGGACGAGTTTTCGGAAGAGTTGCTGAACTCCTTCGACGAGGCGTCGAACGCCACCGTCGCACCCCTGAGCCGGATCTACCGCAATGCCCAGCCCAATCGCATCGACGCCTGGGTCCTGGACCTGTTGCGGCACGCCCGCATAGGCGACCGGTTCTACCTGCGCACCGGCCTCGAGTATTTCCCGTGGGCCGACTGCCGTGTTCTGGACCATCGCTGGCTGGAATCCCTGCGCCGCGTCATCGGCACCAACCTGGGCTTCATCGCCCAGGACAAGGCCACGGCCGCCATGACCGTGGGCGCTCAGTACGAGTTGTTCGGCTTCGTGCACCCGGCCGTCGCGCCCCTCCCGGCCGACGGCGATGCCTCGAACCCTCCGGGCGACAACGAGACCACCGTGCTCATGTCGCGCATCGAGGTTCCCGAGGAAGTGCCGACCCGCCCGGTGGGCGACGCCGCCCCGTAGCCGACGCGTCATAGCCGAACGCGGCCCGCTCTGCCCGATGGCATGGCGGGCCGCTCTGCTCAGCGCCCGATTGTGAAGCTCAGTACCCGATCGTGAAGCGCCGCTGCACGAATCGCGGCAGTTCGGCCTCGTCGACGAGCGCGACCGCGGCATCGGCGAAGGAGATCCGGCTGCGCCCCTCGGCGTCCACGATCTCCTGATCGGTCCCGATCCGGTAGCGCCCGGTGCGCTCACCCGGCCCGATCTCTCCCGCCGGACTGAGGTAGGTCCACAGCCGATTCGACGTGCGCAGCGCATCGAGCGCATCGCGATGCCCGCGGACCGCCGCCGCGTATCCCCGCGGCAGCCCGATCTCGTCCATGACGGCGAGCAGCCGCTCCTCGTCGTCCACGGTGGTCCGTCCCGGCGCGAACTCCAGGCTCCCCGCCCCGCCGATCACGAGCAGCCGGGTGCGCGGATGCGTCTCGAGCGCCGTCAGCAGTGACCGCGCCACCGTGGCGTACACCGTCGGATCGGCGATCGACTCCGACACGGTCGCATCGAAATCCCGTGCGGCATTACCGGGTTGATAACAGCTGATCAGCACATCCATCCCCGGCAACCGCGCCGCCACCGCCGCGGAGTCGAACACGTCCAGCTCCGCCCACGTCAGATGCGGATGCTCGACCTCCGCCCGCGCGATATCCCGAGTGAACGCGGTGACGTGATGCCCGCGCTCCAATGCCTCACCCAGCACAAGCCGTCCGACATTGCCGGTGGCGCCGATGATCCCGATGAACATCCCAACTCCTGCGATCCAAATTGATGCGGCGTGAGAAAACTATACGCCGTGAAGTATTTTGACAATGCTCAGTTTCCTCACGCCGTTGATAGGGTGGTCCCCGTGACCAGCGCTACCCCCACCCGCCGCGAACGCCGCCGCTCCGAAACCACCGCGGAGATCAAAGAGGTAGCCCTGCGCCTGATGGCCGAAAGCGGCCCCGGCGCCATCACCCTCCGCGCCATCGCCCGCGACATGGGCATGACCCCCAACGCCGTCTACAGCTATTTCCCCACCCGAGACGACCTGGTCACCGCCCTGATCGCCGAGGTATACGGCGACCTCGTAAACACCGTGGAAGCCGCCCGCGACGCCCACCCCCAAGACGCCCCCGCCGCCCGAATCATGGCCTGGGCCACCGCCTTCCGCGACTGGGTCATCACCAACAAAGAAGGCTTCCTCCTCATCTACGGTGATCCGGTCCCCGGCTACCGCGCCCCCGAGGGCGGCCCCGCCCCCGAAGCCCTCCACCGAGCCTGCACCGGCCTGGTCGGCCTCATAGCCGGCGCCTGGCCCACCGCCGAACCCCGGTACGCCGACGAGCCCTTCGACTGGAACGATTTCGACCCATCCCTGGCCACCGTCGTCCGCCGAGAATTCCCCACCCTCCCCCCGACAGCAATCGCCCTGGCCCTCCGCACCTGGGGTCGCATGCACGGCCTCGTAGCCCTGGAAGTCCTCGGCCATCTACGCACCCAAACCACCAACCCCGCCAACCTCTACCGCACCGAAATGAACCACCTAATCCGAGAACTCGGCCTCACCCCACCCCCCTGACGTCAGCCGAACCACGCGTCATTCGGCGGGTCCCCGATCAGACCAGCCCTCGACACTCTCGGCACCACGCCGTTTCCCCCACATCACAAGCGAACCCCACCCCCTCGACATACGTTGTTCAGGTATGCCGCCAGCCCCAACCGAATCGAGGGTCCCGCCATGTCGACATTTCGTGGTCTGCCCGCGCATGTCCTGCTGGTCCACGGCTTGGTCGTGCTCGTCCCCCTGACGGCGGCGCTCGTGATCCTGTGCGCCCTGTGGCCCGCCGCCCGCAGCCGTCTGGTTTGGCCCACCGCGATTCTGGCGGTCGTAGTCGTAGCGCTCACTCCGATCACCACCGAGGCGGGGGAGTGGCTGGAGGACCGGATCGGGTCGACCCCAGCGATAGCGAAGCACACCGAACTGGGGGGCACCATGCTGTACTTCGTTGTCCCGCTGGTGATTGCGGCCGCCCTGGTCGTCGTGACGCACCTGCGCGCGGAGCGGAATCGCCCGCTCGGCCGCGCGATACTGGCGGTGATCGCGGTTTTCGCCGTCGCGGCCGGAGCGGCGGCGACGGTGCACACCTATCGAGTAGGCGACACGGGCTCCCGGGCGGTCTGGACCGGGGTGGTCCAGTGAGAACGCGACTGTCGTGACCCGGCGCCCGGTCTGCGGGGCGGCCGCCGGGTCACGGCAGTGCGGCACGGTCAAATCTTGCGAATAACCGTGACAACCTTGCCGAGAATCTGGGCGTCATTACCCGGAATCGGCTCGAACAGCGGGTTGTGCGGCATCAGCCACACCTGAGATCCGGTGCGCTTGAACGTCTTCACCGTCGCCTCGCCATCGATCATGGCGGCCACAATGTCCCCGTTGTCGGCCACATTCTGCTGCCGCACGACCACCCAGTCCCCATCGCAGATGGCCGCATCGATCATCGACTGCCCGACGACCTTCAGCAGGAACAGCGACCCCTCGCCGACCAGTTCGCGCGGCAGCGGGAACACATCCTCCACCGCCTGCTCGGCCAGTATGGGCCCACCGGCGGCGATCCGGCCCAGGACCGGAACATAGGTCGGGATCGGGTGATCGCCCGCGGCGTCGGTGTCCGAGGCCACCGCGCGCAGCTGCGACACGCCGGAGGTGGCGCGCACCGCCGTCTCGTCCAGGCCCCGGACATCCACGGCGCGTGGACGATTGGGGTCGCGGCGCAGATAGCCCTTGCGTTCCAGGGCGCGTAGCTGGTGCGCCACCGAGGACGTCGACGTCAGGCCGACGGCGTCACCGATTTCCCGGATGCTGGGCGGATAGCCGCGGTCGCTGACCGAGGTGCGGATGACCTCCAGCACCTTGCGCTGCCGGGAGGTGAGATCCGCCCCGGTGCCCGATGTTTCGGTAGTGCCGTCGCCAGCGAGACCGACCGGCCCGTCCTCACCTGCCACACCGCCGTGTTCGCTCACCGCCGCAGTCCTCCGTTCACTGCTGTGTCTCACCGGAATTCGCTCCCCGGACGGCGTGCGTAAGGCCTGCCGGAGAACTCGTGCCTCGACTGTAGTCCGCGCAAGCCCGGTGATCAAACATCTGTTCGACGCATGTCGCGTGGATAGCTGACATTGTCGGCCCGGCGTGGTAGAAATTCGAACATCAGTTCTTCGAACACATGAGCGAGTCAATCGTCCAGTGCAACCGGTCCCGTCCATTTGGAGGTTTGTTCGATGCGCACTGTGGTCAGCGAATTCGATACTCTCGGAAGCGATCTCGGCTTCGACAGCATTCCGTGGGAGCTGCGCGCCGGCGGCGCGCCCACCCGCGGCGCCGAAGCCGCGCGGCGGCCCGTGGCCGATCGGCGGCAGTGCGCCGCGCGCCCGCATCCGGTCGCCACGCGCGAGCGCGTCCGCACGGCACGCCCCCATGTCGTCGCGCGACACGCCGGTGGTCGCGCCCGCGGCCTCCATCCGCTGACCCGCGTGCAGCGCGCCCAGGCCGGCTTCGCCGCGCTCGCCATCACCGCGCTGGTCAGCGCCCTGGCCGTGGCCGGTCTCATCGGCCTGGCGCAATTGCGCACCGGCGACTTCCATTCCGAGACCACCCCCGCGGTCGAAATGGCCCCGGCCCTCCCGCGCTAGCTCCGATCTCCCGCGCGCACCGCAGCGATCGCACAGGGGATGGTGCGATCGCCGAAGGTTAGCCGCGCGACCGATAGGGATGCACGGCCACGGGTATGGCCGAAAATGCAGATTGAAAACTGAAACCTGTTGTTAGCGTGCCCCGAGATGTGACAGCGGCTACATTCGCGCCGGTCCGCAGGGGATCGGCGCGCATCTCGACAGGGGGCGCAATGTCCAATGGCACCGGCGGAATACGGCCGGCACGCGGCGGTTCACCCCGGGCGGGCCGACCGCGCCGGATCTCCGATTTCCTCCGGCTCGCCGGACTCCTCGCCTGCCTGATGCTCGGATTCGGCGCGCTCCCGGCGGCGCACGCCGAATCCGCCTACGCCGCGTATCTGGATCTGCCCTCGGTCAACGGCGAGGGCGAGCGCGGCGGCGGACTGCATCCGGCCCTGCCCCTGGACGCGGCCGAACTGCGCACCGCCCTCGACACCGCCCGCGCCGCCGGCGTGCCGCCGCAGCGGTACGCCACGCTGCTGCACCAGTATTGGCTGGTCGTCGCCACCGAACACGCCGATATCGACCTCGCCGCCTGGGATCCCCCACGCGGCGTCGCGGCGAACACCCGCACCTTCACCCAGGTGTACGTGAACTACCTGCGGCTCAACAACGAGCACCCGGACTACTTCTGGACGGGCCTGGCCGGTCTGGCCGGCGGCTCCTTCGCCTCCGGATTCTTCGATATGGGCGATGTCTCCGCCCTCATCGGCCTCCCGGGCGTGCACCAGCTCGGCAGCACGGTCGCCGATCTGCTCCGCGGCACGCCGGCCGAACTGGCGGACGCGCTGCCCTCGGACATCCGGACCCTGGGCCTGGAAGGCGCGCGCCTCACCCCGGCGGACCTGGCCTGGTACCAGACCCGGCTGATGATCATGCAGAAGCACATCTTCATCGACCAGGTCCCCATGCACGAGGCGTACGCGGCCGACGGCCTGGCCGGGGTCGAGGAGATGTACCGGGCCGGCGTCCTGGACGAGAACGCCATCCTGGCCTGGCGCGGCATCGACGGCGGCACCCCCGCCGGCCTGGCCGATGCCGCCGTGCGCATGACCGACCGCGAACAGAATCAGATCATCGCCGATCAGTGGGATGTCACCGCCCAGGGCCGCGGCGCCATGGGCCGGGTCATGACCTATGTCAGCACCATCGCCGGCAAGGCCGCCGTGCCCGGCGTCCGCGCACCCGGCGTGTTCGCCCCCGTGACCATTACCGCCGGCACCGCCGCGCTGCGCGCCCCGCTCCCGGATTTCAACTGGGCCGACCGCGACACGCGGTGGCACTACATCACCAATGATCTGCTGCCGCGCTACCTGGAACTCTGCGCGAACGAGGCCGTCGCGAGACCGATTCTGGCCGAACCCTTCCCGGCCAAACTCGCCACCGGCCGCCTGCTCGCCCGCCTGCCGGACCTGCTCGCCGATATGACCCAGCAATGGCGGGTTACCGTCTGATCGGGACCCCTTACCCGGGCGGACGCACGGTGACCGCGCCCACCCGGGTATCCTCGAGATTGCTGAGGAGCTCAGGCACCGACGAAGGATTCCGGATGCATTGCCCGTACTGTCGCCATCCCGATTCGAGGGTTGTCGACTCGCGTGAGGCCGAGGAAGGCACCGCCATCAGGAGGCGACGTGCCTGCCCGGAATGTGGGCGACGTTTCACCACGGTCGAAACCGCGATTCTCTCGGTCGTCAAACGCAGTGGCGTCACCGAACCGTTCAGCCGCGAAAAGGTCATCCGCGGTGTGAGCCGCGCCTGCCAGGGTCGCGAGGTCGACTCCGACGCGCTCAACCTGCTGGCTCAGCAGGTCGAGGATGCGGTGCGCGCCAAGGGCTCCCCGGAAGTCCCGAGCCACGAGGTGGGCCTGGCCATCCTGGGCCCGCTGCGCGATCTCGACGAGGTCGCCTACCTGCGGTTCGCCTCGGTGTACCGATCCTTCAGTTCCGCAGAGGATTTCGAGCGCGAGATTGCCGAGCTACGCAAGCACCGCGCGGACAATGCCGTGGGCGCCGGCTCCAACTGAGCCGGGACCGACTCACCGCCGCCAGCGGAAAGCCGTGCCGTAGCAGACATAGGTGGCCGCCGACCGGCTCAGGCCGCTGACGCTGACGCTGGCACTCGTACTGGCGGTGATGCGTGCGCCGACGATGCCATCGGCGTGATCGCGGGCGGCGATGTTCTGCATCATCGCCATGGCCTTGGGCAGATCGTTCGCATAGCCCCAGACGATCCAGCCCGCAGCCATCTCGGTATCGGGGGAGCCGGGGACGTGGTCGGTGGTGTACACGCCGGGAAGGGACATGGACCACCATGGCATCCGGTGCGAATCCGAGTCCATCCCCGGCGGTTCAGCGTCGCGGCGGGGGAGCCTTGCGCACGGCGTCGATGGCCTTCTCGATGCGTTTGGCCGACACCGGATACGGTGTGCCGAGTTGCTGGGCGAACAGGCTGACCCGCAATTCCTCGATCATCCACCAGATTTCGACCACGTCGCGGCCGCCCTTGCGGCCCTCGGGCAGCG
The DNA here is from genome assembly GCF_042672265.1 of Nocardia sp. NPDC127526. Taxonomy (NCBI): domain Bacteria; kingdom Bacillati; phylum Actinomycetota; class Actinomycetes; order Mycobacteriales; family Nocardiaceae; genus Nocardia; species Nocardia sp. NPDC127526. The sequence continues at coordinate 80,944 of NZ_JBHXVO010000010.1, read as the reverse complement.
CGGCCACGAGCCGGTCGTAGGCGGCGTGCACGCGATCGAGTTCGAGCATGCCCTGCCGGTCCCGGTTGGCCGATTCCGGTAGCGCCTCCAGGCGCACCCGCGCGGCCTCCAGATACCGTGGCAGTTCCCGCAATCGGGCGGTGCCCCATTCGGAGATGAAGCCGGGGAACACCAGATCGTCGAGCTGATGCGAGACATCCTCGGCCACTTCGCGATTGCGGCTGTCGGCCAGCGCGGACCGCACCCGGTGCGCCTCGGCGAGGACCGGCACCACCGTGCGGACGATGGTCGCCACCGCCGTGGTGAATTGCGGCCGCAGCTGCTCCAGCAGCTCCTTGAACTGTTCCGGGGTGCGCACCGGTCCGCCGTTCGCGGCAATGAGTTCATCGGCGGCCGCCGCGCGGCAGTCCTCCACCAGCGCGTCCAGGGACCCATACGGATTCTGGCTGAGCGCCAGCCGATCCGTGGGCGGCAGGCTCGCGGTGACGGAGCGGACCGTGGTCGGCAGCGCATTGAGCAGCAGGGTGCGGGTGCCCACGCGCATGGCGGCGGCCTGCTCGGCCGGGGAACTCAGCACCCGGACGGCCACGCCCTCGGGCTCGGCGACCAGCGCCGGGTAGCCGGTAATGGTCTGCCCGCCGACCTGGCGCTTGACCGACGGTTCCAGCGAGCCCAGCGACTCCGAGGTCCACACCGTGGCCGGTGCGCGTTCGGCAGCCGTGTTCGCGCGCGCGACGGACTTCGAAACCTGTTCCGCCAGTCGTGTTTTCAGTTCCGCGAGGCTCTTGCTGCGGGCGATCACCGTACCGGAGGGGTCGGTGGCCGCGAAGGTCATGCGCAGGTGATCCGGCAGGCCGGCCGGATCGAGCTCGGCGGGCGTGATGGTGACCGAACCCAGCCGCGACAGCTCGCGAGCCAGCCCGGTGCGCAGCGGTTCGGCGCGCGGGGTGAGCTCGGCCAGGGCGGCCTGGGCGAAGTCCGGAGCGGGAACGACCATGCGCCGCAACTGTTTCGGCAGCGTCTTGATGAGCGCGGTGGCGAGCTCCTCCCGCATGCCGGGGACCAGCCAGTCGAATCCGACGGCCCGCACATGGGCGAGCTGCGCGACCGGAATGTGCACGGTCACACCGTCATCGGCCTGCCCGGGTTCGAACTGATAGGTGAGCGGGAAGGTCAGCTCGCCCTGCCGCCAGCTGTCCGGGTAAGAGGTCGGATCCAGCAGTGCCGCATCCTCGTTCACGACCGTGGAGGCCGTGAAGTTCAGCAGCTCGGGTTCCTTGCGCTGCGTCTTCTTCCACCAGCTGTCGAAGTGCCGCACCGACACCACATCCGCCGGAATCCGCCGGTCGTAGAACTCGAACAGCACCTCGTCGTCGACGAGGATGTCGCGCCGCCGGGCCCGATGCTCCAGATCGGCCACATCCTCCAGCAATTCGCGATTCTCGGCGAAGAACTCGTGCTTGGTCTGCCACTCGCCCTGCACCAGCGCATGCCGGATGAACAATTCCCGCGACAGCTCCGGATCGATCCGCCCGAAGTCCACCCGCCGCTGCGTCACCAGCGGAATCCCGTACAGCGTGACCCGCTCGTACGCCAGCGCCGCCCCCCGCTTGGACGACCAGTGCGGCTCGGAATAGGTGCGCTTCACCAGATCCCCCGCGAGCCGCTCGGCCCACTCCGGCTCGACCCGCGCCGCCGTCCGCCCCCACAACCGCGACGTCTCCACCAACTCCGCCGCCATCACCCACCGCGGCGGCTTCTTCGCCAGCGACGACCCGGGGAAGATCATGAACTTCGCATTCCGCGCGCCCAGAAACTCCCGCGACTCGGCCTCGCGCACCCCGATATGCGACAACATGCCCGCCAGCAGCGCCTGATGGATCGACGTAATGTCCCACGGCAGTGCGTCCTCGGCCGCTGCCAGCGCCGCCAGTTTCACGGACTGGTCGGCTTCACCACGCCCCCGCCCCGGTGCCGTGGCATTCGCGCCGCGTCGCCCGGCCTCGCCGACCCGCGCCCGTAGCGTGCTCCCAGCGCCGGTCCGGCTGCCCTGTGCTGTGGGAACTCCGTGCTGCGCGCCGGCATTGTCGTCGCGCCCGCCGACATTGCGGCCATGTCCGCCGGAAGTTCCGCCGCGACCACCACGGCCGGTGCCGCGCGGGCTCGTGCTTCCGCCTTCGGCGGTCCCGCCTAGACCGGTTGCGCTGTCGCCGCGTTCATCGGTCGTCTCGCCATGCCCACGAGGATTACGACCGCGGCGTGTCCGGCCGTTGGAGATCTCCCCTTCATCGGAGTTGTCGCCGTGGCCTTGGCTGTTCGCGCCGCGCCCGCTGAACTTGCTGCTGCCGCGGATGCTGGAGCCCTCGGCGTCGTCCATGTTGTCGCCGGGGCGGTCGGCGGTGGTGGACCAGCCGAGGCCGCGGGTGATGGTGCGGAGTTGGCCGTGCAGGTCCTGCCATTCGCGGATGCGCAGGTAGTGCAGGAACTCGTCGCGGCACAGGCGGCGGAACTGGTTGGCGGACAGGGATTTGCGTTGTTCGCCGAGGTAGTCCCAGAGGCGGAGGTAGGCCAGGAAGTCGGAGCCTTCGACGGTGAAGCGGGCGTGCTTGGTGTCGGCGGCCTGCTGGAATTCGACGGGGCGTTCGCGAACGTCCTGGATGGACAGGGCCGAGACGATGATGAGGACCTCGGCGAGGCAGCCGGTGCGGTTGGCCTCGACCAGCATGCGGGCCATGCGCGGATCGACGGGGATCTGCGCCATTTCGCGGCCGATGGGGGTGAGAACCAGTCCGGCGTCGGGGATTTCGGGTTTGGCGTCGTCGGTGCGGCGGGCCAGGGCGCCGAGTTCCTCCAGCAGGGCGATGCCGTCGCGGATGGCGCGGTTGTCGGGGGCCTCCACGAACGGGAAGCTCTCGATGTCGCCGAGGCCGAGGGCGGTCATCTGGAGGATGACGGCGGCCAGGTTGGTGCGCAGGATCTCCGGTTCGGTGAACTGCGGGCGCGATTCGAAGTCGTCCTCGGAGTACAGGCGGATGGCGATGCCGTCGGCGACGCGACCGCAGCGGCCGGAGCGCTGGCGGGCCGAGGCCTGCGAGACCGGTTCGATGGGCAGGCGCTGCACCTTGGTCCGCATGGAGTAGCGGGAGATGCGGGCGGTGCCGGGATCGATGACGTAGCGGATGCCGGGCACGGTCAGTGAGGTCTCGGCGACGTTGGTGGCGAGGACGACGCGGCGGCCGGTGTGCGGGCTGAAGACCTTGTGCTGTTCGGCCGCGGAGAGCCGCGCGTAGAGCGGGAGGATCTCGGTGCGCGGCAGTTTCATATCGCGCAGCGTGTCCGCGGTATCGCGGATCTCGCGTTCACCGGACAGGAACACCAGGATGTCGCCGTCGCCTTCGCCGAGCAGCTCGCGCACGGCGTCGCCGATGGCGTCGGTGGGGTCGCGGTCCACGATTCGAGTGTCCTCGTCATCGGGATCGTCGGAGGTGAGCGGAACCTCCAGCGACAGCGGCCGATACCGGATCTCCACCGGATACGACCGCCCCGACACCTCGACAATCGGTGCGGGCGTGCCGTTCTCGTCGCTGAAGTGTTGTGCGAACAGCTCCGGGTCGATGGTCGCCGAGGTGATGATGATCTTCAGATCCGGCCGCTTGGGCAGCAGCTGCTTCAGATACCCGAGCAGGAAGTCGATATTCAGACTCCGCTCGTGCGCCTCGTCGATAATGATCGTGTCGTAGCGCCGGAGCAGTCGGTCGCGCTGGATCTCGGCCAGCAGAATGCCGTCGGTCATGAGCTTGACCAGCGTGCGATCCGACGCCTGATCGGTGAACCGGACCGTGTAGCCGACCACATCGCCCAGTTCGGTGCCCAGTTCCTCGGCGATCCGCTCGGCCACCGTGCGCGCGGCCAGCCGGCGCGGCTGGGTGTGGCCGATGGTGCCGCGAATGCCGCGACCGAGTTCCAGGCAGATCTTGGGTATCTGGGTGGTCTTGCCGGAGCCGGTCTCACCGGCCACGATCACGACCTGGTTTTCGGCGATAGCTTTGGCGATGTCATCACGGCGCGCCGAGACCGGCAGCTGCTCGGGATAAACGATGGCGGGTACGGCGGCGCGGCGGGCGTCGACACGGCGCTGGGCGGCATCGATATCGGCTTCGAGATCGGTGAGATCGCCGCCGCGGGCCTTGTCGAGCCGGCGACGCAAACGGTATTCGTCGCGGATCGAGAGATCGGCCAGGCGGGTGCGAAGCTCGCGAAAGGTGGCGGCGGTCCTGGTCATTGCACTGTCAAGGGTAGCGAAGCCGGGATCCGTCCCGGTCGGCACGGTCGTGCATACCGCCCAAAGGTGATTGCCGGAAGTGTGCTGAATCGGCGTATCGTCCGCGTTCCAGGGCTCCGGCGTGCGACGATTCGATCATGATCGCCACAGCTGGGACGCCCTGGTGGATCCGGGGGCTGCGTATCGCTTTCGGTGTGCTCGGAGTTTTCACGCTGGCCTGGGGTCCGCTGCACAACCTGGACAACCCCACCTATTCCATCGCGAACTACTTCTCCTACTTCACGATTCAGTCGAACATCCTCGCGGCGGTGGCGTTGCTGGCCGGCGGCCTGCTCGATCCCCGGGACCGGCGCTGGCAGACCTTCCGCGGCGCGGCGACGCTGTACATGATCATCACCGGCATCATCTACGCCGTGCTGCTGGCCGATATCGACGTCCAGATGCAGGATCGGTGGACCAATACCGTGCTGCACCGGGTCATCCCCATCGTCATGCTGGTGGACTGGCTGCTGGTCCCCGCGGCCATCGGCTTGACGGCACGCCTGATCGGCGGCTGGCTGATCTATCCGATCCTCTACGGCGTCTACACCCTCGTCCGCGGCCCGATCGTCGACTGGTACCCCTACCCGTTCATCGATCCGCGCGAGCAGGGCTACCTGGACATGTCGATCGGGCTGGTGGTGATGGTGCTGTTCTTCCTGGTGCTCGCTCTGCTCGTGGCGGGCCTGGGCGTGCTGGTGCACCGCCGCTGGGAAGCGCGGCAAACCCACTTCACCCGAGTGTGACCGAGCCTCAGAGCGTGCGCGTCATGAAGATGGAATACGGGTCCTCGGCGTAATCCGCGAACGGCGCGCACCGGGTGAACCCGTGCCGCTCGTAGAGCCGCACGGCCGGCGCGAAGAACTCCGGCGACCCGGTCTCCAGGCTCAACCGCTCGTAGCCGCGCGTGCGCGCCTCGTCGAGAATGTGCCGCAGCAGCAGCGAGGCCACACCCCGCCCCCGCCGGTTCGCGGCCGTCCGCATGGACTTGATCTCCCCGTGCGTCGGATCCAGCTCCTTGATCGCCCCGCATCCGGCCAGCTCGTCGCCCTCCCAGGCCGACCAGAAGGTGATCTCGGGCTTGCGCAGCGCCACCAGATCCAGCGCGTGCACGCTGTCCTCGGGTGAATGCTCGTACATCTCGGCGAGATGGGATTCGAGCAGAGCGATGACCGCGGACCCGGACAGGTCGTCGAGAACGATGCGCATGCGGCCAGATTATCGGTACCGACCGGTTGCCTATCGGCACGGTTTATCGCCCCTGGTGCCGAGATCGGCGAGCAGCGCGTCGAGTGCGTCCACATCGCTCCAGCCGTTCACCGCAATGGTTCCGTCCGCGCCCACCCGCACCTCGACGCGATCCGGCGCCGTGACGCACTCCAGCCCGCGATACCGCTCGGTGAGCGCCCGCAACCCCTGATTGGCCGACCCCACCCACGGCCGCTCGCGATCCAGCAGATCCGCGCGGAACGGCCCATCAGCCAGCAGATCGGTCCGCCCGAGCAGATCCCGGATATCGCGCCGCCGTCGCGCCCACTCCGTCAAATCGGCGTACTCGTACCCGGTGAACGTCATGACCGACAGCCCCCGAGCCTGCGCCGCCGCAGCCAGTCGAGCCAGCGGCGCGGCCTGCTCGAACGGTTCACCCCCGAGCAGCGTGATGCCTTCCACCCCGGCTCCCGCCGCCTCGTCGAGCACCCGGGGAATCCACTCCGCGACCTGCACCACCGTGCCGCCCGCCGCCGCCCACATGTGCGGATTGAAACAGCCCCGGCAGCGAATGGTGCAGCCCTGCACCCAGATCGCGGTACGCCGCCCCGGCCCCTCGGCCTCCGTGGCAGTGAGCACGCGGCTCAACCGCACCGAATGCCCCGGCACCTCACTCGGCCGCACCGATACCGGAATCACAGGTCCAGCCTCCGGCCCAGGGCCTGGGGCGGCTGCGCGGCGGTGGTTGCCCCGGAGAAATCGAGTCGATCCGCGATCCGTTGCAGCTCGTGCGGTTTGAGCCCGGACACCGAGGAGAATTGCCGCAGATCGCGGATTCCGCCGCTGTCCCGCGCCTCGAGGACGGCGACCACCGTACCGGCATCCAGTCCCAGTGCCGAAAGCTGTTCCGCGGAGGCGGTATTCACCGGCACCCGGCCTGCCGCGGCAACGGCGACCGCGGGCCGCGCGTGCCGAATCCTCGTAGTGACCTGCTGGGAGGTATCGACGGGAGGTCCGGCTTGATATGCGGGGCCGGACGGGACCGGGTGCTGTGGCGGCGAATCGTATGGTCCCGCCCAGTACTGCTGCGGGCCGTCGGTCAGCCATGTCGGCCCCTGCGGATGCTGAATCGGATTGGGGTAGACCGGCATCGGCGGGCGCTGCTGTTGCGCCGTGTGCAGCCGATGCAGATAGTGCGGGCGGGCCAGCAAGGCGTGGACGATGCCGCCGAGCCAGACCGCGATGAGCGCTCCGCTGCCCCAGTCGCTGATGGTTTCCTGGGTGCGGGTGCGCGCCGGGGCCTTCCCGGCGGCGATGTCGGCGTCGGTGGGGCCGCCCAGGCTCAGCAGGACGATCAGCCCCACCGTGGCGGCCGCGTACACGGCCGCGCTGATCAGCCAGCTGCGGTTCTTGGTTCGCACGCCGATGTAGAGGAAGCTGGTCCAGGTCAGGAACCCGCACAGGAAGGTCGGGATGATCCACAGGCTGTTCGCCACGCGCCAGCCGTGGGTTCCGGGCAGCGCGCCGTTCACAGCCGGTCGTCCACCCGGGCGGGGTCGGCGATGGGAGCGCGGTGCGAGACCACTTGGGCCGCCTCGGTTTTCCACCAGTCGCCGGTGTACTCGCTGTCGATCGTGGTGGCCTCGAGCAGGTTCTCCAGCACCTGGATGTAGGGCAGGCACTGTGCGCCGACGGTGTCGTGGGTTTGCGCGCTGACCTGGCCGTCGGCGGCGATGGTCACGGTGATGCGGACCGGCTCGTTCACTGGTTGACCTCCAGGACCATGGTCACCGACTCGTCGGTATTGGTGGTTTCGGAGACCAGCGTCATGCCGGCGGCGGGTGCGCGGTCGCGGACCTTCTGCAGGACCTCGGCCTGGACGCGGCGGCCGTAGGCGGCGTCGACGGCCAGTACGGCGTCGACGCAGCGCTGTTCATCGGTGGTGCCGGTGAAGTGCGCCTGCCAGATGCCGTCGGCATCGCGCCGCAATTGCGCGGCGAGCTCGGCCCATTCGACGTCGATGGCATCGGGGCCGGTGACGGTGGCGCGGCCGCCGGTATCGCCGAGGGCGAGGGTGAGCAGGCGCGGGTCCCGCAGCCGGGTCGAGACGGTGCACACGTTCGCCGCGGGCGTGCCTTGGGACGCGGCGGCTTTGGCGACCGCGCCGATCGCGAGAGGGAGCAGGATCAGGGAGACGCTCATGGTCGCAAGTATCCGTTCGCCGCTTGTAATCGTCTTATCGATTTCTTCGGGCGGGGACGTTAATCGGCCCCGCCGACAGCCGGATCGAAGGTCGAGGCCGCGACCGCGCGCAGCTTCGCCCATTCCCGCAGCGCGGTGATCTGGGTGTCGTGCAGGGTCGCGAGCGGGACGGTGTTCTCGATGGCGTGGAAGAGATCGGCCGCGTCCAGGGGCCGCCGCCCGGAGTAGGCGTCGAACAGTCCGGCGATCACGGCCTGTTCGATCTCCGCCCCGGAGAAATCCTTGGAGCCGCGCGCCAGATCGGCCAGCAGGGTGGGCGTGACCTCCAGCCCGGCCGCGGGACCGGTGAGCCGTCGCTCCAGGTGCAGCCGCCAGATCGCTTCGCGCTCACCGGCTCCGGGCAGATCGACGAAGAAGATCTCGTCGAACCGCCCCTTGCGCAGGAACTCCGGCGGCAGATTCTCGATGGTGTTGGCCGTCGCGATGACGAAGACGGGCCGCTCCTTCTCCTGCATCCAGGTGAGAAATGTGCCGAAAACGCGTGCGCTGGTTCCGGTGTCGCCCGCGGTGCCCGCTCCGGCGAAGCCCTTGTCGATCTCGTCGACCCACAGCACGCAGGGCGCGGACGCCTCGGCGGTCGCCAGCGCCGAGCGCATATTGTGCTCGCTCGCGCCGACCAGCCCGGCGAACACCCGGCCGATATCCATCCGGATCAATGGCAGACCCCATTCGGCCGCAACGGATTTGGCCGTCAGCGACTTCCCGCAGCCCGGAACTCCGGTGATCAGCACGCCTTTCGGTACCGGCAGGCCGTAGGCGGCGGCCTCGGCCAGCCAGGAGTCATTGCGTTTGCGCAGCCACGCTTTCAGCTCGTCGAGCCCGCCCACATCGGTGAGCGCCAGCTCGGTCCGCACCAGTTCCAGCAGCCCGGATTTGCGAATGGTCTGCGCCTTCTCGGCCAGCACCACCTCCACCTCGGCCTCGGTGAGCCGGCCGTCCTGCACCATGGCCAGCGAGAAGGCGTTCTCGGCCTCGGACAGCGTGAGCCCCAGCGCCGCCTTGGTCAGCCGATCGTGGCCGCGCTCGCCCAGATCGACGGCGACGGTATCGCGATTGCTCGCGATCATGCCGTGCAGCAGCTCCCGGATCTCCGGTTCCCCGGGCAGCGCGAAATCGACCACGGTGACCTCTTTTTCGAGCTCGGGCGGGATGCGCAGCACCGGCGCCACCACGATCACGGCGCGCGCCACCTGGCCGGAGCGGAAGTCGCGCACCACATCCCGCAGCGCCCGCACCACCGTCGGTTCGGCCGGGCGGGTGCCGTCGCCCAGGAAGGCGTGCAGATCGCTGCACACGAACACCGCCCGCTCACCGACGCGCCGGATGCCCTGCAGCATGGCCGCGGGCTCATGGGTATTGCGTTCGGGCAGCCCGCCGGTGCGGCGCAGCCCCTCGGTCGCCGACCAATGCCACAGCGGCCGCGGCGTCTTGAGCGCCGCCAGCGTGGCGGTGATCTCGTCGAGCACCCGCTGTTCCTCGAAGGTCTGGATGTAGAGCAGCGGAAAGCGGGCCTGCAGCAGCTGGGTCAGGGCGCGGCGAAACGGGTGCACAGACGCCGATGGTAGGGAAAATCGCTGGCCGCCGCGCTGCTGTCGACCGTACCGTGATTCCGGCGCCGCACACGGCGCGCCGATCGATGGAAAGGACACATTGGAAGCGACGGTCACGGTGACACCGGATCAGTTGCCGGAGTTGCTGCTGCACGTCGCGGTGGTGCGTCCGGTATTCCTGTGGGGTGCGCCCGGTATCGGGAAGAGTTCCCTGGTGCGCGCGTTCGCCGAGGCGCTCGGCCTGGACTGCGTGACGCTGCTGGGCACCCAGCTGGCGCCGGAGGATCTCATCGGCGTGCCGCAGATCATCGAGGATCGCAGCCGGTTCGCGCCGCCGGAGATGATCGCCCGGCCGGAGCCGTACTGCCTGTTCCTGGACGAGCTCAATGCCGCGCCCGCCGAGGTGCAGAAGTCGTTCTATTCGCTCATCCTGGATCGCCGCATCGGCAATTACGAGCTGCCCGCCGGCTCGGTGGTCATCGGCGCGGGCAACCGGGCCACCGACAACGCCCTCGCCCGCCCGATGGCCTCGGCGCTGGTGAACCGCATGGTGCACCTGCATCTGCGCGCCGATGTGGACGATTGGCTGAAGTGGGCCGCGGGCAACGATATTCACCCGTGGGTGGTGGAGTACATCATGCAGCGGCCCGATCACCTGTGGTCGGCGCCGCCCAAGACCGAGCAGCCGTTCTCCACGCCGCGCGGCTGGCACATGCTCTCGGATGCCCTGCACTCCTACGGAAACGAGATCGACGACGAGGCGCTGTGGGTGCTGGCGTCCGGAACGCTCACCGTCGCACACGCTTCCGCGTTCCGCGCATTCGTGAAAACGGTGCGGCACGCCTTCGACCTGGAGGCGGTCATCAAGGGCGAGGCGGCGTGGCCGCGCGATCCCGCCGATCGCGATCTGCTGTACTTCCTGTCCGAGACCTTCCGCGCCCGGCTGGTCAAGGAACTGCCCGCCTCCCGCGACCATGCGTCGGCCGGGCTGAAACGCTTTGTGCTGCGGTCGAAGACCATGCTCACCGAACTGGCGGAGATCTCGGTGGAGTGCGCCCAGCTGGTGATCGCCTCCGGTGACGACGGGCTGCCGGTGCTGCCGTCCTGGTATCTGGTGGAGGTCACCCGCGATCTGCCGCGCCTCGCCGCCCGGAGGTGAGCGATGACCGCACGCTCGGCGCGCAAGCGCCGCAAGATCCCGGATCCGTGGCACGAGAAAATGCTGGCCGGGTGGCGCACCGTGGCCGGCCATCCGTTGTTCCGCTGGGCGGGAAGCCGTTTGATCGAGGGCGAGCAGGGCCTGCCCGCCGATCTCTGGGCCTACATCGACGGTTGGGGCTACCTGATCTACAACCAGAACACGCGGGCGGAGCCGGAGGAATGGGCCTGGACCTTCGGGCATCTGCTGCTGCACGCCGGGTTCGGGCATCTCGATCCGCGCGAGGTCCCGGCCCGGCTGCTGGTGGCCAATCGGTACGATACCAGGCGTAATCTCGGTCCCTCCCAGCCGCATTCGTCCTATCGCGCGGCCTGCTGCGTGGCGGTGGATCAGTATCTGCTGACGCTCAAGATCGGCCGCCCGCCGGTCGGCCTGCCGCCTCCGCCGGGCGGCTCCGACGAGCGAGCGCTCGCGGAGCGCTGGTGCGACAGCGAAGTGCCGAAGCATTATCAGCAGCCGGAGTTCCCGGATTTCTTCATCGGCACGGCCGAGCATGCCAAAACCGCCGACTACCAGACGAGTTTCGCCATCGGCGTCGGCGATGCCGCCCGGTACGCCCTCGAAAGCGCCGGGCGGGATGTCACCCGCGGCAAGCGCGAGACCCTGCAGGTGTGGGATCGGGCGCTGAACTGGTTCGTCTCGTCCTACCCGCTGCTGGGCGCGCTGGCGGCGGGCATGAAGATCGTCGCCGACGCGGAACTCGCTCGGGGCTGGGATATTTCGATCGCCGCGGTGAACGCCGAGGCCGCCGAGATCTACATCAACCCGTTCGCCGGCCTGAGCGACGAGGAATGGCGCTTCGTGCTCGCCCACGAAATGCTGCACGCCGCACTGCGACACGGCGAACGCGCCGGCTGGCGCGACCACTACCTGTTCAACGTCGCCTGCGATTACGTGGTCAACGGCTGGCTGGTCGAAATGGGCGTGGGGGAGCTGCCCGAGGGCCTGCTCCACGATCCCGGCCTGAAAGGCCTGTCCGCGGAACAGATCTACGACCGCATCGCCGGCGACCTGCGCAAGATGCGCAAGCTCGCCACCCTGCGCGGCAGGGGCCGCGCCGATATCTTCGGAGAACCCTTGCCGCACGGCGGTTCTCCCGGCCGCTACATCGACCTCGACGAGTACTACCGCGGCGCGCTCGCCACCGGCCTTGCTTACCACCAGAACAGCGGCCGCGGCCTGCTGCCCGCCGGGCTGGAACAGGAGATTCGCGCCCTCGATCAGCCTCCGCTGCCGTGGGATGCCCAACTGGCGCAATGGTTCGACGAGCACGTCCCCGCGGTCGAGAAGCGCCGCAGCTACGCCCGCGCCTCCCGCCGCCAGTCCGCCACCCCCGATATCCCGCGCCCGGCGTGGGTCCGCCCGGAGGAAGCCGTGCGCCTTCCCACCTTCGGAGTCGTCCTGGACACCTCGGGTTCCATGGATGCCCGCCTGCTGGGCAAGGGCTTGGGCGCCATCGCCTCCTACGCCCAGGCTCGCGATGTCCCTCGCGCCCGCGTGGTCTACTGCGATGCCGCCGCCTACGACGCGGGCTACCTCCCCGTCGACGAGATCGCCTCGAAGGCCCGCATCCGCGGCCGCGGCGGCACCGTCCTGCAACCGGGCATCCGCCTGCTGGAACGCGCCGAGGACTTCCCGCCCGACGGTCCGATTCTCATCATCACCGATGGCATGTGCGACGTCCTGCGGGTCCGCCACGAACACGCCTACCTCATCCCGGCGGGCGCCGCCCTCCCGTTCCGCCCCCGCGGCCCGGTCTTCCGCATGCGCTGATTCACCGCATCACGCAGCCGAGCACCTCGCTGCGGTACCCGTCATCCCGATCCAGCGCATCGCGATAGGTCTGACGCACCGTGCACCGCAACCGATCTCCCACCGCGACCTCATCCGGCAACAGGCTCGCGGGCAGCCGGTACACGAACGAATCCACCAACGCGTCGTCCGCCGCGGACCCGGGCACACTGCGCAGCTCCGCGGTGCCCGACACGAAATCGGCCCGCTCCACCACGAACTCCATATGCCCGTCCCACTTCCGCTCCACCTCACGCGGAAAACACCCCACCGCGACCACCGCGGCCATGAGCAGTCCCGCCACCGCCGCGACCACGAACGTCACCACCCGCGACCACTCGCGCCCACCGTCCGACAACCCACGGATCTCCGGCCACATCGGACAACCCTCCCTAGCTGACCCCCACCAGCCATGTTCCCATCGCGTTCACCGCCGTGCCCGCCCGCGCGCACCCGGTTGCCCACCTGAGCCGCAACGAAAGCCATACCGCGATCTCGGTGCTGCCGGATGGCCGCCATCAGCTGCCGCCGCCCGCTCCCGCACCGCCGCCAACGGTCGTCACGGATGGCGGCCCGGCGCGCAGGCGGCCCGACCGGTGCACTGCGCGCGCGTCCTCGGCCGCCACCGTGGCGCCGCGACCGGATGGCCGGTTTTCCGGGCGGCTGCGGAGTGGCGCGGGAGTGGCGGTGTTTCGTCCCGGTTGCTGCCACTGATACGCCGTCGCTGCCCTTTCGGGTGCCTCCGGGCGGGGTCCGGTGCGAGCATGGAGGGATCCGGTCGCCGCGAGAGGTGGTGGGTGTGACGGTATTCGTGCAGGAATACGACGTGCTGCGCTGGATGGTGGTCGCCGCGTTCGGGGTTGCGGTGGTGATCGTGCTGGGGCGGCTCGCGGGGGCGGGGTCGGCCACTGCGGTGGCGGGTGCGGGTGGGTATGTGCTCGGGGACGGCGCTCCCGGGGCGGCGTGCGCACGCGCCGTGTCACCCGGGGGATCGGTGCATTCATCGGTCCCAGACGGAATGCCAGTGGGGCGCAGTGGTTTCCGCGTGGTCGATCAGGAGTCGGATGCGGCGCATCTGCTGATGTGCCTGGTGATGCTGGCAATGCTGGTGTTTCCGGCGGCCACGGATCCGCGGGCGGTGCGGGGTGTGCTGACGGCGATGACGGTGGTGTTCGCGGGGTTGCTGGTGGGGCGGATACTGCAGCGGCACAGCGTGGCTGGAATCCAGGTCGCGCCGAGTCGCGCCGCACGACAGGAGGCGGGCGGCGGCGGATTCGTGGCGGGGGAGAGCGTGACGGCATTCGCCTATCACGTGCTGGCGGCCGCGGCGATGTTGTACGCGATGAGTGGGCACGAGGCGGGCGGGCATCATGGGAGCGCGTCCGCACCGGGGTTGATGCTGGGGTTGGCGGGGCTGTTCGTGGTGGATGCGGTGCTCATGGCGGTGCCGGGGTCGAGACGGGCATTGCGGCACGTGTTTCCGCATCCGGTGGGTGCGAGCGGGTCGCTGGCGGTGGTGCCGCATGCGGTGATGGATCTGGGGACGGCGTACATGCTGGTGGCGGCGGCGCTGGGCTGAACCGGTCGGTTGGCCAGGGGGTAGTTGCCGCTGATCACCGGCGTGGTGGTGTGATGGTGAGGAGAGGTTCGGGCTGCCGTGGGGCGCCCGTTATCGGGTGATGGAGGTGCTTGGATGGGTTCGCTGTGGCATGGCTTCGCCGATATGGGCGCGGTCGAGCGGGATGGTGCGTTCGTGGTGGCGCGGGGCGCGGGCGCCTACATCTGGGATGAGGGCGGCACCCAGTACCTGGACGCGACCGGCGGACTCTGGTTCGCCAATGTCGGGCACGGGCGGCGCGAGATCGCGGACGCGGTGGCGGCGCAGCTGACCGATATCGCGCACTACTCGAACTTCGGTGACCTGGCCTCGCCGGTCACCCGCGAGCTGGCCGAGCGGCTCTCCGGTATCGCGCCGGTGCCGGGCAGCAAGATCTTCTTCACCTCCGGCGGCTCCGACGGCATCGATACCGCCGCCAAGCTGGCGCGGCGCTACTGGCACGAGCTGGGGCGGCCGGACAAGACCATCATGGTCGGCAGGCAGCGCGCCTATCACGGCATGCATGTCGGCGGCACCGCGCTGGCCGGTCTGCCGCCGAACCGCGAGGGCTACGGCGAGTTCATGCCCGATGTGCGGACCATCGAATGGGATCGGGCCGAGGCGCTCACGGCCCTCATCGAAGAGGTGGGCGCGGACCGGATCGCGGCCTTCTTCGCCGAGCCGATCATCGGCGCGGGCGGGGTGTACCTGCCGCCGCGGGACTACCTGACCGAGGTGCGCCGCATCTGCCGGGAGAACGACATCCTGTTCGTGGCCGACGAGGTCGTCACCGGCTTCGGCCGCATCGGCGGATCCTGGTTCGCCTCCTCGCGATTCGACCTGCAGCCCGATCTCATGACCACCGCCAAGGGCCTGACCTCCGGGTACATCCCCATGGGCGCGGTGTTCATCGCCCCGCACATCGCCGAGCCGTTCTTCGCCGGCGGCGTCTGGTGGCGGCACGGCTACACCTACGGCGGGCATGCGGCCGCCGCGGCCGCGGCCATGGCCAACCTCGACATCATCGAGCGGGAGCACCTGCTCGACGCCAGCAAGAATCTGGAATCGCTGCTGCACGAGCACTTCTCGCCGCTGGCCGAGCACGACCGGGTGTCCGAGGTGCGCAGCGGGCTGGGCGCGGTCGCCGCGGTGCAGCTGGCCGATCCGGCGGAGGCGCTGGGCATGGTGAAAACGTTGCGGGCGCACGGTGTCTCGACGCGCGCCGCCGGTCAGGGCGCATTGCAGATCTCGCCCTCGTTCGTCATCACCGAGGAGCAGGTCGCCGAGCTGGCGGCGCGCTTCGCTCGCGCACTGGACGCCTGACGTAGACAGCCGTGCGGCCCGGACACTCGAAAGTGTCCGGGCCGCACGCGTATCGGGCAGCTCCGCTTGTGACCAGAGGTCAGTGCCCGTCGTGTCCGGGCAGTTCCCCGGCGGGAATGTGCTTGAGCTTCACGAGCGCGATCGCCGCGATGGCCGCCGCGGCGACCGTCGCGATCCCGGCGGTCAACTGCACACCGTCCACGAAGGCTTCCCGAGCCGCCGTCAACACGGCCGATCCGAGCTTCTCGGGCAGCGAATCCGCCACCGCCACCGCCGCACCCAGGGTGTCCCGGATCGACTGGGCGGCCTCCGCCGGCAACCCGGCGGGCAGGGTATCGGCCAGATCGCCGCGGTAGATCGCGACGCTCAGACTCCCGAGGATCGAAATCCCGAGCGCACCACCGAGTTCCGCGCCGGTCTCGGACAATCCCGAGGCCGCGCCCGCCTGTTCCGGCGGAGCCGAGCCCACGATGAGTTCGGTGGTGATGCCGAACACCGGGGCCAGCCCCAGCGAAATGAGCAGCGAGGCAACGATTGCCAGCACCGGTCCGGTGCCCATGCCGACCTGGGTCAGCAGGGCCAGTCCGATCGCCGCGGTCAGCATGCCGGCGCCGATCAGGTATGCCGGCTTCACCACCCGGACGATGCGCGGCGCGAGCTGCGAACCGACGATGAAGCCCAGACCGGACGGGGACATGGCCAGCCCGGCCTGCAAGGGCGACATGCCGAGCACCAGCTGGAAGTACTGGCCGACGAACAGGAAGTACCCGAAGGCCACGAAGACGCCGATCACATTGATGGCCAATGCGGTTCGGAACGCGCTCAGCCGGAACAGCCGCAGATCCAGCATGGGATCCGGGCTGGTCAGCTGCCGCCGCACGAACAGCGCGCCCACCGCCAGCCCACCGGCCAGCGCGGCCAGGGCCGCCACTCCGACGCCGTCCTGGGCGATCTTCTTCATGGCGAAGACCAGCGCGATCATGGCGGTCACCGATAGCGCCGCGCCGATGAGATCCATGCGCCCGGCCTCCGAATCCCGGAACTCCGGCAGCACTTTGGGGCCGAGCACGAGCAGCAGCGCCATGACCGGAACGGCCAGCAGGAACACCGAGCCCCACCAGTAGTGCTCGAGCAGCACGCCGCCCGCGAGCGGGCCGATGGCGCCGCCGGCGGAGAACGCGCCGACCCACACGCCGACCGCCACCGAACGCTGACGGGCGTCGCGGAACATGTTGAAGATCAACGAGAGGGTGGAGGGCGCGAGCGTCGCGCCGGCGATGCCGAGCACGGCCCGGCAGAGGATGAGAATCTCGGCGGTGGGGGAGAAGGCCGCCGCCACCGAGACGACGCCGAAGGCCGCCGCGCCGACCATGAGAATGCGGCGCCGTCCGATGCGATCGCCGAGGGTGCCCATGGTGATCAGCAGGCCGGCCACCATGAAGCCGTACACATCGATGATCCAGAGCAGTTGCGAGCTGGTCGGGTGCAGCTCGGCGCTGATCATCGGAACCGCGAGATGCAGCACCGTGAGGTCCATGGCGTAGACCAGGCAGGCCAGGGCCAGCACGATCAGGCCGATCCATTCCCGCCGTTCGGCCAAGGGCTCGGCGAGAGTGGCCGTGCCCGGCGACAAGGCGGTGTTCTCCACGGCAGAGTCCTTCCGATCGGGAGCGTGCGACTGCCGGTAATGACGGCGCGGTACACATGATTTCATCGGCCACCGACAGGTCGGGGCAACCGAATTTCCGCGCGAGCACGCCGACTTCAGGGGTAACTGCCCAGCTCAGTGAGCTATTCCTGAAGTCGTCCGATCATCAGATGAGAACTGTACGGTTGGGTGCGCCGGCACCCGGCCCGGCGGCTAGATGACCACCGGATGATCGGGCACGCAGCGGCCGCCGAGGCGGACCCAGCCGTCGGAATCCCATTCGGTGAACAGCTGCGAGCCTTGGCCCTGAGTGATGTGCAGGCCGCGGCGCAGGCGGGCGGTGAGGGCGATGGCGGCCGCGCCGGTGGCCTCGTCCTCCGCGATTCCCATGTCGGGGGCGAACATTCGGCTGCGGACCGAACCACGGGCTTCGTTGGTCCAGCTCCAGACGTAGTGGTGCCCGTCGGTGAAGTCGGCCGGATCGAGGGTCAGGAGTTCCTCGGTGTCGGCGAATTCGTGGAAGGTGAACTTGGGGGTCCATTCGGATTTGGCGCGCACCCAGGTCATTCCGTCGGTCTGGGCGACCTCGACCGGTCCGGCGGGGACGTCGAGCACCTGGACCGGACGGCCCTGGGTGGCCAGCCACCAGGCGGCGCCGACGGTCGGGTGGCCGGCGAACGGGAGTTCCACGGCGGGGGTGTAGATGCGCATGCGGGCGTGCTCGGCCGCGGGGGCCTCCACCACGACGGTCTCGCTGTAGCCCAGGCGCGCGGCGAGGGCCTGGTGATCGACTCCGGTCACATCGCCGGCGCGCGCGATGCCGAGCGGATTGCCGAATCGGCCCGCCGCGTCGGTGAAGACGCGGATCACTTCAACCTGTGTGCCATCGCTTTCCGGGGTACCCATGGTTGCCGAGCTTACCGACGGTTATCGAGCGGCGGGAGGTTGGCAGGAATCCAGCATGTCGGCCAGGGCCGACTTCTCGGTGGGCTGCACCGACAGGCCCCAGCGCTGTTTGACCCCGACCCAGCGGCGGGCGTAGTCGCACCAGTATTCGGCGCGCGGACGCCATTGATCCGGGGTTTTGGAGCCCTTGTCCTGATTGGCCTGCTTCTGGACGGCGAGCAGGTTGCCGATGTCGTTGGCGAATCGTTCGCGCCGTTCGGGATTCCATTCCGAGGCGCCCGAACGCCAGGCATCGCCCAGCGCGACAACATGATCGATCTCGATGCCGGAGGCCTTGAACCGGTCGTAGGGCAGGTGCTCGCCGGTATAGGGGTCGATCAGCGTCCCGGACAGGACCATGCACGAATTGCTGTCCGCGAGACGCACATCCGTCAGATCGCGCTTCATGACGTCCTGGCGGGCGGTGCAGCCGTCGGTGAGTTCGGGTTCGCCGCCGTGCCCGGACCAGCCGGGCCCGAAGGCATTGCGCTCGTAGGATTCCCAGTTGCGGTTCCAGGCGACGGTGAGGCGGTCGAGGTCGCTGCGCGCCTGCTCGGCGTCGGGTAGCGGGGTGCTGGTCGGGTCGGCGCCCGCGGCATTGCCCGAGGGTTCGGGTTCCCGCGTGTTCAACCACAGGGCGAGCCCGCCCGCCGCCAGCACGATGAGTACGACCGAGGTGGAGAAGAAGCTGCGCCACCGGCGTCGGGCGGTGGACCGCGTCCGTGTGGGCATGCGGGGGAGTCTAGGGCGGGAAACCGGACGAACAGGTCAATGTTGCGGACCGGTGACCCGATTGCAGCTATCTGTTCGCAAATGCGAAAGGGGCTGTGCACCGGATGGTTGCACAGCCCCTCTCGGAGACCTCGCGATCGAATCGAGTCGCTTTAGACGGTCGCGCCCGCGAGCGCCTCGGTGGACGCCACGGCCTGGCCGACACCGGCCACGATGGCGGCCGCACGCAGCGACTCGAAGATCACCTCACGCGAGACGCCGGCCTCGCGCAGGGTGTTCTCGTGCGCCTCCAGGCAGTGCGCGCAGCCGTTGATCGAGGAGACCGCGAACGACCACAGCTCGAAATCGGCCTTGTCCACACCCGGGGTGCCGATGATCTGCATGCGCAGACCGGCGCGCAGGTCGTCGTAGCGACCGCCCAGGAACGCCTTGCCGCGGTAGAACACATTGTTCATGCCCATGATCGAGGCGGCGCCCAGGGCGGCGTCGTACGCCTCCGCCGACAGCACGTCGGCGGCCTCTTCGGCGATCTCCCGCAGCGTGGTGGCCGAGCGGGTGGCCGCGGCCGAGGCGAGCAGGGTGCCCCACAGCTGCTGCTCGGTCAGCACGGTGGTGCGTGCGATCGAGGACAGGTTGAGCTTGAGGTCCTTGGCGTACTCGGGGAGCGAGTTCTTCAGGTTGTCGATGGTCACGCTGAAACTTCCTTAACCGTATCGGCTTCGATTCAGACCGAGGCGGTCATGAGCTCGCCGGCCTTGATGGTCGGGTCGCCCTTCTTCCAGTTGCAGGCGCACAGCTCGTCGGACTGCAGGGCGTCGAGCACGCGCAGCACCTCGTCGACATTGCGGCCGACGGAACCGGCGGTCACGGACACGAACTGGATCTCGTTGTTCGGGTCGACGATGAAGGTGGCGCGGTCGGCCACGCCGTCGGCATTGAGCACGCCGGTGGCGGCGGACAGCTCACGCTTGAGGTCGCTCAGCATCGGGAAGGGGAGGGTCTTCAGATCCTCGTGCTGGGCGCGCCACTGGAAATGCACGAACTCGTTGTCGACGCTGGCGCCGAGCACCTGGGCGTCACGATCGGCGAACTCGTCGTTCAGCTTGCCGAACGCGGCGATCTCGGTCGGGCAGACGAAGGTGAAGTCCTTCGGCCAGAAGAAGACGATGCGCCACTTGCCGGCGTAGTCGTCGCTCGAGATCTGGGTGAAGTAATCGTCGGGCTGCTGAGCGTTCACCTTGGACAGATCGCCGCCGATGACAGCCGTGAGGTTGTAGGCGGGGAACTGGTCGCCGATGGTCAGCAGGGCCATGAATGTGCTCCTTCGTAGTCGAATCGATTGTGTCGTGACTTCCGCGAACGATATTGCCCATCCTCCGGTGAGAGGTAAAGGTGATCAGTCGCACTATACTGATAGGCGTGACTGATCAAACTTATCAGCCGACCCTGTCACAGCTGCGTGCGTTCGTGGCGATCGCCGAATACCGGCATTTCGGCACCGCTGCGACCAGGCTGAATGTGAGCCAGCCAACGTTATCTCAGGCCCTGGCATCACTGGAAAACGGACTCGGGCTGCAATTGATCGAGCGCAGTACGCGGCGGGTGCTGGTGACGCCCGCGGGCAAGCGGTTGCTGCCGCAGGCCATGGCGACCCTGGAGGCGGCGGATCGCTTCGTGGCCTCGGCGGCCGGAACGGGGCTCGGCGGCACGCTGCGCATGGGGATCATTCCCACCATCGCGCCCTATATTTTGCCGACGCTGCTACCCGAACTACGCAAGCAGCTCCCGTCTCTGGTGCCGCACGTGATCGAGGATCAGACGGCCCGGCTGCTCGATTCCCTGCGCACCGGCGTGCTCGACGTGGCCCTGCTGGCGCTGCCGACCGATGCCTCCGGACTGCTCGAGATCCGGCTCTTCACAGAGGAATTCGTGCTCGTCGTGCCGCGCGGGCACGAGTTCGCCGGGCGCACCGATCTGCGGCCGGCCGATCTGGACTCGCTGCCGCTGCTGCTGCTCGACGAGGGGCATTGCCTGCGTGATCAGACCCTGGATCTGTGCCGTTCGCACAATGCGCATCCGGGCGCGGTCGGCGATACCCGCGCGGCCTCACTGGCCACCGTGGTGCAGTGCGTCGCAGGCGAATTGGGCGTCACGCTGATTCCGGAAATGGCGGTGGCGGCCGAAACCTCGCGCGGCACTTTGGATATCGCGCGCTTCGCCGGTCCCGCGCCCGGGCGCACCATCGGCCTGGCCTTCCGCGCCTCCTCCGCGCGCGCCGAGGATTTCGAGCGGCTCGCCGATATCATTCGCGGCCACCGCCCGGAGTGACCCGGCCGCGGTGACATCCGTCGCGGTGACGGCGGCCGGGCGCGTTCCGATTGACCGCCAGGGTGGCGTCTGCGACGCTCGGGCCATGCGGATCCACCATCTCAACTGCGGCACCATGGCATTCGGCGTGATCGACCACTGCCTGCTCATCGAGACCCGTACCGAACTCGTGCTCGTGGATACCGGTTTCGGCCTCGACGCCGTGCGCCGGCCGGGAAAGATGATCGGTCCGAGCCGGTTCGGCATGCGCCCCAAGCTCGCCGAACACGAGACCGCGATCCGCCGGATCCAGGCCCTGGGCTACGACCCCCGCGATGTCCGCCACATCATCCTCACCCACCTGGACCTCGACCACTCCGGCGGCCTGTCCGACTTCCCGGAGGCCACCGTCCACGTGCACGGCCCCGAATTCCGCGCCGCCACCGCCACGCCCACCCTGTCCGAGCGCATGCGCTACCGCGCCGCCCAGTGGGCGCACGGCCCCAAATGGATGGTCAACGAGCTGGAGGGCGGCGAGGACTGGTTCGGCTTCCGCGCCGTGCGCGACCTGCCCGGCCTGCCTCCGGAAATCCTGGTCATCCCGCTGGCGGGCCACACCCGCGGCCACGCCGGTGTCGCCATCGACCACGGCAACGGCTGGCTCCTGCACGCCGGTGACGCCTATTTCGTCGAAAGTTCCATCCAGGCAGAGAATCCGCACACCCCGTTCCTGTGGCAGGTCTACCAGTCCGGCGCGATCGTGGGCGACGCCTACAAGGACAATCAGCGCCGCCTGCGCGAACTGAACCGGCAGCACGGCCACGAGGTCACGATCATCAACTCGCACGACGCGGCGGCCTTCGCCCGGGTGGCGGTGCGGTGAGCGCGGTCGATCGCTGGACGCGGCGGCTGCCCGACCCGGCCGACCCCCTGTTCGTCTACGGCACCCTGCAATTCCCGGAGGTGCTGCTCCCCCTGATAGGCCGCACACCCGCATCCGAGCCCGCCCGACTGCCCGGCCGCCGGGTGGCCGAACTCCCCGGGCGCGTCTACCCCGGCCTGGTGGCAGCGAACGACAGTGCCGCACAGGGCTTCCTGCTCACCGGCCTCACCCCGGCGGAATGGCAAGTGCTCGACGCCTTCGAGGACGACGAATACGACCTCGTCCCGATCTCGGTGCACGCGGGCGACCGCGAGGTCTACGCCTGGACCTACGCGTGGACCGCCGAGGTCTCCGCCACCGATTGGTCCGCACCGCATTTCGCGACCGCACACCTGCCCCGCTACGCCGACAACTGCGCGGCCTGGCGCCGGACCCTGGTACTGCCCGGCGGCGCGGCCTGACGCGCTCCGCCCGAACTCGAACATCGCCCAGGTTGCCATCACTCGAAGAGTTCGCCAATGGACGACGCAGTCATCGCCCGCAGCGTCCATTCCTCGAGCTGGACGACGGCAGCTCCGTACCCAAGTCGATCGACTGTGACGCCCACGCTGTCGTCCTCTTGTCGCGAGTCAGGACCAACAAGATCGTGGGGCATCGTAACCGCGCTCGGAGAGTGGCCACATATACCGGCCAGGTCCACCGCTTGTCGTCATCGGCGCGTAACTGGACCTCGATGACAATCGCGAGTACTGGCCGACTCGTGGTCGAGAGCACGACGACACGGTCCGCGCGGTATTCGGTCGGCGCCTTGTCGGTAAGGTCGGCGCAGGCAGTCTCGGTGTCAATCCTCGTAATGCGAACCTACTTGCACCACAACGATTTCAGTGTCGGTGACGAGGTAGATCAGCCGGTGCTCCTGGGTGATCCGTCGTGACCAGTGCCCGGCGAGTTGGTGTCGCAGCGGTTCGGGTTTGCCGATGCCTTCGAACGGGTCGCGCAGGGTGGCGTCGATCATCTTGTTCGCGCCTTTGAGCACGGCCCGGTCGGTGGTGAGCCACCCTGTGTAGGACTTCCAGCCTTGTGCGGTGAACGTGAGCTTGCGGTCCGGCATTATTCGGGGTCCGGGTCGATGAGCGCGTGCGTTTCGGTGCGTCCTGCGCGGGCATCCTCAGCGGATTGCAGGAGTCGTATCCCGCCGTGGGTGCGCAGCACGTACAGCGTTTCCATGAGCGAGTTGTAGTCGCTTTCGGCCATGAGTACGGCGTTTTCGCCACTCTTCGACACCACGGTGACGGTGTCGTGGTCGTCGTTGACTTGCTGCACCAATCCGAACAGATTTTGGCGCACGGTGGATATGGGTAGTGCCTTCGCCATCGGGATCCTCTCGCTGTCGTACGACTTATTGTACAACTATTTGCTGCGCTGGAACCACGCCCACACCGGATTCGGTCATCGCGCACTGAAGCGGCATCCGGCCGGATTCAAGGTTCCCAAGTTCGTGACCTTCGTCGACGCGCTGCCGAAGAATCCCAGCGGCAAGATTCTCGAGCGCGAATTGCGCTCGGAGTACGCGAATCTCGCTGCTGGTTAGCGGGTTACGCTGCGCGGCACCATGATGGCGGTGAGCTTGTCCGGGTTGCGGGTGCAGTAGAGGTTGGCGATCTTGCCGTCGGCGAACTCGAGCACGATGGTGGCCTCGAGGCGGTCGCGATACGAGATGGCCAGCGCGGGTGCGTGGTTGTAGGTCACCGGATCGATCCGGACGCCGGGGGCGCGCCCCAGCATGCGGAAGAAGCGGGCCAGCAGGGCGGCGACCGCTTGCGCGCCCTCGGTGCGCAGGCTCACCGCGCTGACCTTGCCGCCGCTGTCGGTGGTCCAGGCCGCGTTCGGGGCGAGCATGGACAGCAGCCCGTCCAGATCGCCGGTGGTCGCCGCGGTCATGAACTGTGCGGTGAGCTCGGCGGTCCGCTCGGAGTCGACCGGACCGAACCGAGTGCGCCGCGCCTGCACGTGTTCGCGGGCGCGGTGCGCCATCTGGCGCACCGCGACCACGGTCTTGCCCACCGCCGTGGCGATGTCGTCGTAGTCGAAGCCGAACACCTCGCGCAGGACGAACACCGCCCGCTCATCGGGGGTGAGCGTTTCGAGCAGGACGAGCATCCCCATCGACACCGATTCGGCGAGCACCACATCCGCGGCCCCGTCGCGCTCCTCGAGCAGCAGCGGCTCGGGCAGCCACGGGCCGACATAGTCCTCGCGGCGGCGCGCCCCGGCCCGCAGGGCGTTGAGCGCCTGCCGGGTCACCAATTGCGCCAGATACGACTTGGTGTCCCGGACCGACGCGAGGTCGACATTGGCCCACCGCAGATAGCTGTCCTGCAGCACATCATCGGATTCCGTTGCGGAACCGAGGATTTCGTAGGCGATGGTGAACAGCAGCGGCCGTAGATGGGTGAAACGCTCGGCGTGCTCGTCGGTGTTGCTCACGAGTGCGTGATCACCTCGCGCTCGAATTCGGCCTGCGCGGGCCGGTTGCCGTCGCCCTTGGTGATGCTGATCGAGCCGGGCTTGCGGGCCTCCTTGCGGATCGCCGACACCGTGCCCTTGCAGATCATCTCCTTGAGCGCCGCGCCCACCAGGCCACCGACGTAGTACTTCGTCGATGTGTCGTCCTTGCGTGCGATCTGCATGGTGGCGGCCCGGCGGCCGAGGCTGACGCACGAGGCCACGAAACCGATGTTCAGCGCGGCGGGCCGGTCACCGGCGATCCGGCTGAGCACGGTCTCGGCGGCCTGCACTCCGAGCGGTATGGCGGCTTGGCAGCTCATTCGCAGCGGCTGTCCCGAAGGTGCGGCGGCGTCCCCGGCGGCAATGATGCGATCATCGTCGGCGCTGGTCAGCGTCTCGTCGGTGAGCAGTCGGCCGAGCTTGTCGGTGCGCAGTCCACTGCGGGCGGCCAGTTCGGGCACGCCGAATCCGGCGGTCCAGATCGTGACGGCGCTGGGAACCACGCTGCCGTCGGCCAGCACGACCACGTCCGCTCGCACCTCCGCCACCCTGAGACTCTCGACCACCTCGACCCCATTCTTCTTCAGCCACTTGGCAAGCGAGCGCCGGGCCGGTTCCAGGAACGTCGGAGCCAATCGACCGCCGCAGACGAGCGTCACCGCGTGACCTGCTTCGGCAAGTTCGGAAGCCGTCTCGATCCCGGTGAGCCCGCCGCCCACCACGGTGATCCGCCCGTTCGAGGGCATCGCGGCGACCGCGGTGCGCAACCGGCCGGCGAACTCCCATTCCCCAATGGGATAAGCGAATTCGGTCGCACCGGGGACGGCGCCCGGGGTCGCCGCGGTGCTGCCGACCGCGTAGATCACGTAGTCGTAATCCAGTGCACTGCCCGATGCGAGTTCCACGGTCCGCGAGCCGGTATCGATGCGAGTGGCACCGTCGACAACCACCCGCACCCGCTCGCCGACCACGGTGCCGAGATCGGAACCCGCGTCGTAGTTCCCGGCCACGAACTGGTGCAACCGAATCCGCTCGACGAACTCCGGCCGCGGATTCACGAGGGTGATCTCGACATCGTCGCGCTGCTGCAGCCGATTGGCCGCCGAGGCGCCCGCGTAGCCTCCGCCGATAACGACAACCTTGGTGATGCTGTTTTCGCTCATGCCCTCTAGACACCGGAGCGCCCCCGGACCTGACATCATGTGACGGGCTTCACATCGAGCCGGACCGTCCCCCTATCGAATCCACATGCGCGATATTCGCGAGATCTCCCACATCGTCGCTGGCAGCGCCCGCGAACCAGGCATCCAGAATCTCGTTCAGCAGCGCCCGCGAGGTCAGCCGCAAACTCAACGCCAGCACATTCGCGTCGTTCCACTTCCGAGCCCCGTCTGCGCTGTACGCATCCACACACAGGGCCGCTCGCACCCCGGTCACCTTGTTGGCCGCGATCGACGCCCCGGTTCCGGTCCAGCAGCAGACCACCGCCTGCTCGGCCCGCCCCTCCGCCACATCCCGGGCGGCGGCCTCACTGGCCCACGCCCAGTCGTCGCGCTCCCCGGGTTCCAGCGCCCCGTGCACCGCGACCTCGTGTCCCCGCCGCCGCAACTCGGCCACGACCTCCGTGGCCACCCCGGTGTCCTCGTCAGCAGCTACCGAAATCCTCATCTGCCCATTGTGGCCCGCTGCGGCCGGATCAGAGCTGTTCGGCGGTCAGCAGCAGGCGCAGGTGCGTGGTGGCCCAGAGGTCGAGGGCGCGGGCGGGGGAGGCGGCGGGCAGAGCATCGCGGAGGGTGTCGAGGGTGGTGGCGGCCGAGGCGAGGGATAGTCGGCGGAGGGCCGCGCTGGTGTCGGTGGCGCGGGTGAACCAGGTCGGCGGGAGATGGCGGGTGCCGCGGTGGGGCACTTCGGCGGTGAGGTCCAGGGCGGAGGAGATCGCCGCGGCGAGCGGGTCCTGGTGGGGGAGAGCGGATCCGGGGGCGAGGGGGCGGTCGGTGGTGGCGAAACAGGGCACCAGGACGGTGTCGCCGGTGACGACGGCCGTGGGGTGGACGAGCAGGCGGCCGTGGTGGCGTTCGACCGCGCCGGCGATGAAGCGGACCGGCCCGGCGTCGCCGGACAGGGCCTGCGCCAGCGCGTCGAGAGCGCCGGGCGCCACGCCGGTGTGGGTGTGGGTGATGGTCGCGGTGCCGTGGGGCGCGTGGACGGTGGCGTGCAGGCGTTGTTCGCCCGGGAGGTAATGGGTTTCGGTGATCTCCTCGACCGCGACGACACGAATCGACTCACCGCGGACCCGGGGCCGGATGAGGGACGGCGGGAGCGATTTCTGCCGGGCCTCTTCGGCTTCGAGATCGGTGACGAGCAGTTCCGGCGGGAGTTTGGACCAGTCACCGGTGGACGGCAGCACCGAGGTCCGGGCGACCCGGCTGGTGGCCAGCCGGACGGTGCGATTGGCGGAGCGGACCGCCGATTCGGTCACCACATTGCCCGCGGCCAGGTCGGACAGCCGAGCCGCTCCGGTGCGGCGCGCACCCAGGGCGGTCGCCGTAGGAGGTTCGGCGCCGTCGGGAATGGGCACGGTGTGATGCAGGGTGAGCACGATTCTCGCCTCCGGATGGGCGAGATAGGTTTCCACGGTCCGGGATTCGGCATCGCCGGTAATGCGGGCGCCCAATCCGGTGAGCCGCAGATGGCGCAGCGGAGTCTGCGCGGCCTCCTCGGTGCCGAGTACGGGAACCCAATCGCGGCTGCTCGCGCGGTGGCGCGCGACGAGTTCGGTCAGGAGAGCGGCGGTGTGCAGCGGATCGTGGCGAGCGCTGCGGTCGCGGTAGGCGGAGAGCTGATCGAGCAGATCGGTGAGGGCGTCGTGTGGCCACCGGGCGGCAGCACTGTCGAGCGTACGCAGAGCTGCGGCGAAAACCGTTGGGAGGGACGGGTCGACGTGGGCCACGCCATCGGCGAGCAGGTCGGCCAAGGGAGTCAGCGCCGAGGCTGCGGCGGTGATCGCGGCCGAGCCGTCGGCCGCATCGCCCACGGTGACCTCGAGGGATTCGGCCGCCGGGTCGAGGCCGTCGGCCTGGCGAAACGCCCAGACCGCCAGGGCGATCGCATCGGTCCGGCTGCCGCGCGCGGCGTCCACGCGGGCGTAGCCGAGATCGCGGGGGACCAGGAAACGCACTGTCACGGCGGAGAGCTCGACCGAGGGCACCGGATCCTGCGCTGTCGCCCGCCGCACCGTGGCGCGGAACCCGCTGCGCCGGGCCCGCTTGGCGGTGGTGAAGGCTCGCGCGCCGAGCAGCGCGGCGAGCTGTTCGTCGGTGAACCCGGCGGGCGACCAATACTCCGGCGGAGGAGCATAATTCGCTGCCGCCCCGGTAGGAGATGCGGACGCGGTCATCCCGGCGTCGGCAGCCGCGACACCGGCGACGCCACCGTTGCCGGGGGCACCCCCGCCACGGCTGTTGTCGGCGATGGCGGCACTCGTGCCGTCCCCAGCGCCGGTAGCGGGTTCACCTGGTTCGTTCGGGTCACCGGCGGTGGCGAGATTCGCGTCGCCGCGGTAGGCCAGGACGGTCATGACGCGGTGGCGGCAGACCGAGGTCGCACCGCAGGTACAGGGGGCGGCGTCGAGGGTGATGCCGGGCGGCAGGACTGTGTGCGTGCCGTCGGGAAACGCGGCCTCCACCGTCCCATCCGGTCCTTCGTGCAATTGCGGTGGGGCGGCGGCGTTTTCCTTGAGGGCGCGTTTGAGGATGCCGCGGTTGGCGAGGGTGACGAGGGAGTCGTCGGTGAGGGCCAGGAGGTCGGGGCGCATGGCGATTATCCGATCGTTTCGGCGATGAAACCGGCCAGCTCGCCCGGGGTCATGGCCCCCACGTGCACGCCGACATCGGCGAGGCGCCGGCCCATGGCGTGGTCGAAGACCGGGTCGGCCTGTTCGTCCAGGGCGGCCAGGCCCAGGACGGTCGCGCCCTCGGCGACCAGCGAGGCCGCGGTGCGCACCAGCCAGTTCTCGTCGCCGCCCTCGTAGAAGTCGCTGATGACGGCGATGATGGTGCGGCGCGGCTGTTCGACCAGCTGTGCGGCGTAGGCGAGGGCGCGGGCGATATCGGTGCCGCCGCCGAGCTGCACCTTCATCAGCAGTTCCACCGGATCGTCCACCTCGCGGGTGAGATCCACGACAGCGGTGTCGAAGGCGAGCAGGTGGGTCTTGATGCCGGGCAGGTTCCACAGGCAGGCGGCGGTGACCGCGGAGTGGATGACCGAGCTCGCCATCGAGCCGGATTGGTCGACCAGCAGAATGACCTGCCAGTTGTCGATGTGGCGGCGGGTGCGGGCGCGGAAGTGCGCGGTCTCGACGTAGAGCTTGCGTTCCTCGGGCCGATAGTGGGCGAGGTTGGTGCGCACCGTCTTCGGGAAGTCGAAGTCGGCGGCGCGGGCAATACGGCTGGGCCGGCGCGAGCGGGTGCCGGTGAAGCTGGTGCGGATCTCGCTGGCCAGCCGCTCCATGAGCTCGCGCACCACCTGCTCGACAATGCGGCGCGCCATGCGCAACACCTCGGGATTCATGAGGTGTTTGGTGCGCAGCACCGCCCCGAGCAGTTCGGTATTGGGTTCCAGGCGTTCCAGCACACCGGGATCGGTGAGCACCTCGTGCAATCCGTAGCGCTGCACCGCATCTCGTTCGAGCCGCTCGATGGTGGTCTTCGGAAACAGCGTGTGGATATCGTCCAGCCAGTCCACCGCGTGCACGATCGAGGGCCCGTCGCCGCCGGTGCGGCGAATATCGCGGCGCGCCAAGTCGTCATCGCGCTCGTAGAGCCAGTCCAGTGCGGCGTCCCGCCCGGCGGCCTCGGCGCTCAGCCGAGCGCTCCCGGTCACACACGATCCGGCCGCACCGAGAATCAGCCGCCACCGTTCCAGTGTCGGGTCGAGCTCAGACATGCTTGCCCCCAGCGATAGTCGTGCCTTCCGCCTGCTCCGCCGGATCCGGGCCGAGCAGACCGTACTCGTCGAGCAGCCGATCCACTCGCGCCTCCACCGCCCGTGCGCGGGCCGACACCTCGGCGGCCACCGGCAACCGCAGCAGCGCCGACCCCGAACCCGTGCGGCCGCGCATCGCGAGCAGCCGAGACCCGATATGCGCCCGCTCCCGCGGCGGAAACCAGGCGAATGCCAGCCGCAGGGCGGGCAGCGCTCCCAAGAACTCGTCGGGACCGAAACCGCCGACGAGCTCATCCAGAACCGCTAGCAATGACGTTGTCTCGCTGGATATCTCGCCGACAGTGTCGAGCAGCCGTTCGCGAGCGGGGCCCACGTCCTCGAGCAACTGCTCACGGGCGAGGGCGAACAATCCGGTCAGGAAATCGCCGAGCACGTCTGGCGCGCCCGCCGACCGGACGGCGCGGGCCACATGCACGCTCTCCTGCGGCGTGAGCACGGCCACCACGCCCACCGCGGCGCCCCGCAGCGCCGGCGGCCGGTCGGCGGCGGTGCACCGCTGGAACACCCCGGCCAGGTCGATGCGCTCGACACTCAGCACCGACTCCGCGTGCAAGGCCGCATCCCGCACCGCCGCAATGGCTTTCAGGAATTCGTCGTCGGCGGGTGCGGGACCGCCCCGCAGCCCTTCCACCAGCCAGAGCACGCGTGACACCGCCGCATCGATGAGCGCCGCCAGTGTCGGCGACTGCGCCGTCCCGAACAGCCGGTCGTGCCGCCACAATCCGAGCGCCACCGCCAGCAGCCGACCGAGACCCGCGGTGTCACCGGATGTTCCGATCAGTCCGCGCACCGTGCCCACCACCCGGCCGGTGATCTCCGCCAGCCCGCACAGCGTGGCGTCGAACAGCACCGTGGCCAGCCCGCCGGTATCCGAACCGGCGGCGGCGAATTGCTCCCCGAGCCGCGCCGCCGCCGCCTCGGCGGAGGTCGCGCCCAGCGATCCGGCCTCGATCAGCGCGGGCAGCCGCACCTCCGACCGCTTGATATGCCAGCTCTCCCGCAGCTCCGGCGGCCGCCCGATCGCGGGCCCGGCCTCGCGCGCGTATCCCGGAATCCCCAGCACCCGCAGCCGGTGCAACACCCGGCTCGCATCCAGTCCGTCCGCGGAGCCCAGGTCGATCTCGAAGCGCCCCTCCTCCGGAATCCCGCAGCGCGCCAGCTCCCGAGCCACCTCGTGCACCAGCGGCGGATGCGGAGTGGCGTCGTGCAATCGCCCGGCCCGCGTGCCGGACAGCGCCGCCACCATCTCCACCACCACCGGATCGGTCCCGGCCCGCAGTTGCCCGCGCCCGGTCCACGGCAGCGGCTGGTCGAGCGCCTCGGTGATGAGCGCCCCGGCCAGCCCGTCGAGAACATCTGTCCGCGACGGCGTTTCATGCCCGCGCAACCGGCTCAGCCCGACCGTCAGCGTGCGCGCCCCGATCAGCGAAGCCGTCGACACCGGCTGCCCCCGCTCCCGCAATCGCCGCACCACGGCACGCGTCACGCTCGCCGCGGCGGCGTCCGGTCCTTCCTGCCAAAGCCGCTGATAGTAGGCCGGCGACGGCATCCCCGACTGATACCCGGCGAATGCGTCCAATCGCCGGAAACTGAACGGCACCAGATAACTTCCACCCACACCGGTCCCCGGGAACGGCGGCACCTCGGGCCACGCCGCCGCCGGAGCGCCGCAGCCCGGCCCCGCCCCGCTCGATGCCACCGCTGACTCCGGCTCGCCGCCCGCAGCGCGCGGGGAGCCTTTCACCCGTCCTGTCGCGTCCGTACCGCGGGCCGGGCGCTCGAACTCACCCGATTCGGTGCGGTCGGCAGCTGTCCCGGGGCCCGTGGGCGGAGCCTCGGCTGTCTCGAGCAGACGGTTGATCAGGGGCGGGCGGTGGAAGCCGCCGGTGATCACGACTATGTGCGCGGGGGTGTCCGCGCAGGCGGCGACGGCGGCGTGAATCCAGCGGGCCATATAGGTCTCACGCGCCAGGTCGCCGGGCGAGGCGTCCTCGTCGCCGCGCACCAAATCGAAGTAGGTGGCCAGACGCTCGGCCAGGACAGTGGTGGATTCCGTTGCCGGATCGCCGATTTCGAAGAGGTGATCCCAGAGGGCGTCGACATTGTCGACGGCGAACTCGGTGCACAGGCGCGAGACCGCGCGCTCGTAGCGGCGTTCGGCGTCGGCATACCGGTTCTCGGTGCCCGCGAAGGCCGGATGCCAGGCGGGCAGATCGATGAAGCGGACCTGCGCGCCCGCGGCGCGGCCCTCGGTGAGGGCCACCCATTCGGGGGAGTAGTCGCACAGCGGAGCCCACGACATGTGCCGGATGTCGGTGTCGCGGTAGCTGGTGAACACGGCGATGGGCAGGTCGTGGCCGAGCAGCAGTTCATCGAGGCGGTCGTTCATGTCCGACGGGCCCTCGATGAGCACGTGCGCGGGCCGCAGGGCCGCGATGGTGTCGCGGACCAGCCGCGCGCAGGCCGGACTGTGGTGGCGCACGCCGAGGAAGGTGACCGATACCCGGCCGAGCCGGATGGGCGTGTGCACCGGGGCGGCGGGTATGGACTCGGGCACGGTCATCAGCCCGGTAGCTGGAAGCGGGCGTCGTGCAATGCTTTCCACGCGCGACCGGATTTGCGCGGGACCTGCTGCTCCAGGTAGCGGCGCAGCCGGGCCAGGTCGTCCGGATCGTCCTTGGCGGCGGTGCCCGCCAGGCAGTGCACGATATCGGCGGGCGCACCCGGCTCCCCGCGCAGATACCAGCCGCGCAGGCCGACCGCGTGCGCCACCGACACCGCCTCGGCGGTGCTCATGACCGCGGACATGCGGTCGAGCGAGTCACCGGATTCGGTGGCCCCGGAACGTAATTCGCGGAAGGCGGTGACCAGGACCGCGAGCACGTCGCGCGGCGGGGCCTGCGGCACCCCCGAGCGCCGCAGCAGCGCCTCGGCCTCCGCTTCCACCAGCGCCAGTTCCGCGGTGAAATCCCCGATGGGGAACACGGTTTCGAAGTTGAAGCGGCGCTTGAGCGCGGCGCTCATATCGTTCACGCCGCGGTCGCGGGTATTGGCGGTGGCGATGACATTGAAACCCTCGGTCGCGTACACCATCTCGCCCAGCTCCGGCACCGCCAGCACCCGGTCCGACAGCAGCGACAGAATGGAGTCCTGCACTTCGAGCGGGCAGCGGGTGATCTCCTCGAACCGCACGATCTTGCCGTCCCGCATGCCGCGCAGCATGGGCGCGGGCACGATGGACCGCTCCGAGGGCCCCTCCGACACCAGCAGCGCGTAGTTCCACCCGTACCGGATCTGATCCTCGGTGGTGGCCGCGCCGCCCTGAATCGTGAGTGTGGAATCCCCGGAGATCGCAGCCGAAAGCAATTCCGACAGCAGCGATTTCGCGGTCCCCGGCTCCCCGGTGAGCAGCAGTCCACGAGTGGTCGCCAAGCTCACCAGCGCCCGGTCCACCAGCGAGGCGTCGCCCACGAATTTGCGCGCGATCCCCAGCTTCGGATCCCCGACGATGAACCGCTTGGCGGCATCCACACTCAACGCCCAGCCCGGCGGCTTGGGCGCGCCATCCTGCCCCCGCAGCCGCGCCAGATCCTCGGCCCAGCGAAGTTCCGCGGGCGGCCGCTGCATGTGCTCGGTCGTGGTCGTCACAGGGTTCCTGCTTTCAGCCAGGCGATATCGCGGAGTACTTCGGATGCGGTGACCGCGTCCAGGTCGGCGAAGGTGAGATGGCTGCCGCCCGAACCCGGCCCGGGGACCAAGCCGGCGTCGAAGGTCTGCTCCGGATTGGCGCGCGGGTCCCAGGCCATCAGCCCGGGGTGTGCGTCCACCTGGAGATATCCGCCCCGCGGCAGCGGTTTGTCGAAGACCATGATGTGCGCGCCGTCGGTGTTCTCGATCGGTGACCAGCCGCGCCCGGGCAGACCGAGAAAGCGGGTGCTGTCGATCTTCGTGCCGTCACTGGGAATCGAGCGCGCGCCGCGCAATTCCGCCGGAACCGTGAAGATCTCCCGATCGAGTTGCGGGAATGGTTGCAGCAGTTCGTAATCGGCGAACAACTCCGACCAGGCGGGCACTTCGTCGGCGAACTGGACCGGGTGCGCGAGCCCGAGCGTCGCATCCGCGGGCAAGGTGAGCGCCTCGTCGCCGCTGTCGGCGAAGGTGCGATCCTCCGCGACGCGGAACGTGCGCTCGAGGGTCTCACCGTGGTAGACGCCCCACACCAGGCGCCGGGTGATGTGCCAGCGCAATGGATGCGCGATGAACAGGTTCCGTACCTCGTCGAGGGTGAAGCGCCGATTGGTGGCCATGGCGCGTTCGAGCCGCTTGATCTGGTCGGCGGCAATGGCCCGGGCGTCCTTCTTCAGCTTCGCGAAGGTCTTGTGCGCCAGCGCGGCCTGCTCGGCGTCGTCGCCGGCGCCCGGTCTGGGCAAGGTCTTGACCCGCTGCCCGTCGGCGGTCGCAATAATGGGGCGCAGTTGCTCGTCGAACCCGACCACGAATCGGCGCGGCCCGAAATCCAGTTCGATGGCGCCGTCGGCACGCAGCCCGAGATCGGGTACCAGCCGATCGGCGAGCTGATCGGCGCTGAGCCCCATCCGATCCGCCACCGCCTCGATGCGTTCGCGCGCACCCTGGCGCACCCGTGTGGTCTTCACCTTCTCGCTGATGAACTTCAGAGCCAGCAGCGCCGCATCGGACCCGATGGCCACGAACGCGTCGAGCACCGTCACCGACCGCCGATCCGATCGATTCGCCCGCACATGCTCCAGCAGCGCCGCGACGGTGTCGTCATTGCCGTACGCTTCGAG
Organism: Nocardia sp. NPDC127526; assembly: GCF_042672265.1. Taxonomy (NCBI): domain Bacteria; kingdom Bacillati; phylum Actinomycetota; class Actinomycetes; order Mycobacteriales; family Nocardiaceae; genus Nocardia; species Nocardia sp. NPDC127526. Next base: position 46,837 of record NZ_JBHXVO010000010.1, on the reverse strand, counting down.
CGCCTCGTACACCCAGTCATGCCGGGCGGGCGCACCCGAGCGCTGCCATTGCGCGAACAATTCCCAGGCGAGGTCGGCCAGCGTTGCGGGATCGCACAATTCGCCGGCGCGGGCGGCGCCGGCATAGGGACGGCCGACGTCGGCGAGCATCAGCATGACGAGGAGATTGTGCAGCGCCGTCTCCGACAGCGGCGCGCCGTCGCGGGTGCGCACCAACGGGAGGGCGGTCACATTGATCCAGTCCGGCACGACCGGGATCCGGCTCGGCAGCAGGGTGAGGGGATCCACGCCGAGCATCGCGTCGACGGCCGCCGCGGTCGGCGCGCCGTATTCGACCGCCGCGCCTCGAATTTCGTCGCCGTAGCCGTGATCGGCCAGCAATCGCAGCACGCGTTCGGCGCTGCGGCGTTCCTTCGCCGCGGCGCCGAGCGCGCGAGGGATCAACCGCTGCGCCACGAACCGGGCATGGCGGCGGAGATAGTTCAGCGCCACGGCCCGATAGGAGCGCCGGTCCAGCCAGAGCACCGCCTGGTCGACCAGCTCCGGGGAGCCGAAGGCCATCAGGCCGCGCCAATCCTTCGGATCGGCGGGCAGCCACCCGACATCCACCCCGGGCGGCGGTGTGAGGCCTTCCACCACAACGGGTTCGGTCCGGATGCGGGTCGTCCACGGCGGGTCGCGCAACAGGTCGGGTGCGACGGCCGCCGCACCCTGCGCGGACTCCGCGCGCCGCCCCTCGGCCTCGATGAGACCGACGGTGGCGGACGGCAATTCGGCCGCCATGGACCGGGCGAGGTCCAGGTGCCCGGCCAGGTGCTCGCGCAGCAGATCGGTGTGCCGCGCGGGGTCGAACAACCGCAATGCGCGCCTCGGGAACCGTTTGGCGGCTTCCCGCACCGCCACCATCGCGGGCGGGTGGCCCGTGCGTCCGGCCAGCGCGAGGAAGGCCGCATCGGTCGGGATCACCGCCAATGCCTGGGCGATCGCCTTGCGCAGCGGCAACCCCGTCTCCCAGTGATCGAACCAGGTCTCGAACACCGCGACCGTGTCGAATCCGGCTCCGTCGATCACGGCGATCGCCGAATCGCCGTCGCACAGTGCCACGCCCTCCACCGGCGCCCACCCGTGAAAGACCCAATTGAGCCGCTGGAGCTGGGCCGGCGTACTCGCCGCATCGACGAGCAGGCGGCACGCGCGGGCATCCTCCGCCGTCACCGCCTCCTCGATATCCGCGGACACCCACTCCCGTTGCGACGGCAGCAGGAAGGAACCGGCCGCTCGGGCGGGCCGTGAGACGCCGCGGAAGCCGTCCAGCAGCGCGATGATGGCGGGCATCTCCTCGTCCGGGCAGGACGCGAGCCGGTTGCGCAGTCCGCCCAGCGCCGCGCGCACCATGGCGTACTCGCTGTCGGGGTAATAGCGGGACGCCTCCCACAGCGGGTCGGTCACCGCCCGCAGCGCGGCCTCGACCGCGAAGACCGGACCGCGCACCGCCCACCAATGATCCAGCAGCGCGGCGACATCCGCTGTGGCCTGCCGCCGTTGCGCGGGCGTCGCCCGGCTCGGCACATCGATGCGCGTGCTCAGCAGTGCGGCCGCCACCTCCATGGGCAGCTCGCCGATCGCACCCGGCGCTTCGGACAGCACCCGGACCGGTCGTGGGTCCCGGGTCCGCAGCCGTTCGATGGCCTGCCCGTAGAACTCCGCACACGCCTGCGCCCGTACTGCCACCGCATCGGCGTCGACCGCCGGCGCCGGCGGCCGCAGCAACCCGTCGCGCCGGTACAGCAACTGCTTGCGCTGCGCTGCCGTCGGCTCGAACACGTCCTCATCGCCCGGCAGTTCCTCCCTGGATGCCGGGCGGTGTTCGGATAACGTCATCGGTCCCCCGTGTCGTACTTCGTGATTCGCGACCGACTGTAATCAGCGCTACCGACAGCCGTTGGGCGCACTACCGCCCGCTGCCCGGGTCGGCGGTGAGGTATTCGAGATCGCGCAGGACTTCCGAGGCGAGTACCGGGTCGAGCACGCCGAAGGGCGCGGTCTTCGCACCCCGCCACCAGTGGTGATCCGGCCCGCCGTCGTTCAACCAGACGCGGTACAGCTCCTGATGATCGCCGCGGGCGTTCGGCGGCATACCGGCGCTGAAGCCCGGATCGACGTCGACCATCACCGACACGCTGCCGAAAGCCCGGAAGACACAGCGAGAATCGCCATTGTCGCCGGGCGCTTCCCGTTCCCAGCCGCGCGGCGACAAGCCCATGACGTTCCCCACCGGAACCTTGATGCCCATGAACCGCTCCAGGCGATCCGCCGCGGCCTCCTCCTCGGTGAGCCGGTAGGTTTCGCGGTCCAGTTGCGGAAACGGTTGCAGGATCTCGTAATCGGCGAAAACCTCGCCCCAGGCCGCCAGGGTGTGGGACAAGTGCAGCGGGTGGGCGATGCCGAGGCGGGCGTCGCCGGGCGGCGTCACGGGTTCGTCGTGGGCGTCGGCGAGGCTGCCGTCCTCGGCAATGCGCACCGACCCGGTGACCGCGCCGTCGGGATCGACGATCGCCCACACCAGCCGGCGCGTCAGCTGACGGACCAGGGGGTGGTCGACGAATAGTTGCCGATGCTCGGCTGGCGACCAGCGGCGGCCCGCCACCATGGCGTGTTCCAGACGCCGGATCTGGCCGCTCGCAATGGTTTTCACGTCCTTCTTGAAGGCGCTGAACTGTTTGACGGCAGCTGCCGCGAGTTCCGGATCGTCCTTGCCGCCGGGCTTGGGCAGGCTCTTGCGTGGCGTGCCGTCGGCATCGCTGACGGTCGGTCGCAATTGTTCGTCGAGGCCGACGATGAACTGCCGCGGACCGAAATCCAGGTGCAGCACGCCATTCGCGGACAATCCGAGATCCGGCACCAGCCGATCGGCGAGCTGCTCGGCGGTCAGGCCGCGCTGCTGTGCGATGCGCGCGATCATGCGCTGCGCCTCGGTCTTGATGCCCTTGAACTTGACCTTCTCGGCAATGCCATTGAGCTGCATGAGCGCGATATCGGTGCCGATCTCGGCGAGCGCCACCATGCCGTTGGCCGCACGCTGATGTGCGGACTCCCCGGGCCACGCCCGGATGAGCGGGGTGAGACGGCGCGCGGTCTCGTCATCGCCGAGCCGGCCGAGCGCGCGCAGCACCCACCCGTCCGCGGCCGGATAGCTCACAGCACCCCACGTCTCGAACAGCGCCCACGCGAACTCGGCCAGGGAGACCGGATCGCCGGCCTCCCGAATCCGGTCCACACCGGCATAGCGCCCGTGCTCGTCGGGGAAGGCCAGCATGGTGCACACCGTGGTGACCGCCTCCGCCGGCAGCGCACGGCGGTTGTCGCGCAGGACGATCGGCGGCAGTGCGGCCGGTATCAACCAGGAGGGCAGTGCCGGAATCGTGGCGGGCAGCAACAGCAGGGGATCGGTGATCAGTTCGGCTTCGAGCGCCGCGACCGCCGCGCTGCCGTACCCGGCGGCCGTTGCCAGCAGCAGGTCGCGATGTCCGCGCCGGGCCAGCAGATGCAGTGCGGCCCAGGCCTGTTTGCGGGGCCGGGCGGGTTTGTCCAGTGCGGCTGCGATGAGATCCGGTGCGGCGGTGGCGATGTGGCGGTCGAACCAGGTGGTCGCGATCCCCGCGGTCCTGCGGCCGCCGAGCAGCCGCGCCATGAGGCGGGTGACCTCGGTGCCCGCCAAGGGTGCGAGCACCTCGGCGCGATCGGCCGGATCCACCTGCACCGCAGCGACTATGAGCGGTACCACCGGGTCGCCGAAGCGGGCGAGGATGCGGTTCATTCCGGAGAACGAGCCCCAGAAGTGTTCCGGTTGCAGCACATCCAGGTGTGGGATGAGCAGCTCGGTAGGCGCGGCACAGAAGGTGCGAATCAGCTTGTAGCGGCGGTCCGAGTGCTGATTCGCCAGCGCGGTGGCGATCACGGCCGGCCAGTCACGGTCCGCGGGCTCGGTCTCGTTCGGGTCCTGGTAGGGGTAGCGGGCGGTGGCCCAGCGCTCCCGCTCGCCTTCCTGCCAATCGAGCGTGACCGGTCGCGGCGTGCCGAGACCGGGTACCACGATCGAGTCGGCCGAAGGCTGCCGCCACTCCCACGGTGGAATCCGCAGGAAATCGGGGAGTTCGTCCGATGCGGCGGTGCCGTCATAGGCGACCGCGCTCGCTGCGGGTTGGATGGTGATGCCGAGTTCGGCGGCCAACTCCGGGTGCATATGGGCTTGGGCGCGCAGCAGTCCGGAGATGACCGGTGTCGGCGCGGTAACCGCCGACAGCAGCCGCAGCGCGCGGCGCGGGAACCGCCCGATCGCTGCGTGCAGGGCGGCGCGCACGGTATTCCGGTCGATCCGGTCGAGCAGCACGGTGAAGGCCTCATCGGTGGGGAAGTGCGCGAGCATCTCCGCCACCGCCCGGTGAATATCGGGCCGCAAACCGGTGTTGTCGAGTGCCTCGGCCATGAACGGCGCGACCGCCGGGCCGATATTCACCGCCACCGCGAACCCCAGGAAGTCCCACGCGAACAGCCCACCCTGCGGCGGCGAGAGCGCGGTCAGCTGGTCGACGGTCGTCGCCGACGACACCATCCCGGTCCAGGCGGAATCCCGATAGCTCGGCCGGTTCTGCATGGCGGCGTGCAGGTCGGCGTCCAGCCATTCCTGTTCTGTCGGAAACAGATACACCGCAGCCAGCCGCGCCGCCACGGTGCCCGGATCGGCACGCAGGACACCGATTCGGTCGACGGCCGCGCGATACTCCGCCTCGGGCAGCTCCGCCAACAACGCACGCAACCGGCGCAGCAGGTCGATGGCGCTGGAGTTGTAGTGCGCCGCAGGATGAATCGAGCGCACATGCCCCTCGTTCGACGGGATCACCATTCCGGACATCCGGATGGCGGCCTCCGCGGCGAAGCCCGCACCGTACCGAGCGACCCAGGCATCCGCCACGGTGACCAGTGCGACCGCATCGCGGTCCCGGCGGCTGACGCGCTGGCCGATCCACGCCACCACCGCCGCGCCGAGCGGAGTCTCGTCCGTGCCGTCGACCATCGCCGATCCGGCCGCCGCGAGATCGGTATACCCCTCGGCCGCAGTGGCTTCCAGTATCGGCCGCACTCGCTCGTCGGTGCGCAGCTCGCTCCACCTGGTCTCGGCCTTCTCGTCCAGCCGGACGGGCCGCGACGGCCCCCGCCCCCGGAACCGGTCGGCCTCGGCCCACCAGGAGTCCGGTACCACCCACGCGTCCTCATCGGCGCGCCGCAGCTCGGTCATGCTGTCCCTCCCCGGTTTTCGGCGATCATGTCCACCTCGCCCCATGATCCCCCGAGTCGTGGAGCGGTGAACGGCAGCGACTCTAGCGAGCGATACCGACACCGGCACGACGAAGCTCGAGGGTTCCAGGTCCGGCTCGGCCGGGTCAGTTGGCCTGTTCCGCGACCGTCGCCGCCAGGATCTGCAAGGAGCGCAGGAATGCTTTCCGATCCGCCGCGGGCAGCTGCGACAGCAATTCCTCTTCGTTGCGCTGGATCTCGGCCTGGGCGCGATCGCGCAGGTCGCGCCCGGCGGGGGTGAGCGAGACGAGATTGACCCGCCGGTCCGCCGGATCCGGTGCACGCGTGATCAGCTCGCGCCGCTGCAGATCGTCGAGCACCGCGATGATGCGGGTCTTGTCCGCGCCGATCGCCTTGGCCAGCGCCGCCTGGGTGTAGACGGGCTCCCCGCCGAGTCCGAGCAGCACGGCATACGCCCACATGGTGAGCCCGTGCCGTTCCAGCACGGGCATTTCCGCCGCCATGAGCGCCCGGCCGAGCGGTGCGATCATCGCGGCGAGATCGGGACGGGGGGCTTCGGGCATGGAAAGAAAATACCGCTTGAACGACTATAGGCTCACGCATACGATAAGCGCATGCCTACAAATAAGCCGGACCTCATCGCCCTGAACGCACGAGCCGTCGAGGTCAGCATCGACCTGGTAGCCCGGCTCACCGCCGCCGATCTCAGCAAACCGACCCCGTGTGCCGACTGGACCCTGCACGGCCTGCTGACCCACATGATCGCCCAGCACCGCGGCTTCGCGGCCTCGGCTCGCGGCGCGAACGACCTCGTGGACTGGAAGACCCGCCCGCTCGGCGACGACCCGGTGCGCGGGTATCGCGAGGCCGCCGCGGATGTCATGGCGGCCTTCGCCGAACCCGGCTTGCTCGACCGCGAGGTCGCGTTGCCGGAGTTCAGCGCCACCCACCGATTCCCCGCCGCGCAGGCGGTGGGCTTCCACCTCGTGGACTATGTCGTCCACTCCTGGGATGTGGCGAAGACGCTGGGCATCCCGGTGCATTTCGATGCCGAGGTGCTGGCGGCGGCCCACGAGGTGGCCGCCGCGGTGCCGGGCGGCGAGATCCGGGTCGCCCCCGGCGCGGCCTTCGCACCGGAGGTCTCCTGGTCCGGCCCGGATGCGCTGGACCGGATCGTCGCCATGCTCGGCCGGTCACCGGAGTGGCCGAAATAATCCGGCCCCCTTGGTGATCGGGCCTACGAGAGATGGCTCAATTCGCGCAGCGCCTCCGATATCGTCATCGGGTCCAGGTCGGCGAAGATGGGGGCGGTGTGATTGTTGCGCTCCCAGTAGTCCTCGTGACCGGTCGAGGCCAGGCGGACGCCGATCTTCTGCTCGTCGAATTCGAGAGCCAGGCCGGCGATGATGCCGGGCTCCAGATCGATGACCAGCGAGCGGCCGCCGCCCAGCACGCGGACCATCTCGGTGGAGACGCCGCCGTCCTGGGGTGCGCTGCGATCCCAGCCGAAGCGGCTCAGGCCCAGGATCTTTCCGGTGGGCACGGTGCGGTCCTGGAACTCGGGCAGGACGCTACCGCGGCGTTCCTCCTCGGTGCAGGCATAGATTTCGCGCTGTAGCTGCGGGAAGGGTTGCAGGATCTCGTAATCGGCGAAGATCTCACCCCACGCCGTGCGGGCGTCGCCGAGGTGCAGCGGATGGGCGATGCCCACCGCGGCGTCCTCGGGCAGCATGACGATGTCATCGGCGGTGTCGGCGTAGCTGCGGTCCTCGGCAATGCGGAACGATGCTGTGGCGCAGCCGTTCTCGTCGAAGGTCGCCCAGATCAGGCGGCGCGACAGGTGCCACAGCAGCGGATGGTCCACGAACAGGCGCCGATGCTCGTCGGCGGGCCAGCGGCGGCCGCTCACCATGGCGCGTTCGAAGCGGCGGATCTGGTCGGCGGCAGCGGATTTCACGTCCTTCTTCAATGCGCTGAAAGCCTTGTAGGCCGCCGCCGCCTGTTCGGGATCATCCTTGGCACCCGGCTTCGGGAGGGACTTGCGGCGACCTGCCGGCCGCCAGCCGTCCTCGCCGCGGATCGCGTCGGAGATGGTCGGCGCCAGCTGCTCGTCGAAGCCGATGACGAAGGCGCGCGGGCCGTAATCGAGGACGAGGGTTCCATCGGCGTCGAGGCCGAACTCGGGGACGAGACGGTCGGCGAGCTGCTCGGCGGTGAGCCCCAGATCCGCCGCGACCTCGGTGATCTTCTCCTGCGCTTTCGTCTCGAGCCCCTTGAACTTCGACTTCTCCGCAATCCCGTGCAGCTGCATGAGCGCCGCATCGGTGCCGATGGCGGTGAGCACATCCAGTCCGCTCACCGCGCGGGCGTGCCCGGCCTGGCCCGGCCAGAGCCGGATGAGCGGGCCCAGGCGGCGCGCGGTCTCGTCCGTGCCGAGCAGTCCGAGAGCGTGCAGCACCCAGCCGTCCTTCGACGGGTAGTCGGCCAGCCGCCAGGCTTCCAGGAGGCCCCAGGCGAATTCGGCCAGGGCATCCGGGTCGGCGGCCGCCCTCAGGTGCGCGACGCCGGCGTAGTCGCCGTTCGGGCCGCTCATGGCCAGCATGGTGCAGGCGTATTCGAGGGCCTGCGTCGGGACCGGCGCATCGTCGGCCCGCATCAGCAGCGCGGGCAGCGTCCGCACCTCGAGCCAGTTCGGGAGCGCGGGGATCTTGGCGGGCAGCTGGAGCAGGGGGTCGGCATCCAGGAGTTCGCTCATCGCGGCGGCGACGCGCTCGCCGAATCGGGCCGCGGCGCTCTCGATCGCCGCGCGATGGCCGCGCTGGGCGAGGGCGCGCAGGGCCGATTCGGCGTGCCCGCGCGCCTTTCCGGCCTTCTCGAGCGCGGTCGCGATCAGATCCGGCAGTGCCGCCGCGAGATTGCGGTCGAACCAGGCGAAGGCGAGCGGGCGGGTCTTCTTGCCGTCCAGCCAGCGCGACATGGACTGTGTCACTTCGGTTCCGGTGACGGGACCGAGGATCGGGATCAGATTGGTCGGATTGGACTGTACGGCGCGCAGCACATAGTTGACGGCGTCCTCGCCGAAGCGCGCCAGAATCCGGCGGAACGCGGCCTCGCAATTCCATGGCCGGCCCGGCACGACCGTCGCGAGATGCGGTCGCACCAGGTCCTCCGCCGCGACGGCGAACATGTGCGGCACCATGTTCTCGTGGGGGCGGTAGTTCCGCAGCGCCTCGGCGAGCGTCTCGGCGGGATTGCTGCGGAGGTTGTGCCACACGTGGACATGCAGTCCCGCCCATTCCTCCCGCTCACCGTCCGCCCAAGTGAGGCGACCGGGCCGGTGCGGCGCGATATCCCGGATCACCACCGGCTTGGTCGCCTTGCGGGAGCCTTGCCACGGCGGGTTCCGCAATATCTCCGGCAGATTCGCCTGGGCGGCAGTGCGCGCCCGCGGATCCACGAACGCGACGATGGCGGGCAGCTCGGCACGGACCTCCGGCCGGGCGTACGCCAGGGTCCGTAGGACCATCCGGGCGAGCGGCGAGCGATCGGCGGCCGGCCGCAGCAGCCGCAGCGCCCGCCGCGGAAATCGTTGTGCCGCAGCGATCAGCGCGGGCAGCACGAAGCGCTGATCGGCGCGCGCCACCAGCACCCCGAACGCTTCATCGGTCGGGAACCGGGACAGGATGTCGCTCACCTGACGCACCGAGTGCTCGGCTATATCCCGATCGCGCAGCATCCGGTCGAGCATGCCCGCACAGTCCGGGCCGAGCCGGGTGAGCATGGAGTAGAGCAGTTGTCTGCCTTGGTCGTACAGGAAGACGTTCGCGCCGAACGGGCGGGTGACACGCTCCAGGGCGGCCCGGTCGGTGACCGAGGCTGCCGGCAGGAGGGACAGGAAGCCCCCGCCGCTGGGCGGCAGTTCCTCGAGATCCGCGGCGACCCAATCGGATTCGGATGGTACGAGGAATGAGGTGGCCACCCGGACCGAGACGGTGGCGGGCGCGGTCCGCAGTCCGGCCAGCCGTGCCACCGCCTCCCGATACTGCTCCTCGGGCGCGGCGGCGAGCCGGGCCCGCATCCGGAACAGGGCGTCCGGTGCGGCGCCGGCCCCGATCTCGCCGGGCGCGAACCGCCGCAGCGTCAGGTTGTATCGGCGCGTGGTGAAGTCGAAGTTCCCGTCGCACGCGAGTCCCGTCCGCAGTGCGGCGGCCTCGGCGGCGAAGGAGATGCCGCGCTCGCGCACCCAATCGTCGGCGGTGTAATACACGGCGACCCCGGTCGAATGGTCAGGCGTCTGTTCGACCGCGAGCGACAGGACGGCGGCTCCGAGCGGTGTGCACGCCGCGGCGTCCCGCAGCGCCTCGGCCCCGGCCTCGGCCAGATCCGTCGCACCGCTCGCGGCCGTGCGCTCGAATATCCCGGTGATCTGTCCCTGTTGTGCGGCGGGCACGGTGGCCCGATCGAAGATTTCGCTCCTGACCGCGGGGCCGTGCTGCGGCCCGAGCCCGCGGGTGGGGGTGGCCAACGCCCACCAGTCGCGAGGCGCTTCCCAGCGGTCCTCCGCCGCCTGGTCGCTACCGAAAGTCGTTGCCGCGTCGAGCATATTTCCCCAATTCGTGGAGCCGTGAACGCCCGCGACTGTAGCGTCTCGATCCGACAATCTCGCGTGCGAGCGCGACGGCCGAACTCCGCCAGCGCCGGCGGCGGCGCTCCGCCACCATCGGTTGGCATGGCAACCAACCTGCTCGACGTGCTACGCGGCTTCTACGCGGCGGAGGCCGCCTACCTCACCGAGGGCGCGGACTTCGCGGGCATGGCCCGATACCTGGCCGAGGATGTCGTGCTGTATCAGGCGGCCGGACTGCCCTACGGCGGCGAGTGGCGCGGGCACGAAGGCATTCGGCGATTCATCGAGACCATGCACGAGGCCTGGGACGCACTGTATTTCGACGAACAGCGATTCGTGAGCGATGAGCACGCGGTGGTGGCGTACAGCCGGGTGCGATTCCGGGCGCGGAACACCGGCCGCATGCTGGAAACCTCACTGCTGCAATGGATCAGCTTCCGCGACGGGCTGGTCACGGAGTTCCGGCCCTACTATCACGACACCCTCGCGGTGGTCGCCGCGCTCGACGGCTCGGCCGCGTGACTCCGGGCGCGGCCGAGCCTGTGGCGCAAGGGAACTACTTCCCGGCCGCGCGGGCGATCTCCGCCGGGTAGCGGTCGCCGGCGAAGGCGTCGGCGGGGGCCGCGGCCTCGATCTTCGCCAGATCCTCCGGGGTCAGGGTGATCTCGGTGGCGGCGACGTTCTGTTCGAGGTAGGTGCGGCGCTTGGTGCCCGGGATCGGCACCACGTCCGCGCCGCGGCTCTGCACCCACGCCAGTGCCAATTGGCCTGCGGTGACGTCCTTTTCCTCGGCGAGTTCGCGCAGCGTCGCGACGATGGCGAGATTGCTGTCGAGATTGCCGTCGGCGAAGCGGGGGAGACGGCGGCGGAAATCATCGGCGGGCAGATCCTCGGTGGAGGTGATCGCGCCCGTCAGGAACCCGCGGCCCAGCGGTGAGAACGGGACGATGCCGATGCCGAGCTCACGGCAGGTGGGCACCACCTCGGCCTCGATATCGCGCGTCCACAGCGACCATTCGCTCTGCAGCGCCGTCACCGGATGCACGGCGTGCGCCCGGCGAACGGTCTCCGCCGACGCCTCGGAAATGCCCAGGTAGCGTACCTTTCCGGCGGCGACCAGCTCCGACATCGCACCCCAGGTCTCCTCGATGGGCACATTCGGGTCCACCCGATGCTGGTAGTACAGGTCGATATGGTCCACGCCGAGGCGGGCCAGCGACTCATCGCAGCTCTGCTGCACATAGGCCGCGTCGCCGCGCGCCTCCATACCGCCGTCCCCGGTCCACACGATGCCGAACTTGGTGGCCAGCACGACCTGGTCCCGGCGATCGGCAATGGCCCGCCCCACGAGCCGTTCATTGGTCTCGGGCCCGTAGATGTTCGCGGTGTCCAACATCGTCACGCCCAGTTCCAGCGCCCGATGAATGGTGGCGATCGACTCGTCGTCATTGTCGCGCACGCCGTACGCCTGGCTCATCCCCATGCAGCCGAGCCCCTGCGCACTCACGGTCAGCTCGCCGAGTTTCCTGGTCGCGATCATGCGGGAAATCCTCCTTGGTGACGCCGGATAAGTTGGTGAGCCTCGCTCACGACATGAAAGCTACGACTTGGAGCGCACTCCAAGTCAAGCGCGCCTTCCGGTGGTCCGGAGCACACCGCCGACGGCGTCGCACGGCCATGCGGGCGGCTGGACGAACGCCCACGCTTCGGGCTAAGGTCGTCCCCGTGACTGCCGGGTCGGCGAATAGCCTTGCACGGACGGGTTTCCCGGCCGAGCTGTGATCATCCGGCGGGCCAGGGGCCCGCCGAACCTCCTTCGCGTCTCTCCGTAATCCATTACGGGACAGCGAAAGGAGGTGAACATGTCCCCATCGGAGAATCCGGAAACCGCCTGGCCGGCGTTCGTCGCCGCGCACGAGGTCGGATCGACCGTGGAAGCGGCGGTCGTATCGATCGTGCCGTTCGGCGCTTTCCTCGAAGTCGCTCCAGGCGTGCACGGGTTGCTGCATCGCAATGAATGGCGAGAGTGGTCGGCCGCGCCGGAAGTCGGTGCGACCCTGACCGTTCGCGTGCTGAACATCGACAACGAAAAGCATCGCGTGGCCCTCGGCGAAGTCCGCTGACCCGGTAGCGGTGGCGTGCCGGAGCAGTCTCCACCTGCTCCGGCACATCACGCAGCTTAATCCCCGATCAGGCCGATCCGCGGAACAGTGCGGACTGCCTGAGGCCGAGGGCGATTCGCAGCAGCAACAGCGCGGTGGCCGCCGCCAGAATGCCGTAGACCAAACCCGAGGAGCAGGATGGCCAGCGTGCCGAGCACGCAGAGGATCATCGGATAGGTGCGATCCGCCTCGGGGCTGGTGTAGATCCCGGCCAAAAGCATGCCGGGATGACGAGGGAGGGGCATGCCGGGATGACGAGGGAGGGGCATGCCGGGATGACGAGGGAGGGGGCAGTTCAGCGGTCAGTCGTCGGCCGACAGCGTTGCGAGGGTGCGGGCGAGGCGGTTGGCGCGGGTGCCGGGGGTGCGGGCGCGGAGGAGATCGAGGACGAGGGCGTATTGGCGGGTGCGGTCGAGGGCGGCGTAAGCGGCTGCGGCCCGGGGGTTTTCGGTGAGGGCCGCTTCCAGGTCCAGGGGGGTGGTGAAGTCGCGCTGGGAGGGATAGGCGGCGGCCCAGCGGCCGTCGGCCTTGGCAGCCTCGACCTCGGCCAGGCCGGGTGGGCGCATGCGGCCCGCGGCGAGGAGTTTTTCGACCTTCTCGACATTGATTTGGGACCAATGGCCTCGGGGGCGGCGGGGGACGTATTTCTGGAGGTAGTACTTGTCGTCCAGGGCTTTGCGCTGGCCGGAGATCCAGCCCCAGCACAGGCCGACGTCGACGGTTTCGTCTTCGGTGATGGAGGGGATGCCGGAGCCCTTCTTGGCGATCTTCATCCAGACACCGTCGGAGGCGGCGTGGTTGGCGGCCAGCCAGGTGTCGAAGGCGGTGGCGTCCTCGAAGTGGATCGGATCCATACATCCAGCATTCCAGAAAGCTCCGACAGCTTCGGGATTCGTCGTCACGGACCACGGAAAGCGAAGCGCCCCGCACGGATTCGTGCGGGGCGCCTCGAGAAGGGGTGTCGACTAGCCGACGGTCGCGCCGACGCGCAGGGCGTGCGGCTCGATCGCGCCGCGAACCAGGGCCCGCTCGTCGATGGTCTCGGCCTTGTAGGGCAGGGCCGAGAGGGTGGCGGTCATCTTGGCGACCGGATCCTCCAGGGTCTTCGGGGTGCCGAAGATGAAGGTCCACTCGTGCTCGTCGCTGACATACGGGACGACCGTGGGGAACAGGTTGTGGAACCGGGTCCACGACCGCTTCAGGGTCTCGTTGCGCCACATGGTCTGACAGCCGGCCTGCGCGGCGAGCACGCCGCCCTCGGCCAGCAGCGCCTTACAGCGCAGCAGGAACTCGTCCTCGTAGAGGCGGTTGTGCTGGGCGTCCTCGACCCGCTCGTCCGGCAGATCGATGCAGATCATGTCGTAGCGCACGCCGTCGGCCTCGGCCTTGGCCAGGAAGTCCCAGCCGTCGGCGTAGTGCATCTTGATCGGGCCGGTCTGCGCGACCGCCTCGGCCAGATCGGCCTCGGAGTAGCCGTAGGGGAGGTGCTTCGCGCACAGCTCCACCTCCAGCTGGTCGATATCGACGTGATCGACGAGCGCGGCGCCCGCGGCCACCGACATCTGCGAGGCGACGCCCTCGCCGGAACCGATGATGAGCACCTTCTCCAGCTTCTCGGCCAGCGCGTACCCCGGGACCAGCATGGCCTCGTGGTAGGTGAGCTGCGAGAACTCGGTGGACTGGCGATCGTCGTCGGAGAACAGGGACACGCCCTGCTCGGTCCGCGCGATCACCATGTGCTGGAACGGGGTATTGGTGTCGACGATGACATCGGACATGTTCCACACCCGGGTCAGGCCCTCGCCCACCGGTTCGTGGATCCGGCGGGCGGTGTGGCCGCGCTGGATTACCTCGATGTTCACGCTCTTCGGCGAAAGCTCCTGCTGCAGCAGCTCGACGGCCTTGGTGGCGCCGGAACCGATGCTGCCGCAAGTGAATACGTCGACGAAGATGTCACCCGACTCCGGGTAGGTGTGAATCGAGGCGTGCGACTCGGACAGGAGAGCCAGGACGGTGACGCCCTGCGGCTCGAACTTCTTGCGCACGACATCGCAGATGGTCACCCCCGCGGCGACCAACGATTTTCGAAGCGCGGTTTCGAGTCGTTCGAGGTCGTCGCAGAGGGACGCGTCGACACCACCGAACTCGGCCAGCACGTGCCAGCCGGTGAATTCTGCCGTCATGGCTAAACTCACTCTCGCTCAGCGCCAATGACATGCACAGTCAGAGGCGGAAAACCGTTGAAGGACACCGACGAATAGCTCGCCGTATAGGCGCCGGTTTCGAGGATCCGAACGGGATCACCGGCTCGCAACGTGGTCGGAAGAAGGACCCGCGTGCGTTGATACAGTACATCGTCGCCGTCACAGGTCGGACCCGCGACCACCGCCTCGTCCTTCGGATCGGTGTCCCGATCGGTTTGGATCCGGTACTCGATGTACTCGTTCTCGGTCTCGGCCATACCGTTGTAGCGGCCGATATCGAGGTATACCCAGCGCCTCCCGTCGGGCGCCTGGCGAACATTCACCACCTCGGCGTGAATCACACCGGTATTGCCCACCAGGGCGCGACCGGGTTCGACGACGAGTTCGGTGTGTTCCGGGAGATGGGTGGCCGCCGCTTCGGCGATCACCGCGCCCAGCTCGCTCAGTTCCGGAGCCGGGCCCGCGTATGAAATCGGAAGTCCCCCACCGATATTCACCGCAGTAACAGGAATGTCCTTGGCCGCCAGCGCTTCCGCGATGGCGCCGGCCTGCTCGATGCCGATCTTCCAGGCGATCGGATCCAGCTGCTGCGAGCCCACATGGAAGTAGGGCCCGACCACCGTCAGCCCGAGATCGCGCGCCCGCACCAGCAGGTGCACGGCCTCACCGGGCGCGCAGCCGAACTTGGTGCCGAAGGGCGTCTGCGACTGCGGCGCCGCCGACAGGAACCGGCATTCGATCTCCGAGCCCGGCGCATGCTCGGCAATGCGCTCCAGATCGTCCTCGGTATCGCAGGCGAAGCGCCGCACGCCGGCCGCGTAGGCGCGGGCGATATGGGCGGCCTTCTTGATCGGATTCCCGTAGCACATGACCGCAGGGTCGACGCCCTGTTCGAGGCAGAGATCGATCTCGCCGACGCTGGCGACGTCGAACTCCGCGCCCTCGTCGTTCAGCAGCCGGATGATCTCCGGCACGGGACTCGCCTTGACGGCGAAGCGAATTCGTGCCGCAGGTAGGGCGGCGTGCAGTGCGCGGTAGTTCGCGCGCACCTTGTCCAGGTCGATGACGAGACAAGGGGACTCGGGCAGGTTTCGATCGGTCAATCTAAGGGAACTCTTTTCGATCGGCCGCAGCGGCGGGACTCAGGCAACCTGCGCGACAATACACGCCGTGTGCCTCGGAAAACGAACCGATAGCCCGGTCGACTTCGTCACTGTTCCGGCCGGACGGTCAGTAGGACCCGACGCCGCCCGGCGCGATCATCCCGCGGTAATGCCGACCTCGTCGAAGACGACCTCACCGGCCGCATCGGACTCGGCCAGATCCACCACGGCGTCGATGGACCAGCCGTGGTCGCCGGCCGGATCGTCGAGCACCTGGCGCACATGCCAGAACCCGTCGCGCGCCTCGACCTGGAACAGCTTCGGGCCGCGCGCGTTCGGGCCGGTGCCGATACCGGTGTATTCGGCGAAATAGGGCTCGAGCTCGGTCTCCCAGTCCAGGTCGTCGCCGAAGTCCTCCAGGGCCTCCCAGCGCTGCAGGGCGGCCAGCTCCACACGGCGGAACAGGGCATTGCGCACCAGCACCCGGAAGGCGCGCTCATTGGCCGAGATGGGGCGCACGGTCTCCGCGCCGAAGGCGACCTGTTCGGTATCGGTCTCCGCGCCCGGATTGGTGAGCTGCTCCCATTCATCGAGGAGGCTGGAGTCGACCTGGCGGATGAGTTCGCCCAGCCATTCGGTGATGTCGTCGAGTTCCTCGGTGCGCGCCTGTTCGGGCACGGTGCGGCGCAGCGCGCGGTAGGCGTCGGCGAGATAGCGCAGCACCACGCCTTCGGAGCGGGCCAGCTCGTAGCCGGAGACGAGTTCGGCGAAGGTCATGGACCGCTCCACCATCTCGCGCACCACGGACTTGGGCGAGGGCTCGAACTCCGACACCCACGGATGCCCGGCCTTGTAGGTCTCGTAGGCGGGCAGGATGAGCTCCTCCGCCAGCGGTTTGGGCCAGGTGACCTCTTCGAGGAGTTCCATGCGCTCCTCGTATTCGATGCCGTCGGCCTTCATCTCCGCGACGGCGGCGCCGCGGGCCTTGTGCTGCTGGGCCATGAGCAGCTGCCGCGGATCCTCCAGGGTGGCTTCGATGAGGGAGATGACATCGAGGGTGTAGGTGGGGGAGTCCTTGTCGAGCAGCTCCAGCGCGGCCAGCGCGAACGGCGACAGCGGCTGATCGAGTGCGAAGTCGCGCTGCAGGTCGACCATGAGCCGGGCGTGGCGGCCGAACTCGTCGGGTTCGTCGAGCTGCTGCACCACCCCGGCATCGCGCAGCGCGCGATAGAGCCGGATCGCCTTGAGGATGTGCTTGCGCTGCGCCGTCCGCGGCTCGTGATTGTCTTCCAGCAGATGCCGCATGGCGTAGAAGCAATTGCCTTTGCGCGCAATCACATTCAGCAGCATGGCATTGGTGACGTGGAAGCGCGACACCATCGGCTCGGGCGCGGCCGCGACCAGCCGGTCGAAGGTGTCCTCCGACCAGGACACGAAGCCCTCCGGCGGTTTGCGCTTCTGCACCTTCTTCAGCTTCTTGGGGTCGTCCCCGGCCTTGGCGATGAGCCGGGCGTTCTCCACCTCGTGCTCGGGCGCCTGCACCACGACCGTGCCCATGGTGTCGAATCCGGCGCGACCGGCGCGCCCGGCGATCTGATGGAACTCGCGGGCATTGAGGCGGCGAGTGCGCACCCCGTCGTATTTGGTGAGCCCGGTCAGCATGACGGTGCGAATGGGCACATTGATGCCGACGCCGAGAGTGTCGGTGCCGCACACCACCTTCAGCAGGCCGTCCTGCGCCAGCTTCTCCACCAGCCGCCGGTATTTGGGCAGCATGCCCGCGTGGTGCACGCCGATGCCGTGCCGGATGAACCGCGACAGCGTCTTGCCGAAGCCGGTGGCGAAACGGAATTCGCCCAGCGCCTCGGCAATGGCGTCCTTCTCGGCCTTGGAGGAGAAGTTCACGCTCATCAGCGCCTGCGCGCGCTCCATGGCCGCGGCCTGGGTGAAGTGCACGACGTAGACCGGCGCGAGACTGGTGGTCACCAGGTCTTCGAGCGTCTCGGTGATGGGCGTCTTCACATACGAGAAGCTCAGC
This sequence comes from Nocardia sp. NPDC127526, assembly GCF_042672265.1. NCBI lineage: Bacteria > Bacillati > Actinomycetota > Actinomycetes > Mycobacteriales > Nocardiaceae > Nocardia > Nocardia sp. NPDC127526. The sequence goes on along the minus strand of NZ_JBHXVO010000010.1, from coordinate 29,387 downwards.
GGCACCGGACGTTCCGCGCCGGAGACAATGGCGGTGTCGCGCCCGGTGCGGCGCTTCAGATCGGCGGCGAAGAAGTCGACCTCGCCGAGAGTGGCCGACATGAGCAGGAATTGGGCCTTCGGCAATTCGATGAGCGGCACCTGCCACGCCCAGCCGCGATCCGGATCGGCGTAGTAGTGGAACTCGTCCATGATCACCTGGCCGACATCGGCCGCCGCGCCCTCGCGCAGGGCCAGATTGGCCACGATCTCCGCGGTGGCGCAGATGATGGGCGCATCCGGGTTCACCGCCGCGTCACCGGTCACCATGCCGACCCGGTCCGCGCCGAACACCTCGCACAGCGCGAAGAACTTCTCGCTCACCAGGGCCTTGATCGGCGCCGTGTAGTAGCTGCGCTGCCCGCGCTGCAGCGCCGCGTAGTGCGCGCCGAGCGCCACCATGGACTTACCCGAGCCGGTCGGGGTGGCGAGAATGACGTTCGCGCCGGTGAACAGCTCGAGCAGGGCCTCTTCCTGCGCCGGATACAGCGTCAGCCCCTGCTCGAGGGTCCAGTCCGCGAAGGTCTCGTACAGCCAGTCCGGGTCCACATCGGGTACGGCGCGGTCTGGGATCAATTCGGATAGCTGCACGCCCACCACGTTACTTCGCCGGTCGAGCGGTTATGACCACCGCCGTCCGCCGCTAGCGGAAGTCGCCGCCCTCGGGGCCCTCGCCCTCGGTGAAACCGGACTGCTCGGCCAGGAAGCGCTCGAACTCCGCGCCCAGCTCCTCGCCGGTCGGCAGATCGGCGTCCGGGGCGAGCAGGCTCGACTGGCGTTCCTGGGCGGTGACGAAGCTGTCGTACTGGCGCTCCAGGGCCTGCACGACGGTCTCCACCTCGGAATTGCCGGCAATGTGCTCGTTGACCTGTTCGCGCACCCGCGCGGCCTGTTCGGTGAGCGCCGCGAGGGGCAGCTCCAGGCCCGCGTTCTCCGCCACGCTCTCCAGCAGCGTCTGCGCGGCCTCCGGATAGGCGGTCTGGGTCAGATAGTGCGGCACGTGCACCGAGAAGCCGACCGACTCGTGCCCGTGCTGGGCCATCCGGTACTCCAGCAGCGAGGACGCGCTGCCCGGCACCTGCAGCTCGCCCGGCCAGCGCTGGTGATCGCCGATCAGGTCGCTGTCGCTGGCGTGCGCGGTCATGCCCAGCGGGCGCGTATGCGGAATGGCCATGGGGATCGCGCTCAGCCCGATGGTGCGGCGCACACCCAGCTGCTCGGACAGCAGCCGCACCGCGGTGACGAACTTCTCCCACCGCAGATCCGGTTCCAGCCCGGCCAGCAACAGGAACGGCGTGCCCGCCGTGTCCTTGAGCGCCCACAGATTCAGTTCCGGCTCGGTGTAATCCGAGAAGTGATCGGTCTTGAACATCATCAGCGGCCGCCGCGAACGGTAGTCCAGCAACTCGTCCATATCGAACGAGGCGACGAGCTCGCTCTCCAGGCTCTCCCGCAAGTGAGTGGTCGCCAAACGCACCGCGTGGCCGGCATCGGTGAAACCTTCCAGCCCGTGCACCAGCACCGGACCAGCGCCGTCGGCGGACGACAGCTGCGGAGAGGGGAACTCCAGCTCGTACATTCGCGACTCGTAGTCCATCGCGTACTCCTTCCTGCGTGGCCCACTTGCGCGACCATTCCACATTGTCCCTCATGCGCCGACGGGCCGCGCACGGCCCGCACCCGACCTGCAACGCAGCCGACCCGGATGAGCATTCCCGGTGACGCCCGAGGGTGGCGCGCATGGAGTTTCAGGGACGAAGCCGCAGCGCGGCGCCTTTGGAGTTTCAGGGACGAAGCCGAAGCGAGGCGCCCTTGGGGTTCGGGCGAAGCTCGAGCGTGGCGCTCTCGAGGTTTCGGGCGATACCGCAACGTGGCGCTCTTGGGGTTTCAGGGGCGAAGCCCCTGAGAGCTCCTGAGAGTTAGGTGTGTCGCAATCGGTGTGATCAGCCGATATTCGGCATAGTGGACGGGTGATCGTGCCGGATTCGCCGTGCCGTAAATCCGTTCGCGCCGTGGCCCTCGTGGTGCTCGGCTGTCTGCTCGCCGCCTGTGGGACGACCATTTCGGGGCAACCCGTGGCGTCGCGCGGACCGGCCGCGACGACGCCCTATGTGGATGGCGGACTGGCTCGGCTATTGCCCGATTCGTCCCAGTTTCCTTCGGGCTATCCGGCGGTGGTGCTGCCGAACGATATAGCGAGCCAAGCGGCGAGTGATCTTGACGGCATTCTGCCCGGCGCGCAGGTCGAGCCCGGGGCGTGCATACCGCTCGCGCCCACGGCCGGTCCGGTGGTCAGCGTCGGCACCGATGACGACACTCGCGCCACGCTCACCGTCGAACTCGTGCGCACCGACCAGCCCCTGTCGAAACTGCGAGATCAATTGCAGCGCTGCGGCACCGTGCGCGCGGGGCTGGGCGGGACGACCGCCACCATCACGACCGAATTGGATCCGCCGCCACCGCTGGATGCCGATGACACCCTCGCCCTGCGGCGCACCGTGAGCTCCGAATCCGGTGGGGCGGGGCTCACCCGGAAGATGCAGTCCCTGGTCGGTCAGATCGGGGATGTGCGAATCAATGTGACCTACATGTCCTATTCCGACGGCAGGGCCGACGCGGAGGCTCTCGATTCGCTGTTCACCACCGCATTGAGCAAGGTGCGCAAGGGCTGACTCAGCGCCGATACCGTTCGACCAGTTCGTCACCGAGACGGCACATTTCGTCGCGCACCGAGTCCGGTTCCACCACCTCCAGGTCCGCGCCCCAGCCCGCGAGGTTGCGGGCGATATCGAGCGGCGTGGGCGCGGTGATCCGCACGCGGACACGGCCATCGCCGATCGGGCCGTCCACTACACAGTGCCGCCCCTGCTGCCTGCTCAGGATCGGCAGCAAGGGAGCCGGGACCAGCACGGTCGCCGACAGGGTCGACCGGTGCCGCTCCACCTCCTCGACGACGCCGGACCACACCGTGGACAGATCGAAATCCGCGGGCCGGTGGGCGGTCTCGCCGGTGATCTCGGCCTCGCTCATGCGATCCACCCGGAAGGTCCGCTGCCCCCGCTCGGTCCCGGCCACCAGGTACCAGACACCATCCTTGTCGACCAGCCCCCACGGATCGACCGTCCGTTCGGAGCGAACCCCTTTGCGCTCGTAGCCGAATCGCACCCGGCGCCGGCGCACCACGGCGCGCTGCAGTTCCTCGACCACGGCGGGCGCCTGCGCATCGGACTCACCCCAGCGCGCCGCATCGACCACCACCGCGCCCGCGGCGGCCTCCGCCGCGCTGCGGAAGGTCTGCGGCAAGGCGCGCAACAGCTTCCGCAGCGCGGACTTGGTGGCCGGCGTGCCGGTCGCGACCGGTCCCAGCAGCAGGAACAGCGCTTGGGCCTCACCCGCGGTCAACCCGCTCAGATCCGTGCGCGCCCCGCCGACAAGCGCCCAGCCCCCGCCCCGCCCGGGCTGCGGATACACCGGAATCCCGGCCGTGGACAGCGCCTCCAGATCGCGCCGCGCCGTCGCCACCGAGACCTCCAGCTCGGCCGCGACCTCGGCCGCGGTCACCCGCCCGCGCGTCTGCATGAACAACAGGGTCGCCACCAATCGGTCCGCTCGCATGAAAAAAATTCTGCCCGAAAAAGTGCTCATTCGGTGAGCACTTTGGGGCGGATCATTGATCTCGAGAAGTTCGGAACACCGATCGAGGAGAACGACAATGCTGCGTGGAATGGCGACCGCGAACTACTACGCCGACGACCTGGAGGCCGCGAAGGCCTGGTATAGCGAGCTTTTCGGCGTCGAGCCCTACTTCACCGTCCCCGGCGGCTACTACGAGTGGCGCATCGGCGACTACCAGGGCGAATTCGGCATCATCAACCGCAAGTTCGCACCCAGCCACCCCGACCGGCCCGGCGGCCAGATCGTCAACTGGCACGTCGACGACATCGCCGCCGCCTACGAGCGCCTGCTCGCCCTGGGCGCCAAGGAATTCGAGCCCATCACCGAACGCGGCCAGGGCACCGGCTTCGTCACCGCCTCGGTCATCGACCCCTTCGGCAATGTCCTCGCCATCATGTACAACCCGCATTACGTGGAGATCCTCGCCAAGACCGGCCCCGCGTAAGCCGCGCACGGTAGCACCGGCCACCGACAACCCCACCCGCCCCGGGCACTCGCCGCGCCGAATTCCGCACGGCGCGAGCGATTGTCCACAACCGAGCGAAAATCCCAGGTCGGCGTGAGCGACGGCACCGACGCCGCCGCGCACGCTCGACGTCATGACCACGCCCGCCGAACCCACACCTCCCGACCACCTCGACAGCGCCGTCGAGCCGGCCGACAACGCCGTCGACCCCGGACCCGTACCACCCCTGCGAGATCCGGCCGCCTTCATCGCGACGGCACCAGCGGCCGGCGATGCGCCGCCCACCGAACCCCATCGAGCCGACGAGCCGCGCGTCGTGCCAGCGGTCAGCGCCCGCGACGGGTGCGCCGCCGGAGCCGAGTACGCCACCGGTCATATATCCCGCGAGCAGCGCGAGATCGAGGCCGTCAGCGGCTCGGACCGGCCGGGCTCGACGCAAGGCGTTTCGCCGCTCCATAGCGGCTCGTGCCTGCGGGATCCGGGTGAGTTCATCGCCGCGGTGCCCGCCATGCTCGGCTTCCCGCCCGCCAGATCGCTGGTGGTGACCGCGCTGCGGGAGGATCCCGGCGCGCCGGAACAGGCCGGTGTGGAGGTGGTGGTCCGGCTGGACCTGGACAATCCGGGTCGCGCGGCCACCGCGGAAATTCTGGAGCGAGTGGCGGGGGTCTGTGTGCGGCACAATGCGATTGCCGCGATCGCGCTCATCGTCGACGACCGTGCGACGCCGCCCGCCGAGCACCATCGCGGTGTGCGTGCTCGCCGCCATCGAGATCTGATCCACGCGCTGGAACATCGCCTGGACGCGGACGGTATTCCGCTGGCGGGTGCGTGGGCCGTCACCGGGATCGGTGCGGAGCTGCCCTGGTGGAGTCTGCTGGGACCGGCCCGGCGGGGGCGGCAGCCGGATCCGGCGAGTTCCATGGTCGCCCTGCGGCAGGTGCTGGAGGGGCGTCCGATGCGCGGATCACGCGCCGAGCTCACCGATCTCGTGACCGTCGATTCCGAGGCCCGGGCGCAGGTCGTGGCGGTCCTGGATGCCGCGACGGCCGAGGCCGCGCGGCAGTTGGCGCGGGCGGTGCGGCACGGCGATCCCGATTCCTACACCCGGGCCGCGCTGCGGAAGGTGCTGTGGCACATCGCGAATGTGGAATCGGGGGCGCGGCCGGATCCACCGGAGCTCGCGGAACTGGCTGTCACACTGCGCGACAAAGCCGTGCGCGACATGCTGTTCGGGCTCATGCCCGGCAGGCACGCCGATGCCGCCGAATCCCTGTGGCTGCAATTGACCCGCGTGCTGCCGGATCCGGATCGCGCCGAAGCCGCCGCGCTCCTGGGCTACGCCGCCTACGTCCGCGGCGACGGACCCTTGGCGGGCATTGCGCTCGAGGCGGCCTTGTCCGCCGATCCGGAGCACCGCATGGCGGTCCTGCTCGATATCGGCCTGCAGACCGGTATGTGCCCGACACGCCTGCACCGCCTGACCGACTCCGGTCGCGAGGCCGCCGCGGATCTGGGTATCGACCTCGGGGCCGAGCACCCATGAATCCGCGGCGCGGCCACGGGGGAGAGCCGGCTCAGCGGGCGCTGTGCGCGCGATCGCCGAGTGCGCGCAGGAAATCCCAGGCGTCGGAGACGATCTCGTCCAGATCGGTGTGCTCGGGCCGCCAGCCCAGCTCCGCCATGGCGCGGTCGCTGGAGGCGATGAGCACGGCCGGATCGCCCGCGCGGCGGGGCGCGTCGATCGCGTTGATGGGCAGGCCGGTCACCCGCGCGCACGACGAAATGACTTCGCGCACCGAGAAACCGGTGCCGCTACCCAGATTGACGATGCGGTGGACGCCCGGCTGCGACTGTGCCAGCGCCAGCAGGTGCGCCTGCGCCAGATCGCGGATGTGGATGTAATCGCGGACCGCCGTGCCGTCGGGCGTCGGATAGTCCGTGCCGAAGACCGAGATGGACTCGCGCTGGCCCAGCGCGGTCTGCAACACCAGGGGGATGAGATGGGTTTCCACCACCCGGTTCTCGCCGAGTCCGGCGTACGCGCCGGCCACATTGAAGTACCGCAGGCTGGTCGCCGCCAGCCCGTGCGCCACCGCGTAAGAGGTGATGGCGTAATCGATGGAGAGCTTGGACGCGCCGTACGGATTCGTCGGCGCCTTCGGAGCGTCCTCGACGATCGGCACCTGCTCCGGCTCCCCGTACACCGCCGCCGTGGAGGAGAACACCAGCCGCTGCGTGCCGGCGGCGCGCATGGCCTCCAGCAGGGTGAGCGTCTTCACCACATTGCCGTGCCAGTACTTCTCCGGCTGCTGCACCGATTCACCCACCAGCGACTGCGCCGCGAAATGCAGCACCCCGTCGAAGTTCTCGGCGGCGATGAGCTCCGCGCCCACCGTGGCGATATCGCCCTCGACGAACTTCGCCCCGGCCGGCACGCCCTCGGCATTGCCGGTGGACAGATCGTCGACCACCACCACCTCGTGGCCGTCCTCGAGCAGCACCTGCGCGCACACGCCACCGACGTAGCCCGCGCCTCCGGTCACCAGAAGCTTCAAATCTCAGACCAACTTCACTTGGACGGCGTGCGCCATCTCGTCGGACAGTTCGAATCCGGCATGCCCGGGCACCAGGATGACCACCGAGCCCGGCTTGGTCTCGACGTTCACGCGGGCGTCCGGCACCACGCCGGCCTCACGCAACTGATTGATGATCTCCGGATCGGTCTGGATGTGCTCGGACAGCCGGCGCACCACCACCGCCGCACTCTGCCCCGCGGGCAGGTCCGACAGCCGCACCAGCTTCTCCTCCGCACCGGAGCTCGGCTGCACGCCCAGCTCGTCCAGACCCGGAATCGGATTGCCATAGGGCGAGGTCGTCGGGTGGTTCAGCACCTCCACCAGGCGGCGCTCCACCTCCTCGCTCATCACATGCTCCCAGCGGCACGCCTCGGCGTGCACGTTCTGCCAATCGAGCCCGATGATGTCGACCAGCAGCCGCTCGGCGAGCCGATGCTTGCGCATGACCGCCACCGCCATGGACCGACCCTTCTCGGTCAGCTCGAGATGACGATCACCGGCGACGGTCAGCAGACCGTCGCGTTCCATCCGGGCGACCGTCTGACTCACCGTCGGGCCGCTCTGCTCGAGGCGCTCGGCAATGCGCGCGCGCAGGGGCGTCACGCCCTCCTCCTCGAGGTCGTAGATGGTACGGAGGTACATCTCCGTGGTGTCGACCAGATCCTTCACCTGTTAACCCCTTCGTCGGCACGAATTCTACCCATGCGCGGCGGCTGCACCGGGCGACAGCTTATTTCGCGAACGCACGGAGAACACCGAGCACGCGCTGCGTGTTCCCTGCGGGTTTGCGCCGTCACCAGGATGGCGCGGGGGTACGACAGCGTTGCGAGGCAATCAGCCTACGAATGTGTGCAACGCATTAGCGTGGCAGGTATGCCTGACCTAGCGCGTGGCGACGGAACCGTCGTCTGGACCGACAAGTTCCTCGACTACGCGTGGACGCCCGAGCATCCCATGCGGCCGGCGCGGCTCGAGTTCACCATGGCGCTGGCGCACGGGCTCGGCCTGCTCGACGGGGTCGAGACGCTCACGCCGGGCGCGGCGGGGGAGGCGGATCTGCTGCGCGTGCACACCCACGACTACGTCGAGGCCGTCAAGCACGCGGTGCGGCCGCCGGGCCCGCCGCCGGCGGTGGCGCCCTACGGGCTGGGCACCACCGACAACCCGGTGTTCCCGCACATGCACGAGGCCGCCTCGGTCATCGTGGGCGGGACCCTGGCGGCGGCGCGGGAGATCGCGGCCGGGCGGACCCGGCGCGCGGTCAGCATCGGCGGCGGCATGCATCACGCCATGCCCGAGGCGGCGGCCGGATTCTGCGTGTACAACGATGTGGCGGTGGCGATTTCGTGGCTGCTGGACAATGGTTTCGACCGCATCGCCTATATCGACGTGGACGTGCACCACGGTGACGGGGTGCAGCGCATGTTCTACGGCGACCCGCGCGTGCTGACCCTCTCGATCCATCAGCATCCGGCGACCTTGTGGCCCAATACCGGATGGCCCGAGGAGACCGGCATGGGCAAGGCCGAGGGCACGGCGATCAACCTGCCGATCATGCCCGGCACCCGGGATGCGCTGTGGCTGCGCGGATTCCACGCGGTGGCGCCGGGCGCGCTGGCCGCCTTCCGGCCGCAGATCGTGATCAGCCAGTGCGGGGTGGACACGCACCGCGAGGATCCCCTGGCGGATCTGGAACTGAGCGTGGACGGCCAGCGCGCGGCCTTCCTCGCCATGCGGGAGCTGGCCGACACCTATGCCGAGGGCCGCTGGCTGGCGGTCGGCGGCGGCGGGTACGGCTTGATCCGCGTGGTGCCGCGGGCGTGGACGCATCTGCTGGCGACGGCCCTCGATCGCACCATCGATCCCGGTACCGCCGTTCCGCAAGAGTGGAAGGATCGGGTCGGGGCGTACGCGCCGACGGTCGCGCCGCCCGAAACCATGGGCGACGGTGCCGACACCACCTTCGATCGGTGGGACGGTCCCGGCGGCGGTCGCGAAACCGGCGACGAGCGGGCCGACCGCGCGCGCCGCGCCCTCGACACATCCGTATTGGCAACACGCCGGGCGACTTTCGGGCTGCTCGGCCTGGATCCGGAGGATCCCCGTGACTGAATCCGCCGATCCCGCAGCCGTCCCGGGCAACGGGGCCGGTGCGGTGAATCCGCCGCTGCCCGCGGACACTCCCGGCACGCCGGTGAATCCGCCTCCGCCGCCGCTGCATTGGTTCGCCGATGTGCTGGCCTCCGACGGCGGCGTGGTGCGGCTGCGGCCCATCACCCCCGAGGACGCCGAGCCCATGCAGCGCTTCCACGAGCGGCTCTCCGATCGCACCCGGTACCTGCGCTACTTCGGGCCCTATCCGCGCATGACGCCGAAGGACCTCTACCGCACCACCCACGTGGACTATCACGACCGGGTGGGCCTGGTCATCGAGCTCGGCGACGACATCATCGCGGTCGGCCGCTACGAGTTCCTGGCCGAGCGAACCGGCGCGCGCGCCGCCGAGGTGGCGTTCGTGGTCGCCGACGAGCATCAGGGCCGCGGCCTGGGCTCCATCCTGCTCGAGCATCTCGCCGGCGCGGCCGCCGAGAACGATATCGAGACCTTCGTCGCCGAGGTACTGGCCGAGAACAACGCCATGGTGCAGGTCTTCCGCGATGCCGGATACCAGGTGCAGCGCAGCCGCGACGGCTCGGTGCTGCACCTGGAATTCGCCATCGATCCCACCGAAGCGCTGCTGTCGGTGCGGGATTCCCGCGAACGCGCCTCCGAGGCGCGCAGCGTCGGCAATCTGCTCACCCCGCGCTCGGTGGCCGTCATCGGCGCCACGCCCTCGACCGCGCGGGTCGGCGGCGCGGTTCTGGCCAATCTGCTGTCGGGGGCCTTCCAGGGCCCGGTGTTCCCGGTGAGCCGCACCCGCACCGCCGTGCGTGGGGTGCGCGCATACCCGACCGTGCGCGATATTCCGGACGAGGTCGATCTGGCGGTCATCGCCGTGCCCGCCGCCGAGATCGGCTCGGTGCTCGACGACTGCATGGCCAAGGGCGTCAAGGGCCTGGTCGTGCTCACCGCCGGTTTCTCCGAGACCGGTCCCAGCGGTTACGCCGCCGAACGCGATCTGCTCGACGCCGCCCGCGCGCACGGGATGCGGGTGGTCGGTCCCAGCGCGCTCGGCATCGCCAATACCGATCCGGCCGTGGCCCTCAATGCCACCCTGGCCCCGGTGCTGCCCGGCCGCGGCCGCATCGGCTTCTTCTGCCAGTCCGGCCCGCTGGGCGCGGCCATTCTCGGTGAGGCGGCCGCCCGGCAGCTCGGCCTGTCCACCTTCGTGTCGGCCGGCAACCGCGCCGACGTCTCCGGCAACGACCTCATGCAGTTCTGGGATACCGATCCGGACACCGATGTGGTGCTGCTGTACCTCGAGACCTTCGGCAATCCGCGCAAGTTCTCCCGCATCGCGCGCCGAGTGGCGCGCACCAAACCCATTGTGGCCGTGAGCAGCGGCCGCAATACCGCGCGCGTGGAGGGCGAGCAGGACCTGGACCGCTCACTGGTGCGCAACCTGTTCGCCCAGGCGGGCATCATTCAGGTCGACTCCATTACCGAGTTGTTCGACTGCGCCATGCTGCTGGCCTATCAGCCGCTGCCCACCGGCCGCCGGCTCGCGGTCATCGGCAATAGCGCCGCCCTGAGCTGGCTGGCCGTGGACGCGGCCCGCAGCGAGGGCCTCGACGTGGGCGAACCCATTCACCTCGGCCCGCAGGGCAGTCCCGCCGACTATCTGACGGCGGTCGCCGCGGCGGTCACCAATCCGGATGTCGACGCCGTCATCGTCATCTACTCCCCGCCGGTGCCGACGGCCGTCGCCGCCTACGCCGAGGCCATTCGCTCCGGCGCCCAATCCGATCCGGGCACACCGGTTCTCACCACCTTCGTGGCCGACCAGGGCATGCCCAACCTGCTCGCCACGCGCGGGCCGGGCGGCATTCTCGAACGCGGCTCCATTCCGTCGTTCGGCGATCCGGAACGCGCCGCGCGCGCCCTGGCCCGGGTCCGCCGCTACGCCGACTGGCGTACCCGCCCCGCCTCGCCGATCGCCCGCCCCGGCGGCGTGGACACCGCGCGCGCCCGGGAACTGGTCGACCAGTGGACGACCGCTGATCCGGCGCACTGGCTGACCGACCTGCAGGCCGCGGAACTGCTGTCCTGCTATGGAATTCGCGTCGTTGACTTCCGTGAAGTGGACGATCCCGATGCCGCCGTCGCCGCCGCCGAGGACCTCGGCTACCCGGTGGCCGCCAAGGCCACCGGGGAAATGTGGCGCAACCGCCCCGACCTGACCGGTGTTCGCCTGGATCTGTGGCGGCCCGACGCCGTCCGCCGCGCCTATACCGATCTGGCCGAAATCTGCGGTGGCCCAATCCATATCCAGCGCATGGCCACCAAGGGTGTCGGCTGTATGTTCAGGGTCCAGGACGACCCGTCCTTCGGTTCGGTCATCAGCTTCGGCCTGTCCGGCACCATCATCGACCTGCTGGGCGACCGCGTGTACCGGGCGCTACCGCTGACCGAGGCCGAATCCGCCGAACTCATCGACGCCCCGCGCGCGGCCCCGCTGCTCTCGGGCACCGTCGCCGGTCGCGATATCGGTAAGCCGGTCGATCGGGATGCTCTGGCCGAACTGGCGCAACGCATTTCGGCGCTATGCGACGATCTGCCCGAGGTGCGCGAACTCCAGTGCGAACCCATCCTCGCCTCGCCGGAGGGCGCGGCGGTGCTGTACGGGCGGGTCCGCATCGGTCCCGAGCCCAATCGGTTCGATATCGGTCCGCGCCGCATGGTGTGAAGGTGTGATGCGATCGGCCGGGGGTGGAAGGGCCCCGGCGGGTGCTCGGTCGATACTGTGGCTGTATGCGCGAAGATCAGATCGAGACCGCGACCGCGCCGCTCCGGGACGATATCCGGTTCCTGGGCGGAATCCTCGGCGAGACGATTCGCGACCACGAGGGCGCGGAGGTCTTCGACCTCATCGAGCGGGTCCGGGTGGAGGCGTTCAAGGTGCGGCGCTCCGAGGTGGAGCGCAGCGCGGTCGCCGACATGCTGCGCGATGTGGACATCAAGACCGCGCTGCCGGTGATCCGGGCCTTCAGCCACTTCCTGCTGCTGGCCAATCTGGCCGAGGATCTGCAACGCGATCGGCGGCGGGCGGTGCACGTGGCGGCGGGGGAGCCGCCGCAGGATTCCAGCCTGGCCGCCACCTACCGCAAGCTCGACGCCCTCGGGCCGGACGGGGACGTGGTGGCCGAGCTGCTGGCCGGGGCGCTGGTGTCGCCGGTCATCACCGCCCATCCCACCGAGACGCGGCGGCGCACCATCTTCGACGTGCAGGCCCGCATCACCGAACTGATGCGGCGGCGGCAGCGCTACGCCGAGCACGAGCCGGAGTTCGCGCGCATCGACACCGATATCCGGCGGCAGGTGCTGGCCCTGTGGCGCGCGGCGCTGATCCGGTTGGCGCGGTTGCGGATTCAGGACGAGATCGAGGTGGGGCTGCGGTACTACGACCTCACCCTGTTCGATGTGATCCCGCGGATCAACGATCAGGTGCGCACGGCGCTGCGGGCGCGCTGGCCCCAGCACGAGTTGCTGGCGCGGCCCATCCTGCGGCCCGGATCCTGGATCGGCGGCGACCGGGACGGGAATCCGTTCGTGACCGCGGACGTGGTGCATCGCGCCACCCATCGCGCCGGGTCGGTCGCCTTCGAACGATATTCGACTTCGCTTGTCGAATTGGAGAAGTCGCTGTCGCAATCGGCGCGGCTGGTGCCGGTGACACCCGAGTTGAAGGCCCTGGCCGACGCCGGATTCGATGATTCGCCGCAGCGCGCCGACGAACCGTATCGGCGGGCCATTCGCGCCATCCGGGCGCGCCTCAGTGCGACGGCGCGGCGGGCGCTCGGTGAAATCCCCTCGGACGGAATCGATGTCGAGGCGCAGCCCTACGCGGGACCCGAGGAGCTGCTCACCGACCTGAACACGGTCGACGCCTCCATGCGCGCCTCCGGTGACGGCCTGCTCGCCGACGATCAGCTCGCGGCGCTGCGCGGTGCGGTGGAGACCTTCGGATTCCACCTGCAGGGCTTGGATCTGCGGCAGAACTCCGAAATGCACGAGCAGGTGGTGGCGGAGCTGTTCGCCTGGGCCGGAGTACATTCCGACTACGCCTCGCTCGATGAAGCGCAGCGAGTCGAGCTGCTCGCCGCCGAGCTGACCACCCGCCGCCCGCTCATCGGGCCCAATGCCGAGCTCAGCGAACTGGCGGCCAAGGAGCTCGCGGTCGTGCGCGCGGCCAAGACCGCCCTCGACGATCTGGGCGCGGACACCGTGCCCAACTACATCATCAGCATGTGCACCTCGGTCAGCGACATGCTGGAAGCCGCACTGCTGTTGAAGGAAGCGGGCATTCTCGACCCGGGCGACGCCGCCACCCCGCCGTCCGGCCCGGTCGGCGTGGTCCCGCTGTTCGAGACCATCGACGACCTCCGCCACGGCGCCGACATCCTTACCGCCGCCCTGGAAGTGCCCGCCTATCAGCGGCTGGTCGCCGCGCGCGGCATGCGGCAGGAGGTCATGCTCGGCTACTCCGACTCCAACAAGGACGGTGGCTATCTGGCGGCCAACTGGGCGCTCTACCGCGCCGAACTGGATCTCGTGGACGCCGCCCGCAAGACCGGAATCCGCTTGCGGCTCTTCCACGGTCGCGGCGGCACCGTCGGCCGCGGCGGCGGCCGCAGCTACGACGCCATTCTCGCCCAGCCCGCCGGCGCGGTGCGCGGCTCGCTGCGCCTGACCGAACAGGGCGAGGTCATCTCCACCAAGTACGCCGAATCCGGTACGGCCTACCGCAATCTGGAAGCCCTCGTCGCGGGCACCCTCGAATCGACCCTGCTGGATGTCGAGGGCCTGGGCGCCGATGCCGAACCCGCCTACGAGGTCCTCGACGAGCTGGCCGAGCTGGCCCGCCGGGCGTATTCGAAGCTGGTCCACGAAACTCCGGGCTTCGTCGACTACTTCCGCGCCTCGACACCCATCGCCGAAGTCGCCGACCTGAACCTGGGTTCGCGCCCCGCATCGCGCAAACCCACCAACTCCGTCTACGACCTCCGCGCCATTCCGTGGGTCATGGCCTGGAGCCAATCCCGGGTCATGCTGCCCGGCTGGTACGGCACCGGCACCGCCATCGAACAGTGGATCGGCGAGGACCCGGCTCGCCTGGCCGCCCTCACCGACCTCTACCACCGCTGGCCGTTCTTCCGCACCGTGCTGTCCAACCTCGCCCAGGTCATGGCCAAGGCCGATATGGACATCGCGGCGGCCTACGCCGAGCTGGTCCCCGACGAGTCCTTGCGCGACATCGTCTTCGCCATGATCCGCGCGGAGTACGCCCGCACCGCCCGCATGCACGCCGCTATCACCGGCACCGACGAACTCCTCGCCGACAACCCGGCGCTCGCGGAGTCCATCCACAACCGCTTCCCCTATCTGGAGCCCCTCAACCAGCTCCAGATCGAGCTGTTGCGCCGCCGCCGCGCCGGCGACGACTCCGAACTGGTGGAGCGCGGCATCCTGCTCACCATGAACGGGCTGGCCACGGCACTGCGCAACTCCGGTTAGGACACCCGCTGCCGCGGGACCGGCCGGTCGCGGTGGGTGATGGCGTCGACGAAATCGGTCCAGCCGTCGGCGAGCGCGGCCAGCCGGTACCAAGCGGTATGGACCAGTACGCCGGAGAGGTCGTCACTGGTGTGCAGGAGCCGATTGGCGCGGACCTGCGCGGCGGCCATGCGGTCCACGAAGCCGCCGGGCGAGCTGGGATGCCGATCCGGCGCGGGACCGAACTCGAGCAGTATCCAATTGTCGATCAGCGCTATCAGTTCGGATCTGTCGCAATCGATCTCGGATGCGTGACCGGGATTCTCGCGGCGATTGCGGTGCAGTTCCGCCAGTCGCGCGGCCGACCGCACCACGGGGTGGTCGTCGGGCCGCGTGCCGCGATGCCCGCCGAATGCGGCCAGCAAGTCGTGCCAGTCGGGTAGCCCGGTCCGGGTGCGGGCCGCGCTCGCCGCCGGGGCGGTGTCATGCGGAAACATGGTCGGCCCCTTGCAGTATCGCTTGCCTGACGGCGCTCAGGACCGTCGCGCGATGCGGTATCACCAGCGGTCCGGGCACCGGTTCGCACGCCCAGTGCCAGCTGCCGGGTCCATCGGTGCGCGGCAGCATGATCCGGGTTCCGGATTGCGGAACCGAGACTCCGTGCGCGAGCAGCCGGTGTTGCAGGGGAGCGGGGACGCGGTGATAGGGGAGCGGCGGCGCAACGAGAAACATCCAGCGCCGGTCGCGCGGGTCGGCGATCACGGGGGTGGCGGGCCGGTGTGCCAGCGCGTCCCGCACGTGCCGTCCCAGATCGGCGGGCAGGCCGAGGGCTTCCACGGTCCGCCCGATGGTGAGGTACGGCCGATCGGCGAACACCTCCACCGGTAGCCCGTAGCGCACGCGCAGCAGGTGGGCCGAGTCATAAGGGGAGCAACATGATTCGAACATCGGATCCTCCGAACGCCGGATGGTGTGCACCCGGCGCCGCAGGGAGGGGGCGGTGCCCGGCGCCGGGTGCAGAAGAAGTCTGCGCGGCGACCTTGCCCGGCCGGTGACGTGCCGATGCCATTCGCGTGACCGTCTGTAACGCCGTCATTCCCGGCTGCGCGGAAGTTCTCGTGAGGACCCTCACCGCACAGAATTCATTGTGTTGGAGGAGTTTCCGGGTTACGTTGCGCCGATGGCGGCGATACCCGGCGAGTTCACTGTGACGTCCTTGGACGCGGCCGCGGCGGCGCGTCGGCTCCCGGGCTGGGTGCCACTGTACAACGCCTGTTTCAGTGTCCCGCCTTGGAATTCACCTACCCGAGATGTTATGGAGTACACCGCGCAGACCGCATGGCATTTGGAGCAGCCCGGCTTCACCGCCCTGGAGGGCCGTACCCCGACCGGTGCGACGGCCGGGGTGGCCTACGGCTGGCCGACGCCGGTGCCGTGGCCGGACACCGAGTTCTATCGCGATGTCACGCGCGATCTACCCGCCGATCAGGTCCGGCGACTCCAGTCGCCCGGAACCTTCGAAGTCGTCGAGTTGATGGTCGACCCGTCGATGCAGGGCCGGGGCCTGGCCCGGACGCTGCTCGGCGCCCTGACCCGGGAGTATCGCCGGGCCTGGCTCGTCACCCTGCCCGAGTCGCCGGCCGCGGCCATGTATCGCCGATGGGGCTGGCAGCCGACCGGCGCGTTCGCCACCAAGCTCTATCCCCGGCTCGAGACCTTCCTGCTCGACACCTAGCGAACCCCCTCTGTGCGTAGGAGAAATCCTACGGTTGACGCGTAGGTAAAAACCTACATATAGTCTCGATCATGACGATTTCGCAGATCCAGACCATTACCGCCTTCGTCGACGACCAGGATCGCGCCAAGCGCTTCTACACCGAGGTGCTCGGCTTCGCCGTCCGCAGCGACCGCACCATGGGCGACAACCGATGGCTCGAGGTCGCTCCCGGCGACTCCGGCACGGCCATCGTGCTGCACAAGCCGTTCCCGGGCGCGAGCGCCGGAACCCTGGGCGGCGTCATCCTCGCCAGCGCCGATCTCGACGACACCGTCGCCCGGCTGCGCGCCGACGGGGCACAGGTCGACGGACCGGCCGACATGCCCTGGGGACGGCAGGCCACCTTCGCCGATCCCGACGGCAATTCCTATGTCCTCATCGCCGACGGTGCACGATGACAACGCTTTTCGAGGTCAGCGGGGTGCACAAGCGCTTCGGTGACACCATCGCGCTGGACGGGCTGACGCTGACCGCGCGGCCGGGCAGCCTGCTGGCCGTGCTCGGCCGCAACGGGGCGGGCAAGACCACCCTGGTGCGCATGCTGGCGACGCTCACGCCGCCCGACAGCGGAACCGTGCGGGTGCTCGGCCACGACACCCGGCAGGACGCGCCGGTGGTGCGCCGGCTGATCGGCCTGGCCGGGCAGTCCGCGACCGTCGAACCGCTGCTCACCGGCAGGGAGAACCTGGAGATCATCGGCGCGCTGTTCGGCCTGTCCCGCCGCGACGCGCGGGCCGCGGCGATCGCGGTGCTGGACCGGCTAGGCCTGGCCGGGGCCGCCGACCGCCGGGTCGGCGGTTACTCCGGTGGCATGCGGCGGCGCTTGGACCTCGGCGCGAGCCTGGTCGGCCGCCCGCGCCTGCTGCTGCTCGACGAGCCCACCACCGGGCTGGATCCCGCTGCGCGCCACGGACTCTGGGCCTTGGTGACCGAACTGGTGGCCGGCGGCACCGATGTCGTGCTCACCACCCAGTACCTGGAGGAAGCCGATGCGCTCGCGGACCGGGTGGTGGTCCTCGACGGCGGTCGCGTCCGCGCCGACGGCACACCCGGCGAACTGAAGGCCGCCCACGGCGCCGAGATCGTCACCGTGCGCACCCGCGAGGCCGATCGGCTCGAGGTGTTGCGCGCGGCGCTGGATGACATCGGGCGAACCGGCTTCACCGTCGATCCCGACGCCTGTGTCATGACCTGGTCCTCACCCGCCGGGGGAGAGGACGCCGCACGGTGCTTCGCCGCCGTGCCCGCCGCGGCGATCGAGGAGATCACCGTCCGCAAGCCGACGCTGGAAGAGGCATTCCTGGAATTGACCGCCGGTATCGGCGACCGAATCGAGGCGAGGGCATGACCGTGACCGCCACCGTGCCGCCATCGCGGGTCCGCCTCCCGGCCGCCACGGCCGCCGTCGCGCGCCGGGTGCTGCTGATGACCGTGCGCAATCCGCCCGTCATCGTGATGGCGGTGCTGCAGAGCGTGACCTTCCTGCTGATCTTCCGGTATGTCTTCGGCGGCGCCATCGCCTCCGGCGATCTGCGCTATGTCGATTTCATGGTGCCGGGCATCCTCACCGTCGGCGTGGTCTTCTCCGTCATGGGTGTCGGCCCCGCCATGGCCGAGGATCTGGGGCGCGGGATCGTCGACCGGTTCCGCTCGCTGCCCATGCCGCGCGCGGCGGTCCTGCTCGGCCGGGCCGCCGGCGCACACCTGCTGACCGCGGGCACGCTGCTGGTGACCGCGGCGGTGGCGTTCGCGGTGGGATTCCGGGTGCGCGAGGGCCTGCCGGGCGCGGCCGCCATGCTGGGTCTGTGCCTGCTCACGGCGGTGGCGTTCACCTGGGTTTTCATTGCCGTGGGCCTGGCCACCGCCGATGTTCAGGCGGCGCAGGGATTCGGGTTCCTGGTCTTGCCGCTGTCGTTCGTGTCGAGCGCCTATGTGCCGGTGCACACCATGCCCGGCTGGCTGCGGCGGGTGGCGGAGCATCAACCGCTGACGGTGATCATCGAGGCGAACCGGTATCTGACCCAGGGCCCCGCCGGGCTCACCGGGACGGCGCACTCCGGCGGCTACTATGTCGCGGCGGCCGTCACCTGGTGCGCCGGTATTCTCGTGGTCGCCGTCGCCGCCGCGCTGGCGCTGTTCCGGCGGCGGTGAATTCCCGAGCGAATGAAGGGCAGATGCCGCACCGCGTGAAATCCAGTCTCGCCGACCGGGTGTTCGGCGCGCTCGCCAATCCCACCCGCCGCGACATTCTCGACGCGCTGCTCGACGGTGAGCGGACCGCGGGGGAGATCGCCGAACTGTTCGATATGGCGCGGCCGAGTGTGTCCGAGCATTTGAAGGTGCTGCGGGACTGCGGTCTGGTCGGCGAGGACAAGCGCGGGCGGCATCGCTACTACCGGGTGGAGCCGGAGCCCTTGCACGATCTGCAATCCTGGCTGGATCCGTTCGAGCGGTACTGGCGTGACCGCATGCGCGATCTGGGCGCCACCCTCGATGCCATGCCCGACGAGCCGAGCGAATCCGACGACGGAACGGAGCCGCAGCAGTGACCGACGATCTCAGCACCATCGAACTCGACCAGTTCTATCCGCATGCGCCGGCCAAGGTGTGGCGGGCGCTCACCACGCCGGCGCTGATGGCGCGGTGGCTGATGGAGCCGGAGGGGTTCGAGCCGGTCGTCGGCACCCGATTCCGCCTGCGCGCCAAGCCGATACCGGCGACCAACTTCTCCGGTGAGATCAGCTGCGAGGTGCTGGAGGCGGTCCCGGCCAAGCGCCTGCGCATCACCTGGGAGGACGCCGCCGCCACCGTGCCGGCCGGGTGGACCGTCACCTGGGATCTGCACCCCGAGGGCTGCGGCACCCGAGTCGTGCTGACGCACAGCGGATTCGATCCCGACGATCCCACCGCGCAGCTGTCACGCAGCATTATGCGCGGCGGGTGGCCGGGCATCCTCCGCCGGCTGGAGCAGGCGCTCGGGGACGAGGCTTCCAGCGCGGACTAGGCGGGCGTCGCGGTCAGGAACGCCGGGGCGTGATCCCACGCCCATTCGGCGTAACCGTGTGGCGCACGGCCGAGTACGCGTTCGACATCGCCGGTGACGGTGGCATTGCCGCCCGTTCGCGCGTAGGCCTGGCCCGCGAGCGCGCCGTCGGCGAATTCCGCCGACATGCCGGAGGCGATCATGTGCTCCCGCGCGACGTCGTGCGGTACGTCGACGACATCGATGGGCCGCTCCAGCACGACGGCGAGCATGGCCGCCTGCTCATGCGTGGTGATCGCCGCCGGTCCGGTGAGGGTGTAGACGCGGCCCGCGTGGTCGTCGGAGAGTAGGGCTGCGACGGCCACCGCGGCCACATCGCGCGGATCGATCACCCCCTGCGCGCCCGTCCCGGTCAGATTCGGCACCGGCTGCCCGGCCGCGATGGGCTGCGCCCAGCTCAGGGTGTTCGACGCGAAACTGCTGGGCCGCAGGATCGTCCACGCCACCCCGCTCTCCCGCACCACCTGTTCTCCCGGCAGGTGCCAGGAGCCCACCGGCCCGAGTTCCGGATCTCCGGTCCCGATGGCCGACAGCTTCACGATCCGCCGGGCTCCCGCATCCCGGGCGGCGGCGATCAGCGCCCGATCCAGGTCCACGAATTCCGGTCCGAGCAGCCCGACCACGAACACTGCCTCGGCGCCGGCGAACGCGGCCGCCATCGCCGCCGTATCCGTGTAATCCCCGCGCACCACCTCGACCCCCGAAGGAACCTGCGCCCGTTCGGGATTCCGCGCCACCGCCCGCACCTGTTCACCCCGGGCCGCCAACTGCCGGACCACTTCACTGCCGATGGTGCCCGTGGCACCCGTAATCACGATCATGCCGTCGACACTGCCGCGCACACCTGGTCGCGCTATAGGAAAAACCGGCACGGCTCACCACCGGCGCGCCGCCTACAGTGGATCCGGTGACCACCCTGGAACGCCCGGCGGCCGTGGTGACCGCCGAACTCTTCGAGCATGCGACGCCGCCACCGGAGTCCCTGCGCCCGTGGATCACCGAAATCGGCTACATCCCCACCGTCTTCGAACCCTTCGAACCGTTCACCCATCTGCCACAGGCCGTCACCACGATCGTGCTGCGCACCGAACCGTCCGGCCGCCGCGATGCCCTCGTGGTCGGACCGCGGACCCGCGCCACCTATTCCACCGCGAAGCAGCCCGCCGGCTGCGTCCGCATGCGCCTGGCCCCCGGCGCGGCCCGGCCCCTGCTCGGCCTGCCCGCGGCCGATCTCACCGACCGCGCCCTGCCCCTCGGCGATGTCCCCGGCCCGGCCGCCGAATTGGCCACGGCACTCACCGAACTGGACTCCGAAGAGGTCGCCGCATTCCTCGAACAGTGGCTCCCGCAACGCCTCTCCGAAGACCCCGCCACCCGCGACCACCGCCGCCTGCTGACCGCCGCGGTCACCGCCCTCACGAGCTCCACCGCCCCGGTCCCGGCGCTGGCCGCCACCCTGGCCGTCAGCGAACGCCAGCTCCGCAACCTGTTCACCGCCGGAATCGGCGTCTCGCCCAAGCACTTCGCCCGCATCGACCGCGTGCGCCGGATCCTGGCCGCCGCGGGCGACACCGGCTGGGCCGAGGTCGCCGCGGCCACCGGGTATTACGACCAATCCCATATGACCGCGGACTTCCGGTCGCTCATGGGCGTGACGCCGGACAGATTCCGCAAGGGCGACCTGCCGGCCCCGGCGGCCTGCCGGGCGCTCCCGCGGGCGGCCTAATCGCCCCAGTTGTTCGTCAGGTCGATCGTGCCGATCCCGGCCAGCATCTTTTCCGGATGCCGCTGCTGCACAAGGGCGTTGGCGAGCGTGCCGGGCATCGCCTTGAGCGGGTTGGCGAGCGCCTGCGCGTCGACGATGTCGGCGAGCGCGCGCCCGCCGCCGAGTCGCGGATAGCGGGCGTGCACGAGATCGCCGTAACCGGCCGGCAGATCTGCCGGACCGCCGCCCACATCGATCCCGATGCCGGACACCGCGATCCAGATCTCGGGCCGCCTGCGGCGCCGGAAGACCGGGGAGTCGATGAATCCCAGCGTGTGCACGGCGATCGCATCCCACACCACGTCCACCCGCTCGTCGCCGACCCCGTTCTCCTCCAGGAACCGAGCCCCGAAATCCGCCCCGTCCAGCTCGAACCGCTGATCGCCATTGGCCAGGTCGGACAGGCCGATATCGTGCAGTGCGCAGATAAGGTAGACCAGCTCGTCGTCGAAATCCGCTCCCGGGCGCAACCCCTGCTCCTGGGCCAGCCTGCGGCCGAACAGGTACCCGCGCACGCTGTGATTGCGGATCGCGGCGGTGAGCGAATCCTCCATCAGCTGTTGTGCCTTCGCCGCCAGCGGGGTACCGGGCAGCGCCAGCGCGTCCTCCTCGGCCCCCGCCTGACCGGGCTGCAGCGCCATTGCCACTCCGGCCAGCCCGGCCCCTGCCAAGACGTTTCTACGAGAGAGCTCCATCGGTATCTCCTTGGATAGCAGCGTTGTTCGCCGATGAACGGATGATCGACTCGATTCTTCGGCCCCCGCCCGCGACCCGACAGTGGCCAGAATGACAGGGTGCATTAAATTCTGGCCATGCACGTTGTAGCGGTCCTGGCACTCGATGGCGTGGTCCCCTTCGAGCTGACCATCCCCGGCCAGGTCTTCGGCGTGGCCAACTCCCGCACGCCCGCGCCCGCCTACGAGGTCCGCCTGGTGGCGCCCGGCCGGCAGGTCACCGCCGATCCCACCCTCGGCGGCTTCGTCCTGCGCACCGACTGGGACCTGCCCGACCTGACCGCCGCCGACACCGTCATCGTCCCGGGGCACGCCGATTTCGCCGCGCCCCAACCGGAATCGGTGCTGACCGCATTGCGCGCGGCAGCGGCCCGGGGCGTGCGCATAGCCTCGGTGTGCGTGGGCGCCTTCACTCTCGCC
The DNA here is from genome assembly GCF_042672265.1 of Nocardia sp. NPDC127526. Classification (NCBI taxonomy): domain Bacteria; kingdom Bacillati; phylum Actinomycetota; class Actinomycetes; order Mycobacteriales; family Nocardiaceae; genus Nocardia; species Nocardia sp. NPDC127526. The sequence goes on along the minus strand of NZ_JBHXVO010000010.1, from coordinate 7,240 downwards.
GCCACCGGCCTACTGGACGGCCGCCGCGCCACCACCCACTGGCAGCACGCCGATGAACTGGCGCAACGCCATCCGCGTATCGAGGTGGACCCCGCCGTCCTCTTCATCGACGACGGGCAATTCCTCACCTCGGCCGGCGTCGCCGCCGGCCTCGACCTGTGCCTGCACCTGGTCCGCCGCGACCTCGGCGCCGCCATCGCCGCCGAAACCGCCCGCGGCATAGTCATGCCCCTCCAACGCGAAGGCGGCCAAGCGCAATTCATCCAGCATCCGATACCCGCCGGCGACGGCAACCACCTGCAGCCCACCCTCATCTGGATGGAATCCAACCTCCGGCACCCGCTCACCCTCGCCGACATCGCTCGCAACGCCAACCTCAGCGTCCGCACCCTGACCCGCCACTTCCAGGAACAGGTGGGCACCACACCCCTGCAATGGCTGCTGGCCACCCGCGTCCGCCACGCCCGCGAACTACTCGAAACCACCGATCTGGCCATCGAAACCATCGCCCGGCAAGCCGGTTTCGCCACCTCGACCACCTTGCGCCACCACTTCACCCACCGGTTGGGCACCTCGCCACACCAGTACCGCAGCGCCTTTCGCGCCCGCGAGCGCAGCTCCTAGGCGGACCCGGCGGGGGTGCGAGGCGAATCAGTCGGCGGTGGCCTTCACCCAGCGGGTGGCGAGGTCGACGACGGCGGGAAGCTTGGCGCGCACATCGGCCGCGTCGGCGAAGCTGATCAGCCCGCGGTCGGGGGAGCGCCAGTCGATCAGGCCGGTCGGGTCGTCGAACGTGAAGCCGTCGATGTCGGCGTCACGTTTCTTGGCGCCGCGGTGGAAGATCAGGGTGACGACGTCTTTGGGCTGGAGCTGGAAGGTGATGCGGTCGTCGCCGTTGACGCAGAAGCTCGGGGCGTTCCACTTGATCTGTTCGGTGAGTCCGGGATTCGCGAGGAGGATGGCGGCGCGCAGCTCCTCGATCTCGGCCTTGCGGGGATGGGTCGACTCGGCGAGGAATTCTTCGACACTCTGCTTCTTGGCCATGGTCACTCCGTCGGCTCGGCAGGATGGGAGGAAATGCCGTGATCGCAGGTGATCCTACGCCGGATACGTAGAAGCCGGTCGGTTCGCGATACCCGGAGGGGGACAAGCGGGTACCGAAAACCGACCGGCGTGGATCGGGCCGGCGCCTCGAAGACGGCCCGATGTTCTGGGGTTGTCACAGCGTCGCCTGGCGACTCCGTGAGGGGTGGCGGCCGGGTGGCGGGTGGGCTCAGCTGGCGTAGGCGCGCAGGCGGTCGGCCCGCTCACCCTTGCGGAGCTTGGACATGACCTCGCGCTCGATCTGGCGGACACGCTCGCGGGACAGCCCGAACAGCTTGCCTATCTGGTCGAGGGTGCGCGGCTGCCCGTCGTCGAGGCCGTAGCGCAGGCGGATGACCTGCTGCTCGCGCTCGTCGAGGGTGGCCAGCACGGTGCGCACATCGCGGTGCAGCAGACCGGCGATGACGGCGGACTCGGCGGAGGTGGCCTCGGAATCCTCGATGAAATCACCGAGCGGGGCCTCTTCGTCATTGCCGACCGGCATGTCCAGGCTTACCGGATCCCGGCTGTGGTCGAGCAGATCGGCGATCTTCTCCTGCGGAATCCCGGACTCGCGCGCCAGTTCCGCATCGGTGGCCTCGCGGCCCAGTTGCTGGTGCAGTTCGCGCTTGATGCGGGCGAGCTTGTTGACCTGCTCCACCAGATGCACGGGGAGGCGAATGGTGCGGCTCTGATCGGCCATGCCGCGGGTGATGGCCTGCCGGATCCACCAGGTGGCGTAGGTCGAGAACTTGAAGCCCTTGGTGTAGTCGAACTTCTCCATGGCGCGGATGAGGCCGAGGTTGCCCTCCTGGATCAGATCCAGCAGCGGCATGCCGCGACCGGTGTAGCGCTTGGCCAGCGACACCACGAGGCGCAGATTCGCTTCGAGCAGATGCTGCCGGGCGGCCTGACCCTCGCGGACCAGGATCGCGAGATCCTTCTTGCGGGCCGCGGACAGTCGTTTGCTCGTCTCCAGCAGATGCTGAGCGTAGAGGCCCGCCTCGATGCGCTTGGCCAGCTCGACCTCGTCGGCGGCCGTGAGCAGCGCCGTCTTGCCGATTCCGTTCAGGTACACGCGTACCAGGTCGGCTGCGGGGCTCTGGGCGTCGAGGTCCTGTTCGCTGGTGCGCACGTCAGTGGTGGCGGGGCTTGTCATGACTTGCCTCCTGTCGGTGGTGTCTCGCTCCGTTCAACGGACCCGACATCAGGAAAGTTCCCCGCCGCACCGCGCGTAAACCGCATCTGAGCTGCGGTTTTTACGGCGCACGTCTGAGAAGTTCCTGAGAACGGCGCAGGTCGGGGAACACGGTCGTCGCAGCGGCGGCCGCCGGTGTCCGGGCGATTGCCGCCACCGGATCCGAACTGCCGCCCGCCCCAATCGATTACGTGTCAATGGATCCCCGCCCTGCTACTGGTCCGTCCAGCTGCCGATGCAACGATGCGCAGGTCATCGGCATTCCCCGGATCATGCGCGGCAAGCCTGGTCTGTGACCGGTATCACTCCGAATTATCGGTCCGGGAGGGTATACGGCCGCTGACCGGGGAAGGTTCTATGCCTTTTGCTGGTATGGGCATACCACTTATGTGATACGTTCATATCAACAACGAGGGCGAGGGGATGCCGTGGCCGACAGGAGACGTTTTCGCTCAGCGCGGATGGATGAGGCCGTGGCGCACCAGCCCGACCACCACGCCCACTGCGGCGGCTTCGAATTCGGAGGTCGCGGCCTCGCCGGTCGCGCCGAAGGCCAGCAGTTCCACCAGTTCGCTCAGTGGCAACCCGTCGGGGCGCATACCGGCCAGCAGCGCCGCGATGGTGTCGTCGACCTCGTGCTGCCAGCGCGGTCCGTCACCGCGATGCAGGCGGGCCACCCGCTGCTCCCAGCCGTCCGCGCCGGGCAGGTACACCCGCTCCAGCGCGGTGGCCGGATCCACCTCGAAGCGCGAGGCCAGAATGCGGTCCGGATCGGTGGCCACCGCGCGCAGCCAGGCCGAGCGCTCGAAGTAGCGGGTCGCCTCGGCGCCCAGCGGATCGTCGAAGCCGTGCGTGAGGTCCTCGGCGAGCAACTCGGTCGGGCCGTCGATGGCGCGCAGATAGACGAAGCCGAAACCGATGCCCGCCACATCCGCGGCGGTGAAGGCGTCGAGCCATTGTTCGGCGCGCGCCTGGGCCGCCGGCTCACGCGGATCCAATCCGGCGTCGCGCAACCAGGTTCCGACATACAGGGCGGGATCGGCGATATCGCGCTGCACGATCCAGGCGTCGACGCCGTGGTCGGGCAGCCAGCTCGACACCCGCGCGCGCCAGTCCTCTCCCTCTATATGCACCCACGACGCCAGCAGGGCCGCGGTGCCGCCCGGATTCAGCAGTTCCGGAATGCCGGAGATGACCAGCTCGCTGGCGCCGTCGAGGGCGAGCCCGGAATCGCGGTAGGTGTGCTCGATCCGCGCAGGGCCCACCACGAACGGGGGATTGGCCACCACCCGATCGAACCGGCGGCCCGCCACGGGCTCGAACCAGGAGCCCTCGCGCAGTTCGAGATCCAGCTCGTTGAGCGCGGCATTGGCCTCGGCCAGCCACAGCGCGCGCTTGCTCACATCGGTGCCGGTGACGGTGCGGCCGTAGGACTTCGCGTGAATGGCCTGCACGCCGCAGCCGGTGCCGAGATCCAGCACGGTGCCGGCCGGATCGGTCGGCGTCGCGCGCAGCAGCGAGAGCGAGGCCTGGCCGACGCCCAGCACGTGCTCGGCGTCGAGGGTGCGGCGGTGCATGGAGTCGTCGAGATCCGACAGCACCCAGCGGGTGCCGGCGCCGAGGTCGAGCGGGCGCAGATCCAGCGCCGCGCGCAGTTGTCCGCCGTCGCGTTCGAGCAGTCCGGCGGCCACCGCCCGGTCCATGTCCACGGGGGCGAGCGCGGCGGCCACCTCGCGTTCGGGCATCGGATCGCCCAGCAGCAGCAGGCGAATCAGGGTGCCGAGTTCACCGGCGTCGCGTGCGGCGCGGCGCACCGGCACCGGCTCGGAGCGGCCGAGGGCGGCGTGCGCGTCGGCGCCGAGGACGTCGAGGAGGGTATCGGCGTCGTAGCCGACGCGGGTCAGCGCGGCGCGCAGGGCGGGCGCGAGGTCGGCGAGCAGGGACGAGACGGTCGTCTGGTTCGTCGGCATGACTACGAACTCTGCCACCGCAACCCCCGGGCATTGCGCACCGGCCCCTGCTCAGAACACGCGGTGTCCGAGATGCCGGAATGCAGCGCAACTCCGGCTATTATTCGCAACAATGCGTTCGGCGTCGGGTCCGTGTTTGCGGGGCTTGATGGCCAGGCTTACAAACCATTCCGTATTTATTCTTCAAGCCCTCATCGGCGGGGCTGTGACCTGCGGAGGTCTCGGCGGGTCGGAAGTTTGCCGGAATCGGGTGGCCGAAAGCCGTTACCGCGATTCAAGATCAACAATTTGAAGATCAGAATTGTTGTCACACAATGTTCTTCGTCTGTGTATGCTGCGATCATGTGCGGCTCCACGACGAGGTGGTATGACGGCGAGGCGGTGTCGTAAGTGGATGTCAACAAGATCCGGCGTCGAACCGCCGCAATTGCGGCGATCCTCGGGGTGCTGGCTCTGATGGTTACTGGCGCGTTGGATCGATTGTTGCTGGGTGTTTTCATAAGCGCCGGACTCACCCTCGGGTGGGTTAACGCTCAGCTCACCTGGATGTCCATTGTGCGCATCACCGATTCGGAAACGCCGAGTAAGCAAAAGCTGGCGATGTCCTCGGCTGCGCGGCTACTCTCATTGACCGGCCTGGCCATCCTGATCGCCATCTTCACCCGGCCCAACGGCATCGGAATCTTCTTCGGGCTGGCCGTCTTCCAGATCGTGCTGATCTACCACACCGTTGTGCCCGAACTGAAAGGGCTTCGACAGCAATCATGAGCTATACAGTCGCTTCGATCGCCCCACCGGGCGATCCCTTCAGTCTGTTCGCGGCAGAGGAGGGGGAAGCCAAGATCCATGTCGGCGAATACATGCAGGCGCATTTGTTCGGCATGACCTTCAACGTCGACACCATCGTCTCCACCGCGGTCGCCGCGATCATCGTGCTGGCCCTGGCCTTCTATCTGCGCGTGAAGATCACCTCCGGCGTGCCCAATGGCGTCCAGCTGTTCTTCGAGGCCGTCACCGTTCAGATGCGCAATCAGGTCGAAGGCGCAATCGGCATGAAGATCGCGCCGTTCGCGCTGCCGCTGGCGGTCACCCTGTTCGTCTACATCCTGCTGTCCAACTGGCTCTCGGTGCTGCCCGTGCAGTACGGCCAGGGCGAATTGATCAAACCGCCCGCCTCGGATATCAACTTCGTCTTCGCGCTGGCGGCCTTCGTCTTCGTCTTCTACCAACTCGCCGGTGTGTGGCGGCGCGGTGCGGGCGGGCATGTCAAGCAATTGCTCAAGGGCCATACCGGCTGGGGCCCGATGGTCTTCATCAACGTGATCGAGGAAGTAGCGAAGCCACTGTCGCTGTCGCTGCGACTATTCGGCAACATGTTCGCCGGCACCGTGATGATCTCGGTGATCACGTTGTTCCCCTTCTGGATCAGCTGGGGTCCGAATGCCATCTGGAAGGTGTTCGACATGTTCGTCGGACTCATCCAGGCCTTCATTTTCTCCCTGCTGACCATCCTGTACTTCAGCCAGTCGATGGCGGTGGAGCACGAAAAGCACTGATCGACTGCTGATCTCCCTCTTCGACAACGTTTTCACAAAAGGAAGTGACAAATGGAAACTGCGACCATCGTCCAAGGCGCGCTCATCGGTGGCGGCCTGATCATGGCGGGCGGCGCCATCGGCGCCGGCATCGGTGACGGTCTCGCCGGTGCTGCCCTGATCAATGGCGTCGCGCGCCAGCCGGAGGCCGAGCCCAAGCTGCGCGTCAACTTCTTCCTGACCGTCGGTCTGGTCGAGGCGGCCTACTTCATCAATCTAGCGTTCATGGCTCTGTTCGTATTCGCTACTCCCGGCAAGTAGTCCGGTCATGTCTCCGCGAACAGATGTGGTGGCCCAGCAGAATTTCCTGATTCCCAACGGCACCTTCTTCGTCGAGCTCGCGATCTTCCTGATCGTGCTCGGAGTCATCTGGTTCTTCGTGGTTCCGCCGATCCGGAAGGTGCTGGAGGAGCGGGAGGCGCGCATCAGCGAGACGGCGGTGACCGCCAAGGAGGCCGCCGACGTCTTCGCCGAGGCCGAGGCCCGCTACAACACGGCGCTGGAGAAGGCCCGCGCGGAAGCGGCCGAGATCCGCAATGAGGCGCGGGCCGAAGGCCGGGCGATTCTCGAGGAACTGCGCGGCGAAGCCCAGCAGGAAGCCGATCACATCGTCGAGGAGACCACGGCGCAATTGCGCGCCGAGGCCGATCAGGTCGCCGCCGAACTTCGAGAATCCGTGGAACCGCTCGCTCACGATCTGGCCGATCGCATGCTCGGCAGGAACATGAACGGTCGTACCCGAACCAGTGCCGGTCATCAGAGAGGACAGGGGTCGTGATCGACGCGTACGACCTGCTCGCCGCCGAAGGCATCTACAACATCACCTGGGATTGGCCCATCTTCTTCAGCCAGCTGTTCGGCTTCGGCGTCATTGTGTGGTTCTTCTGGAAATACATTGTCCCGCCGGTGAAGAGGATCATGACCAAGGCCCAGGAGCAGGTCCAGAAGCAGCTGGACGACAGTGAGCGGGCGGCGGACCGGCTGCTCGCCGCGAAGCAGGCCTACGACTCCTCGGTCAAGGAGGCGCAGGCCGAACTCGAGCGCATGCGCGAGGAGGCCCGCGTCGACGCCGACCGCATCATCGCGCAGATGCGGGAGGCCGCCGCCGACGAGGTGGAGCGCGTCCGGAAACAGGGTCGCGAGCAGATCCTGCAATTCCGCCGCCAGCTCATCCGCGATCTGGAGGCCGATCTGTCGGCCGCCATGCTCGCCCTCACCGAGGAGAAGATGCGCGAGCACGTCAGCACCCCGCAGGCGCGGGCCGAGAGCGTCGAGAAGTTCCTCGAGGATCTCGAAGCCCTCGCCAATTCCGCACCGGCCGCGCGGCCGGAGCCGCGGACCGGTTGGAACTGAACGAATTTCAGGCAGGCTTCCGGCCGGTCAGGCAATACGCC